>NZ_JBKJYW010000148.1:0-4748 GCF_046715635.1 Serratia sp. (in: enterobacteria)
ATCCACCACGTTGCGCCACGGCAGTAAGCCTTCATGCTGGAAGACCACGCACCGCTCGGCCCCCGGGCCTTTGACGGGGACATCATCCAGCGTAATGCTACCTGCCGTTGGCTCAATAAACCCGGCGATCAAATTCAGCAACGTGGTCTTGCCGCAGCCAGAAGGCCCCAACACCACCACCAATTGCCCTCTGGCTATCTGGAACGACACATCGCGCAGCGCCGCACGCCCCTGATAATCGGCCGAAAGATGGTTAACGTTTAGCATGGCGGATCCCTTACGACTGCGGCGCAGCCTGCACCTGTTTGACAAAGCGGTCGGTCACATAGGCGCTGTAATCACTGTCCACCTGCGGGATCTTGCCTTGTTGCTTGAGGAACTCGGCGGTATCACGAATGGCTTTATCTACCGGCTGGCCTAGTTGAGTGATCTGATCGGCGACCGGCAGGTAGCGGTTACCCTTCACCAGTTCCGGCACCTGCTCTGGCGGCACTCCGCTCAGGCGAGCCAGCGTGTTGAGATTGCTTGAGTCTTTCAGCCACTGCTCCGGCTGTGCCAGATAGGCCTTCTGCGCTTTCAGGGCGCTGGCGGCAAATGCGGTGACGACTTCAGGGTGTTGATCGGCAAAGTCTTTACGGACTACCCACACGTCCAGCGTTGGTGAGCCCCACTGGCCAACCTGCTCGGAATCGGTCAGCACCTTGCCCTGTTTGGCGAGTTCATTGACCACCGGAGCCCATACGTAAGCCCCGTCGATATCCCCACGCTGCCAGGCCGCCGCAATGGCTGGCGGTTGCAGGTTGAGAATTTGCACCTGGTCAGGTTTGATGCCCCAGTGTTTCAGGGAGGCCAGCAGGCTGTAGTGAGTGGTGGAAATGAACGGTACCGCAATGCGCTTACCGATCAGATCCTGGGGAGATTTGATGTCCTTTTTGACCACCAGCGCTTCGGAACTGCCCAGCTGCGAGGCGATCAGAAAAACTTCGATAGGGAGCTTCTGGCTGGCGGCTACGGCCAGCGGGCTGGAGCCGATATTGCCAATCTGCACGTCGCCAGAGGCCAGCGCACGCAACACGCTGGAGCCGCTGTCGAACTTGCGCCAGTCAACGGTCGCGCCAGACTGTTTGGCAAAGCTGTTTTCCGCCTGCGCCACCTTGGCGGGTTCGGCGGAGGTCTGGTACGCCACGGTGACGTCCACTGCCTGGGCACTGGCCGCACCGAGCGATAAAGCCAACAATACTGCACTGCGTAATGAGAAAAGTTTGCTCGCCATGATCCGCTCCGTTGATAAAATTCTGTGCTGTGACCAACAGTTTTATCTGAGCGGCGCTCGGCAATAAAAGAATAAAAAAATCTTCTTTATTACTTATGGCGATATCAATTCCACCCACTCTCCCCCTGCGCGGCTGCTGCGCTGAGCGGCATCAATAAACGCCATCCCTTGTACACCCGTTTCAATCCCTGGTAACAGAGGTGCCGCCGAAGGGCCATCACGCAAACACCGGGCCGCTTCACGGTAAATCTGGCCAAACCCTTCTAAATAGCCTTCAGGATGCCCTGCGGGTACGCGGGCCAGCAGGCGGTTTTCTACATGCTGAAATACCGAGGCGCGGGTGATGCAATAGGCGGGCGCGTCAAAAGGCCGTATCCACAGTTGGTTCGGGTTTTCCTGGCAAAACGCCAGGCTACCTTCACTGCCGTAAACTCGTAACTTCAGCCCATTCTCATGACCACAGGCCACCTGGCTGGCCCAGAGCCGGCCTTTGGCGCCATTGGCATAGCGCATCTGTACCCGCACGTCGTCATCAAGCTTGCGCCCCGCAATGAATGACGTCAGCTCCGCGCTGATCGCCTCAGGCAACATGCCACTGACAAACTCTGCCAGTTGCCAGGCGTGAGTACCTACGTCACCGATACAGCCAGATCCGGCTTTTTCCGGCTGGGCACGCCAACCGGCCTGCTTGTTGTCGGTCAGTTCCAGCGGTTTTGCCAGCCACTGCTGCAGATATTCCACCTCAATGAAGCGGATCTCGCCCAACTCCCCCGCCAATACGCGGCTACGTGCCTCACGCACCAGCGGGTAGGCACTGTAGTTATGGGTCAGGATCAGTTGTCTGCCGCTCTGGCGCACCGTTTGTGCCAGTTGCAGAGCCTCGGCATAAGAGGTGCATAGGGGCTTATCGCAGATCACATCAATTCCAGCGTTGAGAAAGGCGCTGGCTACCGGTGCGTGTAAATGATTCGGGGTCACGATGGCGACGACATCAATCCCATCCTCGCGTGCCGCTTCCGCCAGCGCCATCTGGCTAAAGTCGGCATAGCAGCGATCTGGTTGCAGATGCAGTAGCGCCCCGGTACGCAGACAGTTTTGCCTATCAGAAGAGAAAGCCCCGGCGACCAGTTCAAACTCATCATCCATCCGCGCCGCCAGCCGATGCACCGCGCCGATAAACGCGCCTTCACCGCCGCCCACCATTCCCAGCTTCAATCTCATGATGCATCCTCCACGCCCAGCATGGCTCTTACCCGCGTACGGTCAGTCTCTACTACTGCAAAATCATCAAAGGCCCGTTCCGCTACCGGAATAATATGGCGGGCGATAAAGGCCGCACCTTCGCGTGCTCCGGCCTCCGGCGACTTAATGCAGCACTCCCATTCCAGTGTGGCAACGCCCGGGAAGCCGTACTGCGTCAGCTTGCTGAAAATGGCCGGGAAGTCGATCTGCCCGTCCCCCAGCGAACGGAAGCGCCCAGGTCTTTCCGACCACGGCTGGTAACCGCCATACACGCCGCTGCGGGCGCTGGGGCGGTACTCGGCATCTTTGACGTGAAACGCGCGGATACGTGGGTGATAACAATCGATAAAGCCCAGATAGTCCATCTGCTGCAAATGCAGATGGCTCGGATCGTACAGAATATGGCAGCGGGGATGGCCAACCTTGGCTAGAAAGCGCTCAAAGGTCACGCCGTCATGTAAATCTTCCCCCGGGTGCAGCTCATAACACACATCTACGCCTGCCCGATCGAAGGCGTCCAGGATCGGCAGCCAGCGCTTGGCCAGCTGTTCGAAGGCCTCCTCCAGCAGTAACGCATTATGCGGCGGCCACGGATAGAAATAAGGCCACGCCAACGCCCCAGAGAAGGTCGCATGGGCCGTTAGCCCCAAGCGCTGAGATGCCTGTGCCGCCAGCAACAGTTGCTCCGTTGCCCAAGCTTGCCGCTGCTGAGGTTTGCCCCGGACTTCTGGCGGAGCAAAACCATCGAAGGCCAGATCGTAGGCTGGATGGACGGCGACCAGTTGCCCTTGCAAATGCGTCGACAGCTCGCTGATGCGAATACCGTGCCGCCCAAGCCGGGCAACGATCTCATCGCAATAATCCTGGCTACGTGCCGCCAACGCCAGATCGAAGATAGCCGGCTCAAGCGTGGGGATCTGAACGCTGGTGAAGCCCAGCCCGGCGGCCCACTCCGCCAGGCCATCCAGCGTATTAAACGGGGCCTGCTCGGCGATAAACTGCGCCAGAAACAGTCCTGGCCCCTGCATCGTCTTCATGCTCCTCTCCCTAATATCACCGTACGTTGGCTGCGTACCGCCTCGTCCGCCGCCAGCACCACCCGTAAGCTGTTCAGCGCATCCTGCAGATGCTGATTGAGATCCAGCCCCTCACGAATAGCCTGTAAAAAGTAACGCTGTTCACTCAGGCACAGCGCCAAATGGTCCGGCTCCTCCTGACAATCGATCCAGCGATCTGGCCGCGTAAAGCGGTTCTCGTCATCCAGATCGGCATAATGCACCCGCAATGATTCGGTTTTGGTATGTCCCCCGACATCGTCAGAAGCCATTTCGTGATGACGGGCCACGATTGAAACCGCGCCGCGCGGCCCAATGACGTCTTTCACAAAGTAGGCCGTTTCACTGATCATCGGCCCCCAGCCAGCCTCGTACCAACCGACAGAGCCATCGGCAAACCGCACCTGTAGCTGGCCGTAGTTATACATACCCTGCGGCAGGTCATCGCTTAGCCGGGCGCCGATAGCACTCACGCTGATCGGTTCGGCCTGGGCCATCTGGCACATCACGTCTAGATAATGTACGCCGCAATCGACGATTGGCGACAATGACTGCATCAGGTTGCGATGCACATTCCACATCTGCCCGTGGCTTTGTTGGTTGAGGTTCATCCGCATCACCAAAGGCTTACCCAAACCCCGAGCGAGTTCCACAAACTGCTGCCAGGAGGGGTGATGGCGCAGGATATAGCCCACCACCACCTGTCGTTGTGCCTGATGGGCGGCAGCAATTACCCTTTCAGCCCCTGCTACCGTGGTGGCGAGCGGCTTTTCGATAAACAGATGACATCCCGCCGCCAGCGCCGCCAAGGCGTAGGCTTCGTGGGTGTCCGGATAAGTGGTCAGGCACACGGCATCGGGCCGGGTTTGCGCCAGCGCCAACTCAAAGTCGCTAAAGGTGGGATAACCGCCCCCCAAGCGTTGATTGAGCAGCTCACGGGACTCACCCCGAGCTACCAGCCCGCAGATTGTCACCCCTTCCATAGCGTGGTAGGCCTCAGCATGGGACGCCCCCATATTGCCGCAGCCCACCACCAGCACCCGCAAATCAGCCATCGCGTTTCTCCCCTGCTGGAATATCCCGGTAGTTGAAGGTGAAGTAGATCAGCGCGGCGATCGCCAATGCGCCGAAGGCCGGGTACCACCAGAAGTGCTGCCATTGCGGCAGCGCCGCAGCTC
>NZ_JBKJYW010000149.1:0-16939 GCF_046715635.1 Serratia sp. (in: enterobacteria)
CACCAAACTGGCTCCCTCTCCCTGTGGGAGAGGGTTGGGGTGAGGGGAAAATAGCGATCACCGGTATTCCATTCAGTTATTAATTAGCACGTAACATTATTTTATCTCGCCAATCTAATCGGTGAGGATATCCCCTACGTTGAGCCATGCAAACAACAGGATATCGCGCTGATGAACCACTCCCACCACCGCTTCTCGCAACTGATGCTTGTCCTTGCCGCCGGCTTCGCAATTTATGGCCATGGTTTATGCCGCCACGACTGACGCCTGCCCCGTGGCTTTTACCCTGCCACCGTTGCAAACTGCAACGGTGGCTTGTTGTATTGATGAAGGATTTTATCCGATGGAACATCGCCTAACCCCTTTCCAGTGGTACCACGAAACCCAGCGTAGCTCAGGGGACAGTTCGCCACTCGAGCCTGGCGCGGCAAGCTTGCGAGAGCGATTTTTGTTAGGCCTGGGCACGTTTACCGACGAGGGATTGAATACCGCCCTCAGCCATCGCATTAACGTTTTTAGTGCGTCCTCAGCCTGCTATCCGGTGCTGTTCCCCGATCGGGTCTGCGTTTCGCGAGAGGTGACATTGTCACCTTATGATCGCCTGTCGACGGCCTTGACGGTGGCACAGGTCACCGGCGTGCAATCGCTTTGTAGCCATTATGCCGCCCGCCTCGCCCCTCTGGACAGCCCGGATGCTACGCGGGAAAGCAATGTCCGCCTGGCACAAATCACCCAATACGCCCGCCAACTCGCCAGCCAACCTACCCTGATTTGCTCCAAGGCGTTGCAACAGCTCACTGAAGTTGGCCTGAGCACGCAAGATATTGTGACCTTTTCGCAAATCATCGGTTTCGTTAGCTATCAGGCGCGGGTGGTCGCCGGTATTGCCGCACTGGCAGGCAGGCTCGCCGTGGTTCTGCCGGGCTTTCCTCAAATCGAAGATGCTAAAACGGCGGGATTTTCCTGTATGGAACGGTTATGGCAAGCTCGCCTGCCGGAGATCGTTGTCGAGCAGGCCCAGGCCCGGCAGCTCGACGTTCTGGACCAAAGCCACCCGGATGCCCGCAGCGAGTCTTATTACCTGCTGTTGGCGCAAGACGCCCCCGCCCTACATGAGCGCAATGCGGTGTTTAACAGTATTCATCGCTATGCTGATGGGCTATCTCCACGCCTGAAGGCTTTAGCTGCCTTGGTGACATCACGTATTAATGGCAGCCGTTACTGTGTCGCCACGCTAGCCAATGACATTGCCAATCGGAAATTGGCACTGGCCGTAGTAACTGGGATTGATCACGCACTTGAGGTGGCTGACGATCCGGTGACCGCTGCCGTGATAGGCGTGGCGGCCGAGCTGACACGAACGCCTGAAAAATTCACGGCACAAAGCGTGCAGCCGCTGTTTAATAGTGGGCTGGAGCGGTCGCAGGCATTAGACGTGATTTTAACCAGCGCATTGTACGCTTGGGAAAACCGGCTTCGTTACAGCCTTGGCGATGCCGTGGAAGCCGATCTAGCGCAATAACCACGCCTGAGCCGCATCAAAAAAGTGCTGTGCCAGCGGCGTGGCCCTTGCTGGCTCGGCGATCACCAAGGCGGCATGACGAGACATCGGCGCAATGGCAACGCTGCGCCGTTGCAGCTGCGGCATCATTTCCATCTGCAAGTTACCCCTGGGGAATAACCCGCATCCCAAGCCGACAAAAATCCCCTGTAGCAGTTGGAAGATCGAGGTGGTTTCCATCCGGGTATGCAGCGTTAAGCCCGCCTCACGAAACTGCTGATCCAGGTAACGGCGGAAGTAACGTGTCGGCTCCGCCAGGCATAATGGCAGCTCAGCCACGGTTGACAGCGTCAGTGGACTTTCCCCCACCAGCTCGGGGAAATGCTGCGGATGGAACACCAGGTCAATGCCGCTGTCGGCCAAAGACTGAGACTGGAAATGCAGCTCTTTGAGCGTTGGCAGTTCAAAGAAACCGATGCCAATATCCACCGTGTGCGCGGTTAGCGCTTCCAGCAGTTGATCGGCGCTCAATACCGCTACGCGATAGTCCAACTGCGGGTAACGCTCGCTGACCGCCTTCAACATCTGCGCTAACGAAATGCTGCACTGTGGCACGGTGCCGATACGCAACGTCCCGTTCAGTCCGTGCTTGAGTGACTCCACCTCCAGCTTCAGCCCTTGGTAAACGGAAACAATTTCCCGTGCCCAGGCCAACACTCGCTCACCTTCAGCGGTGAAGCCTTCAAAATTGTTGCCCCGGTTGATCAACGAGACACCCAGCTCTTTTTCCAGATTTTTCAGCCGCATGGATAAGGTTGGCTGGCTGACAAAGCTGGCCTCTGCGGCGCGACCAAAGTGGCGCTCTCGCTCAAGATTACACAGGTAGATCAGTTGCTTAATATCCATGTATTGGCTCGGAAAATGGTTTCTGTGTGAAGTATATCATTTGCTATAGCCTTGCTGGCAGCGGCGATAAATGTTGTCTATCCCATCATTGCTCTATTCGATTAGACGCCCGGCCCTCGCGCCCCTAGACTTGCCACATAAATACTCAAAATGCTTAAAAAGGCATTTACCTTTTAGCTACATTAATCACCTGCGAAGAAAATCATGAAATTTAAACCGTCAATCAAGCCTTATCGCGGCGCGGCGGGCGGCTGGGGCTCATTGGAAGCCACCACCCGCTATGTGTTCGACAGCAAACAGGCGCTGAAAAATCTGCGCAACCTGATGCGCGTTAACAAGGCGCGCGGCTTCGACTGCCCCGGCTGTGCCTGGGGCGATGACAACCACAGCACCTTCAGCTTCTGCGAAAACGGGGCCAAGGCGGTCAGTTGGGAGGCGACCCGCAATGCGGTTGAACCCGCATTCTTTGCGGCCCACAGCGTCAGCACCCTGCGCGAGCAAAGCGACTATTTCCTGGAGTATCAAGGACGGTTGACGCACCCGATGCGCTACGACGCCAAAACCGATCGCTATCAGCCTATCACCTGGCCGGATGCCCTGAAGCTTATCGCCAGCCATATCCAGGCGCTGGATAATCCCAACCAGATTGAACTGTACACCTCAGGCCGCGCCAGCAATGAAGCCTCCTACCTTTATCAGCTGTTTGGCCGCATGCTGGGCACCAGCAATTTCCCGGACTGTTCCAATATGTGCCACGAAGCCAGTGGCGTTGGCCTCAAGCAGAGTATTGGCGTCGGCAAAGGCACCATCCGTATGGATGACTTCGAACAGGCCGACGCGATTTTTGTGTTTGGCCAAAACCCCGGCACCAACCATCCACGTATGCTGCACAGTCTGAAACACGCGGCGAGCCGTGGTGCGCGCATCGTCAGTTTCAATACCCTGCGCGAACGCGGGTTGGAAAGGTTTGCCGATCCGCAAAACCCGATCCAGATGTTGACGCCCAAGTCCTCCCCCATCAGCTCGGCCTATTTCCAGCCTAACCTGGGTGGTGATATGGCAGCAGTACGCGGTATGGTGAAGGCGCTACTGGAAATCCACCGCCAGCGTTTAGCCGTCAGCGAGCCAGGGCTGTTTGACCAGCCGTTTATCGATCGGTATTGCGTGGGCATTGAGGATTATCTGGCTCAGGTGGACGCCACCTCATGGCAACAGATCACCACGCAATCCGGGTTGAGTGAAACCCAACTGCGCCATGCGGCTGCGATTTATCAGGGCGCAGAGCGTGTTATCTGCACCTGGGCGATGGGCATCACGCAGCATAAGCACTCTGTACCAACGGTGCGCGAGATCACCAACCTGCAATTGCTGTTCGGTCAATTGGGCAAACCAGGTGCGGGCCTATGCCCGGTACGTGGTCACAGCAACGTGCAAGGCAACCGTACCATGGGCATCGATGAGAAAGCGCCCAAGGCGCTGCTGGATAGTTTGGAGCAGCACTTTGGCTTTAGCCCCCGCCGCGAGATGGGACACAATACGGTCGAAGCCATTGAAGCGATGCTGCGTGGCGAGGTCAAAGTGCTGATTGCGCTGGGAGGTAATCTGGTAGCAGCAGCGCCGGATACCGAGCGTACCGCTCAAGCCCTGCGCCGCTGTGACTTGACGGTGCATATCAGCACCAAGCTGAACCGCAGCCATCTGATCACCGGCAAAGACGCACTGATCCTGCCGACGCTGGGGCGTACCGAGCTGGATATGCAGGCTAGCGGCCCGCAATACATCACGGTGGAAGACTCCTTCAGCATGGTGCACGCTTCTGAAGGTATCGGCAAACCTCTGGCAGACACCCAGCGTTCTGAGACCGCGATTGTCTGCGGCATTGCTGACGCGGTACTGGGCAACCAAAAGTTGGACTGGCTGGAACTGGCCGACGATTATTCACTGATCCGCCAGCATATCCAGGCCACCATTCCCGGTTTTGACGATTTTAACCAGCGCTGTGAGCAACCTGGAGGGTTCTATCTGGGCAACGCGGCGGCCGAATTACGCTTTGCAACCCAGAGTGGTAAAGCCCAGTTCAGTGCGGCTCCACTACCCGAGACCTTGTTCCCGCAAATCGGGGCAGAAAAAGCGCCGTTCGTGTTGCAAACCCTGCGTTCACACGATCAGTACAACACCACCATTTATGGACTGGACGATCGCTATCGCGGCGTTTACGGCCAGCGCGAGGTGCTGTTTATTCATCCCGAAGATTTGGCCGATCTTGGCCTGCAGGATGGCGAACGGGTAGAGATTGAAACCTTGTGGAACGATGGCGTAACCAGAAAAGTCAGCGGCTTCAAGCTGGTCAGCTATGATATCCCGCGTGGGAATCTGGCAGCCTACTACCCTGAAACCAACCCGCTGGTGCCGCTAGCCAGTTTTGGTGATGGCACCGGCACGCCGACCTCCAAATCGGTTCCCGTAGCGATCCGCCGCTGCGCTCAACCGCCGACGTTGCGTATTGTGTAGTTTGAATGGGCGTAACATGTAGCCATGCAGGCGCGGCATGCACCTAAGCGAGCGCAGCATGCGGCGCCCCTACAGCTGGTATTGCGTCGATTTTCATAAGCCTTCGTCGGAAAAGCGTGACGTTTGGCTTGCCCGCAAGGGGTGATTCGCGTAAAACTGTCAGCCGCAAATCTTGCCACTCACAACCCATTCACTGGACGATATGTTTCAAGATAACCCGCTGCTGGCGCAGCTTAAACAGCAACTTCACTCTCAAACCCCGCGTGTTGAAGGCGTAGTAAAAGGGACTGAGAAAGGTTTTGGCTTTTTAGAAGTCGACGGGCAGAAAAGTTACTTTATTCCGCCGCCGTACATGAAAAAAGTCATGCATGGGGATCGTATCGTCGCCACCCTGCATACCGAAAAAGATCGCGAAATCGCTGAACCGGAAACCCTGGTTGAGCCTTTCCTGTCGCGCTTTGTTGGCCGGGTGCAGAAAAAAGACGATCGCCTGTCGATTATCCCCGATCATCCGTTGCTGAAAGACGCGATCCCATGCCGTCCGGCGCGTGAAGTCACCCATAACTTCCAGGCCGGTGACTGGGCCGTTGCAGAAATGCGCCGTCATCCGCTGAAAGGCGATCGCACTTTCAATGCCGATCTGACTCAGTTCATCACCGACGGTGAAGATCACTTCGCGCCGTGGTGGGTCACGCTGGCTCGTCATAATCTTGAAAAAGAAGCACCAGACATGGTCGCGATCTCCGAACAAGAGACCTCGCTGGTCCGTGAGGACCTGACCGCGCTGGACTTCGTCACCATCGATAGCGCCAGCACCGAAGATATGGACGATGCGCTGCACGTGCAAGACAACGGTGACGGCTCGCTGCTGTTGACCATCGCCATTGCCGATCCTACCGCCTATGTCGAGCAAGGCAGCAATCTGGATGATATCGCCCGCAAGCGCGCGTTCACCAACTACCTGCCGGGCTTCAATATTCCGATGTTGCCGCGCGATCTGTCCGACAACCTGTGCTCGCTGCGCCCGAATGAGCGCCGCTCGGTACTGGCTTGCCGCGTGACTGTCGCCACAGACGGTGCACTGGGCAATGATATCCATTTCTTCGCCGCCGAAATCGAGTCCAAAGCCAAACTGGTTTATGACGAGGTTTCTGACTGGCTGGACGGCGTTGCTGGCTGGCAGCCACCGAGCGAGAGCATTGCACAACAGATCACCTTGCTTAAACAGGTTTGCGATGTACGCAGCGCCTGGCGCCATCAGCATGCGCTGGTGTTCAAGGATCGCCCGGACTACCGCTTTGTCCTCGGCGAGAAAGGCGAAGTGCTGGACATTGTTACCGAACAGCGCCGCCCCGCCAACCGTATCGTTGAAGAGTGCATGATCGCCGCCAACGTTTGTGCCGCCCTGGTGTTGCGCGATCGTCTGGGCTTTGGCATCTATAACGTGCATAACGGCTTTGATCCGGCCCTGGTTGAGCAAGCGGTCGCCGTATTGCAGGCCAACGGCGTTGAAGCCGATGCCGAGAAGCTGCTGACCCTGGAAGGATTCTGCGAACTGCGCCGTCACCTGGATTCGCAGCCAACCCAGTTCCTGGACAGCCGCATCCGCCGTTTCCAGACCTTTGCCGAGATCAGCACCACACCTGGTCCGCACTTCGGTCTGGGGCTGGAAGCATACGCCACCTGGACCTCACCGATCCGTAAGTATGGCGATATGGTCAACCATCGTTTGCTGAAAGCTATTATCAGCGAGCAGGCGGCGGAAAAACCGCAGGACGATGTCACCTTACAACTGGCCGAGCGTCGCCGTCTGAACCGTATGGCAGAGCGTGACGTAGGTGATTGGCTGTATGCCCGTTTCCTCAAAGACCTTGCTGGAACCGATAAGCGCTTCAACGCCGAAATCATCGACGTGACCCGTGGCGGCCTGCGCGTACGCTTGCTGGATAACGGCGCAGTAGCCTTTATCCCTGCCCCGTTCATCCACGCAGTGCGCGATGAGATGGTTTGCAGCCAAGAGGCCGGCACCGTGCAGGTGAAGGGCGAAGTGGTTTACCGCCAAAGCGATAGCCTACAGGTGACCATTGCCGAAGTGCGTATGGAAACCCGCAGCGTGATCGCCAGACCGGTAGCCTAACGTCCTCCGTGTTCGATCAAGGCGATACTTCGGTATCGCCTTTTTTATGCCCGCAACACCCCATTCTGCTACCGCTTAGCACGCTTCTTTCACTAAACTCCAACTGAGTTCACATTTCTGATCCGACCAGCCACCGTCCGCGTTTAAACCTCCTACGTTTAATGAGTCGTTAATTTTTTGACGTACTCACAAACTAAAAAAATCACCTTTCTCCCTCTGCACAACAAGGAGTTGCGGAACATGAAAAACGTCAAGTCAGCCATAATCTGGCTCGCGGTGGCGCTGGTCGGTGCCTTCGCTTTCGGCATGCTGGCTTTGAGCCGTGGGGAGCACGTCAACGCTGTCTGGCTGGTGGTGGCCTCCGTCGCCTGCTACAGCATTGCCTACCGCTTCTATAGCCGGTTTATTGCCAAGAACGTCTTTGAACTCGACGATCGTCGGTTAACGCCAGCGGAGCGCCATAACGATGGCCTGGACTATGTACCCACCAACAAATGGGTGCTGTTTGGTCACCACTTTGCCGCCATTGCCGGTGCTGGCCCGCTGGTAGGGCCGATCCTGGCGGCGCAGATGGGCTTCCTGCCCGGCACCATCTGGATATTGGTTGGGGTGATGCTGGCCGGTGCGGTGCAAGATTTCCTGATCCTGTTTATCTCCACCCGCCGCGACGGACGCTCTCTGGGGGAGATGGCCAAGCAGGAGTTAGGTGCCTTTGCCGGTGTGGTAACCATGCTGGGCGCACTTGGGGTGATGATCATCATCCTCTCGGCGCTGGCGTTGGTGGTCGTTAAAGCGCTGGCAGACAGCCCTTGGGGTCTGTTCACCATTGCTGCCACCATCCCGATTGCGCTGTTTATGGGCGTTTACATGCGCTTTATCCGCCCGGGCAAGATTGCCGAAGTTTCGCTGATCGGCTTTGTGCTGATGATGATGGCGATCATCTACGGTGGCAACATCGCCATGCACCCATACTGGGGGCCGTTCTTTACCCTGCACGGTACCACCCTGACCTGGGTACTGGTGATTTATGGTTTTGTCGCCTCGGTGCTGCCGGTGTGGTTGCTGCTGGCTCCGCGTGACTATCTTTCTACCTTCCTGAAAATCGGCGTGATCGTGGGGCTGGCGGTGGGCATTGTGTTCGCGATGCCGGAAATGAGAATGCCGGCGGTGTCACGCTTTATCGACGGCAGCGGTCCGGTGTTTGCCGGTTCACTGTTCCCGTTCCTGTTTATCACCATTGCCTGTGGCGCAATCTCCGGGTTCCACGCCCTGGTCTCCAGTGGCACCACGCCGAAGCTGGTTGAGCGTGAGAGCCATATCCGCTTTATTGGCTACGGCGGCATGCTGATGGAGTCCTTCGTGGCTATCATGGCGCTGATTTGCGCTTCGGTAATCGACCCAGGCGTCTACTTTGCCATGAACTCACCGGCGGCGCTGATCGGCACCACGGTGGAGAGTGCTTCGCAGGCCATTAACAGCTGGGGCTTTATGGTCACTCCGGAAACACTGACACAGATTGCCCATGATGTAGGCGAGAAGTCGGTGCTATCCAGAGCGGGTGGCGCGCCAACCTTTGCCGTTGGTATGGCTCATATCATCAGTGAGGTGTTTAACAGCCGGGCAATGATGGCCTTCTGGTATCACTTTGCCATCCTGTTTGAAGCCCTGTTTATCCTCACTGCGGTGGATGCGGGCACCCGCGCCTGTCGCTTTATGGTGCAGGATCTGGTTGGCGTGGCCATTCCGCGCTTGGCGAACAACCGCTCCTGGTTCGGCAACCTGGCTGGCACCACCGTGGCCGTGGCCGGTTGGGGCTTCTTCGTTTATCAGGGCGTCGTGGATCCGTTAGGTGGGATCAATACGCTGTGGCCGCTGTTCGGCATTGGTAATCAGATGCTGGCCTCGATGGCGCTGATCCTGGGCACCGTGGTGCTGTTCAAGATGAAGAAACAGCGTTACGCCTGGGTGACCATTTTGCCGACCATCTGGCTGTTTATCACCTCGATGACGGCGGGCTGGCAGAAGATTTTCCATGAGAAACCGAGCATCGGCTTCCTGGCGCAGGCGAAGAAATTCTCTGCCGGGATTGAATCGAACACGGTGATCGCCCCGGCCAAATCCATTGCGGATATGCAGACCATCGTATTTGCCAATCAGATTAACGCCGCGTTGTGCGCCTTCTTTATGCTGGTTGCGGTGACGATGTTGGTTTCGGCCTTCTTCGTGGTGCGTCGTGCGTTGAGTTCCAAAACGCCAACGGTACGTGAAAGCGCGATTGTACTGCGTGAGGAAACCGGGCGTGTCTAACTGAATGGGCACCCTACAGGATGAGCCGGGTGAAACTGGCTCATCAAATACCTACCAGGGCGGCCATGTGCCGCCCTTTTCAATGCACTTTAGCTTATCAGCGTCGTGCCGAAAGCCCCTTGCCAATCCTGTTCAAACTTCTCTACCGCTGCCTGAACCGCCGGGGTGGAAATAAACTGCTCTGCCACATCCACCGGTAGAGTGATCGACTGACAGCCCGCCAACAGACACTCCAACGCCTGACGTGGCGTTTTGAAGCTGGCCGCCAGCACCTTGGCGTGAGGAGCATGCAGCGATAACAGCTGTTGCAACTCGTGCACCATTTCAACCCCGTCGCCGCCTTGCGCATCCAGACGGTTAACGTAAGGCGCCACATACTCTGCCCCGGCCAACGCCGCCAGCAGCCCCTGGCCAGCGCCGTAAACGGCGGTGCCCAAGGTAGGGATCGACATGGATTTCAGCTTCTTGATTGCCGCCAGCCCTTCTGCGGTGGTGGGGATCTTCACTACCAGACCCGGCACCCGTTGATTCAGCAGGACAGCTTCGGCAACCATACGTTCCGCATCGTTCGCCATCACCTGGGCAAACAGCTTGCCGGTACCACCCAGCGCATCACGTAGGGCCGGGAGTACTTCCCAAATCGGCTTGCCTTCTTTGGCAACAATGCTTGGGTTGGTGGTCACGCCGTGCAGCGGCAAGACGCGCGCCAGACGTTTCACTGCGCTGACGTTGGCAGTATCGAGATACAGTTCCATAACCTTCTCCTGATTCTTTTGTGGGCAGATTCAAACTCTGAACATAATAAGCGAATAAAGCCCTCATCATTTGATTAAAATCAAATCAACTTTCATTCGAAACCTATTTAATTTACATAAGAAGATCTTAGACTTCACAGGTGACGAATGCTTTTCAATCTACAGCGCTACTCAACTCATGACGGCCCAGGCATCCGCAGCGTGGTGTTCCTTAAGGGCTGCTCACTTGGCTGCCGCTGGTGTCAGAACCCCGAAAGCCGTTCGCGCCAGCAGGAGCTGCTGTTTGATGAGCGCCTGTGTCTGTCGGCCTGTACCCTATGCAGTGAGAGTTGCCCGCACGCTATCACCCGCGTTGACGACAACACCCTGAGCCTGCAACGTTCGTTACTCACTGCCGCCGATTATGACGCATTAAACGGCTGTTGCCCAACCGGCGCGCTGAGCGTCTGCGGCAAGGCGCTAGACCTTGATGCGGTGATGGCCGAAGTGATGCGTGACAAACCTTATTATTTGCGTACCGGCGGTGGCCTGACGCTGTCCGGCGGCGAGCCGTTTATGCAGCCAGAGGCCGCCGCAGAGCTGCTCAAACGCGGGCGCGAGGCCGGTATCCATACCGCCGTAGAATCTTGCCTGCATACGCCTTGGTCCAATATCGAGCCATCTCTGCCCTGGCTAGACCTGATGCTGGCAGATTTGAAACACGTCGACCCAGTTCGCTTCAAACAATGGACCAAAGGCTCCGCCAAACGGGTGATGGATAACTTCCGCCGCTTGGCCTCCGCTGGCACTCAGATCACTGTGCGGGTGCCATTAATTCCCGAATTTAACGCCGATCGCGACTCGATCCGCGCCATTACCGACTTTGCTGCCGATGAGATCGGCGTCAAAGAGATCCATTTTTTACCGTACCACACGCTGGGGATGAATAAATACCATCTGCTCGGCGCGCCTTATTACGCTTCCCGTACCCCACTAGACGACCCCGAACTGCTGGCCTATGCCGAAGATTACGCCAGCGCCAAAGGTCTGACCGCCATTTTGCGAGGATAACACCATGACAACGCTGGAACTGACTACCCTGACCGAACGTACGCTGGCGCATAAGAACGCGCTGATCCACATCGTCAAGCCACCGGTCTGTACCGAACGCGCCCAGCACTACACCGAAACTTACCAGCAGCATCAGGATAAACCGCTGCCGGTAAGGCGTGCCATGGCGTTGGCCAACCATCTGGCCAAACGGAGCATCTGGATCAAGAATGATGAGCTAATCATCGGTAACCAGGCTAGCCAGCTACGCGCCGCACCGATCTTCCCGGAATACACCGTCAGTTGGATCGAAAGCGAAATTGACCAGTTGGCCGATCGCCCCGGCGCTGGTTTCTCCGTCAGCGAACAGGATAAAGCGGTGTTGCACACCCTGTGCCCTTGGTGGCGTGGTCAAACCGTGCAGGATCGCTGCTACGGCATGTTCACCGACGAGCAAAAAGCCCTGCTGGCTACCGGTATCATCAAGGCCGAAGGCAACATGACGTCTGGTGATGCGCACCTGGCGGTCAACTTCCCACTGCTGCTGGAAAAAGGCCTGGATGGCCTGCGTGAGAAAGTGTCTGAGCGCCGTGAGCGCCTACACCTGACCGACTGGGATGACCTGCATAAAGAACAGTTCCTCAAGGCCATCGACATCTCGCTGGATGCCCTGGGCGAGCATATCCTGCGCTTTGCCCAATTGGCCCGTGAAATGGCCCAGGGCGAGCAACGCATCTGGCGGCGTGAGGAGCTGTTGACCATGGTAGCCAACTGCGAACTGATCGCCCATCAACCCCCGCAGACCTTCTGGCAGGCGCTGCAACTGTGCTACTTCATCCAGCTGTTCCTGCAGATCGAATCTAACGGTCACTCCGTCTCCTTTGGCCGCCTTGACCAATATCTGTATCCTTGGTATCGCCGTGACGTGGAGCTGGAGCAAAGCCTGCCGCGCGAAAAAGCCATCGAGATGCTGCACAGCTGCTGGTTGAAACTGCTGGAAGTGAACAAGATCCGTTCCGGCTCGCACTCCAAAGCTTCCGCCGGTAGCCCGCTGTACCAGAACGTCACCATTGGCGGCCAGAAGCTCGTCAATGGCCAGCCTTGTGACGCGGTCAACCCGCTCTCTTATACCATTCTGGAATCCTGTGGCCGTCTGCGTTCTACGCAGCCCAACCTCAGCGTACGCTATCACGCTGGGATCAGTAATGATTTCCTCGACGCCTGCGTGCAGGTGATCCGCTGCGGCTTCGGCATGCCGGCGTTTAATAACGATGAGATCGTGATCCCCGAATTTATCAAGCTGGGCGTCGAACCGCAGGATGCCTACGATTACGCCGCTATCGGCTGTATCGAAACCGCCGTTGGCGGCAAATGGGGCTATCGCTGTACCGGGATGAGCTTTATCAACTTTGCCCGCGTGATGTTGGCAGCACTGGAGCAAGGGCGCGACGCCACCTCCGGCAAGGTTTTCCTGCCGCAGGAGCTGGCGCTGTCTCAAGGCAACTTTAGCAAATTTGACCAAGTGCTAGATGCCTGGGATACCCAGATCCGCTATTACACCCGCAAATCAATTGAGATTGAGTGCGTTGTCGATACCGTGCTGGAAGAAAATGCCCACGACATTGTGTGCTCAGCCCTGGTGGATGATTGCATCGAACGCGGCAAGAGCGTCAAACAAGGTGGTGCGAAATATGACTGGGTTTCCGGCCTGCAGGTCGGGATCGCCAACCTGGGTAACAGCCTGGAAGCGGTACGCAAGTTGGTGTTCGATCAGGGGATCATTGGTCAGCAACAGCTGGCTCAGGCCCTGGCAAACGACTTTGCTGGCCTGGACGGCGAGCAGTTGCGCCAACGCTTGATCAACGCGGCGCCAAAATACGGCAACGATGTGGATGATGTCGATCAGTTGCTGGTACGTGCCTATCAGACCTATATCGACGAACTGAAACAGTATCACAACACCCGCTTTGGTCGTGGACCGATCGGAGGCACCTATTATGCAGGCACCTCCTCCATTTCGGCCAACGTCCCCTTTGGTGCAGCAACCATGGCCACGCCAGACGGCCGTAAAGCACATACGCCATTGGCGGAAGGTGCCAGCCCAGCCTCCGGCACGGACCATCTTGGCCCAACGGCGGTGTTCAACTCGCTGAGCAAACTGCCCACCGAGTCGATTCTGGGCGGCGTGCTGCTGAACCAGAAGCTGAACCCGTCCACGCTGGAGAACCCGCGTGACCGCGAAAAACTGATGCTGATGCTGCGCACTTTCTTCGAGACCTACCATGGCTGGCACGTGCAGTATAATATCGTCTCGCGGGAAACGCTGTTGGCCGCGAAGCAACATCCTGACCAATATCGTGATTTAGTGGTACGCGTGGCTGGATATTCTGCCTTCTTTACCGCATTATCCCCAGATGCGCAGGATGATATTATCGCGCGAACCGAACATACTCTTTAATCAGTGAATCGTTGCGGTCACCTTTTAGTGGCCGCCTATCAGGCCGCTATGAATTCAAGACAACAAACCATTTTGCAGTTGGTGAATGACCGTCGGCGTATCAGCGTCGGCGAACTGGCGCGCGCCTCTGGCGTTTCTGAGGTGACGATCCGTCAGGATCTCAATCTGTTAGAAAAACGCAGCTATCTTAAACGCGTTCACGGTTCTGCCGTTGCGCTGGAAAGCGACGACGTCGATGCCCGCATGATGTCCAACTTCACGCTTAAGCAGAAGCTGGCACAATATGCTGCATCGCTGGTCAGCGATGGCGAAACCATCTTTATCGAGAGCGGTAGCGCCAACGCCCTGCTGGCCCGCTATCTGGCCGAGCGCAAGCGCGTCACGCTGATCACCGTCAGCCATTACATCGCCCATCTGCTGAAAGAGACCGACTGCGATGTGATCGTGCTCGGCGGCATGTATCAGAAGAAGAGTGAAACCGTGGTCGGCCCGTTAACCCGCATGTGTATCCAGCAGGTGCACTTCAGCAAGGCCTTTATCGGGGTGGATGGCTATCACGCAGAAACCGGCTTCACCGGCCGCGATATGATGCGCGCCGACGTGGTCAATGCAGTGTTAGCCAAAGGCGTGGAGAACATTGTGCTGACCGACTCGTCAAAATTCGGCCAGATCCAACCTAATCCATTGGAGCCAATGAGCCAGATTGGGCGGGTGATCACCGATTCACGCATCACCAACGACTATCAACAGTTGCTCAAACGCCAAGGTATCAAGTTGGATCTGGTTAACGAATAACGGCTGCGGGGCTATTCGGCCCCGTGGTGGGATTACTGCCCGTAATAGGCGTGTGCGCCGTGCTTGCGCAGATAGTGCTTGTCCAGCAGGGTCTGCTGCATATTGCCCAGCCCTGGCGCTAACTGACGCGAGAAAATCCCCATATAGGCCAACTCTTCCAACACGACGGCATTATGTACCGCGCTGTCAGCATCTTTGCCCCAGGCAAATGGGCCGTGAGAATGCACCAGCACCGCCGGGATCTGGGCAGCATCCAACCCGCGCTGTTTGAAGGTTTCGACGATCACCTGTCCTGTTTCCCATTCATAACGGCCGTTGATCTCTTCGTCCCGCATTAGCCGGGTACAGGGAATATCACCATAAAAGTAATCTGCATGCGTCGTTCCCCAGGCGGGGATGGCTAATCCGGCCTGTGCCCAAATGGTGGCATGCCGCGAGTGGGTGTGAACGATCCCACCTGCAGCAGCAAAGTTCAGGTACAGCACCCGGTGGGTATCCGTATCGGAAGAAGGCTTTTTACTCCCCTCCACCACCTTGCCGCTCTCCAATTCCACCACCACCATATCGTCACGGGTCATGGCATCATACTCAACGCCGGAAGGTTTGATCACCATCAGCCCCTGCTGGCGGTCTACGGCGCTGACATTACCCCAGGTAAAGGTCACCAGATGATGGCGTGGGAGCTGAAGGTTGGCCTCCAGCACCTGTTGTTTCAGTTCGTTGAGCATGATCTTGTCCTTGTGGCTTGGTCTACGACTATTGTCAGCAGGCATGCCACAAGGCGGTATGGGATAGATCGCTAAAGACCACGTAGAGTTCTGCTGGATACACCAAGATGTGCAGCGGCTGATTCGGAATAATCGCCTGGCTCTCTGCCCTAAATTAAGACTATTTCCCTATTTATCCTGCACTAGACATTTATACTGAATTAAGGCGATAAAACCGCCCTGATTTTTTAATTGCTCTGTTTTGTGCAATAAATGCCATTTTTTATTTCAAGGTCGTCTGGAAGGCAGCGCCAGGCCAGTTTGCTGATTACTGCCTATACTTAAGCTGTACTATGCCAGCAAAGTAGTTCCATATAGCCGATGCTAAGGAGAACTCATTATGATCATTAATCAACGTTTTGCCACCGCCGCCGTGGTGATTACCCTGGCCCTGTCGCTGAGTGCCTGCTCCAATATGTCCAAACGCGACCGTAGCACGGCGATTGGTGCCGGTGCAGGTGCGGTAGGCGGTGCAGTACTGACAGACGGAAGCGCACTGGGAACCCTGGGTGGGGCCGCCGTTGGTGGCATCATCGGCAACCAGGTAGGAAAATAAGCCACGGCTTGCTGATACCTCTGCCGATAGGCTGACAAAAGCGTTCACGCTTTGACGTCTAATTGAAAAAAATCTTTCAGGTCTATTTATACATTTATCATTTCGATGAATGCAGCCGCAGTGACACACTGCGGCTGCATTCATTTAGCGGCTTAACCGCCTGCCAGCTTAACCTTCATGCCCTTGGCTTCTAGCAATTGCTTTAACAGGTCACGTTTATCACCCTGGATTTCGATCACACCCTCCTTCACCGAGCCGCCACAGCCGCATTTCTTTTTCAGTTCGGCAGCCAGTTTATCCAGTGCCGCATCATCCAGATCGATACCGGTGACCAGGCAAACTCCCTTGCCTTTTCTGCCACTGGTCTGGCGTTGAATACGCACGATACCATCACCTTTGACGCGCTCTGGCTTGGCTTCTTCCTGCTTGATACGCCCGCTGTCGGTGGAATATACCAGGCGGCTATTATCATCATTCATGCTGGGTTCCTTAAGCCAGTGAGGCTCGGATAGCGCTGAGCGCTGCTGCTGGATCGGCGGATTGCGTAATTGGGCGGCCGATCACCATATAATCAACGCCGGCGGCCAGAGCCTGCACCGGCGTCATCACGCGGCGCTGATCGCCTGCGGCACTGCCTTCTGGGCGAATACCTGGGGTAACCAGTTGGAACTGGCTGCCACAGGCGGCTTTCAGACGTGAAGCTTCCTGCGCAGAACAGACCACGCCATCCAGGCCACAGTCGCGCGTCAGGCGAGCCAACCTTTCCGCCTGCTCAGCCGGACTGAGTTCGATCCCAATAGCGCGCAGATCTTCCGCCTCCATGCTGGTGAGAACGGTGACGGCAATCAATAGCGGTGCATCCGCGCCATAAGGCAGCAGCGCCTCTTTGGCAGCGTTCATCATGCGAGCACCACCGCTGGCATGTACGTTCACCATCCATACGCCCAACTCCGCCGCGGCGGCTACGGCATGCGCCGTGGTGTTAGGAATATCGTGGAATTTCAAATCAAGGAACACCTCAAATCCGCGCTGATGCAGATCGCGCACGATCTCAGGCCCGAACAGGGTAAACATCTCTTTACCCACTTTTAGCCGGCAATCTTGCGGGTCGATGCGATCGGCAAAAGCTAATGCGGCGGAGCGGTCGGCATAATCCAATGCCACGATGATGGGCGATGATTTTAAGTCATTGTTATTTGAGTTATTTTCAGACTTCA
>NZ_JBKJYW010000150.1:0-13079 GCF_046715635.1 Serratia sp. (in: enterobacteria)
CGTTGCACTGAGTAACGCGCAACGTACGGTGAGGTGTCTGAGTGGCTGAAGGAGCACGCCTGGAAAGTGTGTATACGCGTAAGTGTATCGAGGGTTCGAACCCCTCTCTCACCGCCATATTAAATGAGAAAGCCTGGACTAACGTTCAGGCTTTTTTATTGCTTGTAACACAATCAGAGAGGGGTGAGAAACCTCGACAGGGTTCGACAAAATGGCTCGCATCGCAGACATTTTGGACGGCCGGCGGGCCGCCCGCGGGTGAACTTGCGAATCAAGCCCTCTCTCACCGCCATATTCCAATAAAGACTGAGCTATTGGCTGTCAGGTAAGACTACTAATTCCCCCTCACCCCAACCCTCTCCTACAATACAGATAGAGTGCCACATTAACACTGCATTGGGGAGAGGGAGCGGGTCCAGAGCTGCGGTCAGATGCAGTAGACAAATTGTGGCACGTTCAGTCCCCTCTCCTTTTAGGAGAGGGCTAGGATGAGGGGGCGGCTTCAAGGTAGTTGTAAGCGCCTCGACGATAAAATCGGATAATTTATCGTCACAATCTGTTTAAACAAAAGTTAGAAAGTATTTGCTACAATACTGATAGCGCTATAATTTAGTTACTTTACTCAGGATACAGGTATCATCATGACTAATCAGCACACTAACGACGAATTGACTGAAGAACAAAAAAAAGAAATTGACTTAATAGCGTTACAACGAGTCCAGGCAATGAATAGCGATGAGTTCCTTTGCCAGCGCATTGACGAGAAAGTTCACGCGATGGAAGATCACGTCAAAGCTTATTTCAACAGGTGTTTTTCACTCCACTTAAACAACAAGCGTAGCGAAAAGTAAAATCCTTTACGGGCCTGAGTTAAAGCGCCCTATTCCAAGCCATTAACTAAGCACGGTTTGTTGGTGAGAGGCTGATAAACATGGAAAACGGAGCTATCTAATTGGAAAGTATCAAAGAAATAATTATATATTTCTCTCTAATGCTACAGGTTTTTTTAGAGTTTCTATCCGTTATTTGCGTTTTTATCGGGCTGGTAAAGGCACTTTATACCACAATAACCAAAGTTAAAAGTCAGTCCATACTCTATTTGATCAGGGCGCGCTTTGGAACCTGGCTTGCTTTGGCGTTAGAGTTTCAATTAGCGGCTGATATCTTGGCAACGACAATCAACCCTAGCATGGAAGAGTTGATTAAACTGGCAATCATTGCCGTGATACGTACATTTCTTAATTACTTTTTATCTAAAGAGTTAGATTATGCCGAAAACAATGTTGCTGTTGTTGGTAAAACCGACGCAACAACGCTGGAGGGGAAAAAGTAAAGGCGTCAAAGAAAGTATTGTTTGCTTCCGAGGCAGGCTAAGACTTCTTAGCCGCCACAGGGCCAAACCTCTCCCCCAGTTGTGATAGCGACATCAAGCGGCTGCTAACAACGCGGTTTTTACCTTCCCGTTTAGCGTCATACAGCGCTTCATCCGTCATCTCTATCGCCTTCTCTACCGACATCCCAGCCAGGTAGAGCGAAGTCCCAATAGAGAGAGTCATCCGGATCACATACCCACCCTCGGTAATAAAATCAAACTCCGCCACCCGGCTACGTATACGTTCCGCCACGGCTGCAATATGCTGTGGATCATGGCTGGAAGTAATAACAATAAATTCCTCACCGCCGTAGCGCCCGACAAAGTCTTCATCGCGAACGCAATCCTTCAGAATGCCCCCCACGCTGGCCAGTACGCCGTCACCGGCCAAATGGCCATAGGTGTCATTCACCTGTTTGAAATCATCCAAATCCAGGATCATCAGGCCGCAAGACTTCCGCTGGGCATGCTGCAGCATCATTTTGTAATCGACACTGGCGCGATTATTGATGTGGGTCAGGCTGTCGGTCGTCGCCTTGTTACGCATGGAGAAAAAGGCTTGAATATGGCGCTCTTTAAAATTCAGGGCGTGGAAGCAAATCGCCAGGCAAAGCGCCGAGGCAGCCTGATACAACAGAATATCCAGCCACAGTTCACCGAAGTTGACGAACGAACCGACCACGATAATGCGGTAAAGCGCAATAATACCGATGGTAAGGTAAAACACTCGGTTCGACTTTCTCCGCCAGACCCCCGATAGCAGCAGCGGCAAGATGATTGAACCAATAAACAGATTATCCAGCGTAAAGCCGCCGTTAAAGCCAAAGCTCACCAGATAGCACACCGCCCCGCTGACTGCGCCACCGAAAAACAGCACCAAAATCATCGGGATCATGGCAAAGCTGTAATAAATGTTACCGGCGAGCAACAGCCGATCCTGATTCAGATACAGCACCGCCAGCCCTGCCAGTACACCAAACAACACTCGTTTCCACACGGCTGACTGATAGGAGAAAGGAGCGTTCTGGCTAAGCGCAAAGTAGGCCACCGACAGCGTGGCATAGGTGATGCACGCGTCACTGTAAACAGACGAGATCGACGCAATATATGTCATAAATGTTCGGCATACTCCAGGATGCGGCAATTTTGTTTTTCGGGTGACGACTGATTATTCAGACGGGTGCAGCATTCAGCTGCCCCTACAATACTCAAAATGATAACGGCTAGGCGGGTATATGTTATTGCCAGGCAATCTATGTCCTATCCTCAGTTCAGGATAGTCTGCTATCTATCACACCATGGGGAAAATCTGATGAATATCGATGATGAATTGCATGCGCTGGCGACACAAGAAACCGAGCTCACCTTCCACCATTTCGACCATGCCACCGCGTGGGAACTGGGCGTAGCGCTAAAAAATGCGGCAGAACATCGCCAATTACCTATTGCTATCGAAATCCAGCTGAACGGACAAACGCTGTTTTATTACGCCATGCCAGGGGCAACGCCAGACATTGCCGACTGGGTACGGCGCAAACGCAACGTGGTCAACCATTTCCATAAAAGCTCGTATGCCGTGGGTTTACGCCTGCAACAGCGGCAAGTTACGCTGGAGGAAAGATATGGCCTCAGCGTGCGTGACTACGCTGCCCACGGCGGCGCATTCCCCATCAACCTGCTGAATGTAGGTTGCGTCGGTTCCCTCTCTGTTTCTGGCTCCCCACAGCTCGAAGACCATCATCTGTTGGTCAGCACTCTTGCTCACTTTCTCGGCTTACCCTTGCCCGCCGTACACTAAGCGATAAAAGCTGCGCTTTTCACCCAACCCACAGCGGATAATCTGCGCAGGCTGGCGCTTGGCGTAAATAATCCGCTGAACCAATATAAATTAATCACAATCCTGATGCCTTGATGCAAATCTAGGTATCGGCGGGCAGAAAGGGGTATGGTATCTACCAGCTATTCCGAGACGGACCTCCCTGGCCCGCCATTCCGTTCTCTTTTATAGACTTGGTTTGCAACTTAGATGAAAACGCACGAAATCAACGGTATCCGCCCTTTCAGCGCCCTGATAGAAGCCTGCTGGCGTGAACCCTATTCACTTCAACGTCTGCTGAAAGATGCCATTGCCGGGGTCACCGTCGGCATCATTGCCATTCCGCTAGCGATGGCACTGGCCATTGCCAGCGGCGTTCCCCCACAATATGGGCTGTATACCGCCGCCATTGCTGGCATCGTGATCGCCGTCAGCGGCGGTTCGCGCTACAGCGTTTCCGGCCCCACCGCCGCCTTTGTGGTGATCCTGTTCCCCGTGTCACAGCAATTTGGGCTCTCTGGCTTATTGATTGCCACCATGCTGTCCGGGGTGTTCCTGCTGATTATGGGGTTAGCGCGGCTCGGCCGCCTGATCGAGTACATTCCGCTTTCGGTCACGCTTGGGTTTACCTCCGGGATCGCCATCACCATCGCTACCATGCAGGTGAAGGATTTCTTTGGCTTACAGCTGGCGGAAGTGCCGGAAAACTACATCGGCAAGGTTAATGCGCTGTTGCATGCTTTACCCACCCTGGACTTTGGCGACACGCTGATTGGCGCGGTCACTCTGGGGGTCCTGCTGCTGTGGCCGAAGCTGGGGCTGCGTATTCCCGGCCACCTGCCCGCCTTATTGGCCGGTACCGCAGTGATGGCAATCCTGGCACAGTTCGATCATCAGGTTGCAACCATTGGCTCCCGTTTCAGTTTCGAACTGGCAGACGGCAGCCAGGGTCAAGGTATCCCGCCAATTCTGCCGCAGTGGCTATTGCCCTGGCATCTGCCTGCTGGCGATGGCAAACCGACGGAGCTGAGCTGGCAACTGCTTTCCGCCCTGTTACCGGCCGCATTTTCCATGGCGATGCTTGGGGCGATCGAATCGCTGTTGTGCGCGGTAGTGCTGGACGGCATGACGGGCAAAAAACACCACTCCAACGCCGAACTGATTGGCCAGGGCGCAGGTAATATCATCGCCCCGTTCTTCGGTGGCATCACCGCGACCGCCGCCATTGCCCGCTCGGCAGCCAACGTGCGTGCAGGTGCCACCTCACCGGTCTCGGCAATCATCCACTCGTTAATGGTGCTGCTGGCCTTGCTGGTGCTGGCACCATGGCTGTCCTACTTACCGCTGGCGGCAATGGCCTCGCTGCTGCTGTTGGTTGCCTGGAACATGAGTGAGGCGCATAAAGTGGTTTATCTGCTGCGCCGGGCACCGAAAGACGACATTTTGGTCATGCTGCTATGTATGTCGCTGACGGTACTGTTTGATATGGTGATTGCCATTACCGTCGGCATCGTGCTGGCCTCACTGCTGTTTATGCGCCGAATCGCACGTATGACCCGCCTGAGCGAGTTGAGCGCCGAGGATGGTCGCCTGGTGCTACGCGTCAACGGGCCGCTGTTCTTCGCCGCTGCCGAACGCGTGTTCAACGACCTGCTGGTACGCGGTGCAAATTACCACACCATCGTTCTGCAATGGGATGCCGTGCCGGTGCTGGATGCCGGGGGGCTCAATGCCTTGCAACGGTATATCGACGCCCTGCCCGCTGAAAAACAGCTGGTGATCACCGATATTCCGTTCCAGCCGCTAAAGACTCTGGCTCGTGCGCGCATGAAGCCCATCGAAGGCAAGCTGCATTTCTACCCCACCCTGCCAGAAGCGCTCACTGCGCTGAACTCCCAATAAAGCAAAAGGCCCGGCAAATTAATGTCGGGCCTTCAGATTGGCGGGCGCAGCATGCAGCGCCCCTACATCGCGATGTGTCTGCAGTTAGTTGCTGGTATCCAGCTCAGCGAAGCTCTTCACCAGATCGTCGATGGCTTTCATCTGTACCAGGAACGGTTCCAGCTTATCCAACGGCAGCGCTGAAGGACCATCGCATTTGGCATTGCTTGGATCTGGGTGAGCCTCGATAAACAGGCCTGCCAAACCTACTGCCATACCGGCACGAGCCAGTTCGGCAACCTGCGCGCGGCGGCCGCCTGAAGCCGCACCAAACGGATCGCGGGTTTGCAGGGCGTGAGTCACGTCGAAGATCACCGGATGGCCACCGGTCACATTCTTCATCACGTTGATACCCAACATGTCGACCACCAGGTTGTCATAACCAAAGTTGCTGCCACGATCGCACAGGATGACCTGATCGTTGCCGCCTTCTTTGAATTTATCGACAATATTACCCATCTGGCCCGGGCTGACGAACTGTGGTTTCTTGACGTTGATCACCGCGCCGGTTTTCGCCATGGCTTCAACCAGGTCGGTCTGGCGTGCCAGGAAGGCTGGCAGTTGGATCACATCAACCACTTCGGAAACCGGCTGCGCCTGTGCGGCTTCATGCACGTCGGTGATAATTTTCACGCCGAAGGTGCTTTTGATTTCCTGGAAAATCTTCATCCCTTCTTCCAGGCCTGGGCCACGGTAAGAATGGATAGATGAACGGTTGGCTTTATCAAAAGAGGCTTTGAAAACGTAAGGAATGCCCAGTTTTTGCGTCACGGTGACGTAGTGTTCGCAAATGCGCATCGCCAAATCGCGTGATTCCAGTACGTTCATACCACCGAACAGTACAAACGGTAGATCGTTCGCTACCTTGATGTCGCCAATGCTGACTACTTTCTGTTCCATGCTTGCACCTTATTGATGAATAAATCGGGAGCCGTTAATTAATGCAGCGTAACCTGCTTGAGCTCGATGGAGTGGATTTGAATTTTTATCACTTCACTCACCGGGTCTTCAGGACACTGCTCGACAAAATAGTTGAGATCGGAAATGGCGATATGGTTGCACTCCAACTGCGCATAAATCAAGCCACGGTCGCGGATCTCGTAAGGATCGTCCGGGTCAAAACTCAGCACTACCTCACTGGCCCGCAACGCAATTTCCATCTGTTTTTCTTCCATCAGCGCGGCTTTGAGCGTATCAAGCATCTTACGCACCACCAGAATGTTTTCCGATTCGTCCAGATCGTCATCTTCCAGTTCAGCACCCAGACCCAGATTGCCTTTAAGCCAAACCTGCAACTGATGTTCGTTAAGCGTTTCCCCGTTCAGCGGGTTGACCAGCCACATCTCCTCATCCAGCCAATCGGCACGCATGATTAGCTGAGTGGGGAAAATCACCGGCATCAGTGGCAGATCCAACTGGTGGGCAATATGCAGGAAAATGGTTCCCAGAGAGACGGGTGTACCTTGGCGGGCTTCTAACACCTTATCCAGCCAGATGGCGTCAGAGAGCCGATAAACACCGCTGGCGCCGCCGAATCCCCAGGTTTTAAAGAACAGTTCGATCAGCGCTTCCAACTGCTGATCCTGATGGAGATCGTCCGGGATGAGCGCGCGCGCTTCTTCAGTCAGTTGCTGTAACTTGCGCTCTACTTCCGCCACAGGGAAGTCCCGCCGGATGACCTTTGACACCAGGATCACCCCCTCACTCAATGAGGAAGTGTTAAATTCGAAATCGGCAATGCTACTCATAGGTATCCCATCAAGAACGGTATTTTTGTCGTGGCAAGTTTAACGATCAGATACAGACAGCCCAGCGCCAGAACGAATGCCAAGGTGCGGATATTCCAGCTTTGCATCTTCTTGCCCAATGCGACATAGCCCAACAGGATATAGATAATAACGCCAAACAACTTCTCGGTCAGCCACGAGTCCATGCCAAGCAGTGGGTAAAGCTTGAACATCACCACCAGGGCAATACCGGTGGCAAACAGCACCGTATCATTAATATGCGGCGTGATCTTTACCCAGCGCTTGTTGATCATCGGCGATGCACGCCACTTCCAGAAGAAACGCAGTACAAACAACGTAATGCTGATGGCTACCGTTAATAAATGCAGATGTTTGAGCGCCATGTAAGCGGCCATAATGGTTTCCTTGGTTTTTTATAGTGGCTTTTGGCCCAGAGTCACGCGATCGTTGCCGCCATAGTCGCGATGCGTTGCCACCGCGATAAATCCCGCAGCATTCAACAGCGTACGCACATTTTCACCCTGTTGCCAACCGTGCTCAAGCAACAGCCAACCCTGCGGCTCTAAATAATCTGCGGCCTGTTGCACGATCGAAGCCAGATCGGCTAGCCCGTGATCGGCAGCCACCAACGCACTGCCGGGTTCAAAGCGGACATCGCCCTGCCCGAGGTGAGGATCGGCTTCATCAATATACGGAGGATTGCTGGCGATCAGCGCAAACTTTTGCCCGGCCACCGGCGTAAACCAGCTCCCTTGCAAAAAGCGCGCATTGTTAATCGCCAGTTTTTGCGCGTTATGCTGTGCCAGCGCTACGGCCTCCGGTTGCAGATCGATGCCGGTAAGCTGGCAGTCTGGCCGCTCGCTGGCTAACGCCAGGGCAATCGCGCCGGTGCCGGTGCCAAGATCCAGAATGGCACACGGCGTTGCGGGCAGGCGCTCCAGGGCCAACTCCACCAAACATTCAGTATCCGGGCGCGGGATCAACGTAGCGGGCGAAACCGACAGCGGGAGCGACCAGAACTCACGTTCGCCAACCAGATACGCCACCGGTTCCCCGCGTTCACGGCGAGACAGCAACACAGTTAACTGCTCAACCTGCTCCGCCGTCAGCGGAGTTTCGCCAAATGCCAATAAATAGGTTCTGGCACGGCCGGTCACAAAACCCAACAGGATCTCCGCATCACGTTTGGCGCTGTCACTGTGTGTCAGGCGCAAGGTCGCGGTTTTCAGCCAGGTTTGATAATCCATTACTCAGGCTCGGCAGAGAGTGCGGCCAACTGATCGGCCTGGTATTCCTGCACAATCGGCTGGATTAGCATATCCAGCTTGCCTTCCATCACCTCATCCAGACGGTACAGCGTCAGGTTGATACGGTGGTCGGTTACGCGCCCCTGTGGGAAGTTATAGGTGCGGTTACGATCGGAACGATCGCCGGTGCCCAGCAGGTTGCGGCGGGTAGAAGCCTCTGCCAACTGGCGTTTTGCCATCTCTGCCGCGCGGATACGAGCCCCAAGCACCGACATCGCTTTGGCTTTGTTCTTGTGCTGTGAACGTTCGTCCTGGCATTCAACCACAATGCCGGTGGGCAAGTGGGTAATACGGATCGCCGAATCGGTGGTGTTAACGTGCTGACCACCGGCCCCGGAGGAACGGAAGGTATCGATTTTCAGATCGCCCGCATTGATTTCTGGCAGCTCCGCCTCTGGCACCGCTGGCATCACCGCCACCGTGCAGGCAGAGGTATGGATACGGCCCTGAGATTCAGTTTCCGGCACGCGCTGAACGCGGTGACCGCCGGATTCAAACTTCAGTTGACCGTAAACGCCGTCGCCAGACACTTTGGCAATCACCTCTTTGTAACCGCCGTGCTCGCCCACGTTTTCGCTCATGATCTCAACCCGCCAGCGGCGAGTTTCAGCGTAACGGCTATACATACGGAACAGATCGCCGGCAAAAATGGCCGCTTCGTCGCCACCGGTTCCGGCGCGCACTTCCAGGAAGCAGTCGCGTTCATCGTCCGGATCCTTTGGCAAAAGCAACACCTGCAGCTGCTGTTCCAGCTCTTCCGTCGCCGCTTTGGCCTGTTTCAGCTCTTCCTGCGCCATTTCACGCATTTCCGGATCGTCTAACATCATTTCTGCCGTGGCGAGATCGTCCTGCACCTGACGCCATTCCAGAAAACAACGGCTGACATCGGTCAACTGCGCATATTCCCGCGACAGGCCACGGAACCGATCCTGATCGGCAATGACACCGGCATCACCGAGCAACGCCTGAACTTCTTCATGGCGCTCTTGTAACGCTTCCAGTTTGGCAACAATAGAAGGCTTCATGCGTGGTTTTAAACCCTGTTAATAAAAGAGAACTAATGCTGATCCAGCCCGAGGCTGTCGCGTAAAATGTGCAACCGCTCCATGTCGCCGTCGCCGGCGGCCTGCTGGAGGGATTTGGTAGGGGCATGAATAAGACGATTGGTTAATCTGTGGGCCAGCTCATGGATCACCTGCTCCACGTTAGCGCCTTGAGCAATCGCGGCCAGCGCTTTTGACTCCATTTCCGCACGGATCTGATCGGCCTGCGAACGGTAGTCTCTGATGGTATCTGTCGCGCCCTGTGAGCGCAGCCAGGTCATGAAATTGCTGCTTTCCTGCTGCACAATGGTCTCGGCCTGTACGGCCGCGGCCTGCCGTTGCGCCATATTGCTCTGAATAATGGCCTGCAGGTCGTCCACGGTATAGAGATAGGCGTTCGCCAGTTTGCCCACTTCTGGCTCGATATCGCGTGGAACGGCAATATCCACCAGCAACATGGGTTGATTGCGGCGCGCTTTCAGTGCCCGTTCAACCATGCCCTTGCCGATGATGGGCAGCGGGCTGGCGGTGGAGCTGATAATGATATCGGCATCGGCCAGGCGTGCGTCAATCTCCGGCAGTGAAATCACCTCTGCCCCCACCTCTTGCGCCAATACCTGAGCGCGTTCACGGGTGCGGTTAGCGATGATCATATGCTGCACTTTATGCTCACGCAGATGGCGGGCAACCAGCTCGATCGTTTCCCCCGCGCCGACCAACAGCACGTTCAGTTCGGCAAGGGATTCGAAGATTTGCCGCGCCAGCGCACAGGCGGCGAAGGCAACGGATACCGCGCTGGCACCGATTTCGGTTTCAGTGCGTACCCGCTTGGCAACGGAGAAGGATTTCTGGAACAGGCGCTCCAGTTCACCGGAAAGTGACTGGCCACGCTGAGATTCGGCAAAGGCTTTCTTTACCTGCCCAAGGATCTGGGGTTCACCCAGTACCAAAGAGTCTAGCCCGCTGGCAACGCGCATCAGGTGGCTGACGGCTTCGTCGCCGTGGTGCCAGTACAGGCTCTTGCGCACGTCTTCCGCACGCAGATGGTGATAGTCACATAACCAGGCTACCAGCTGTTCATGCAGATGATCCTGCTGTTCCACGCTGAGATAAAGCTCAGTGCGGTTACAGGTAGACAGCACAACGCCGCCCTGCACCAATGGCTGTTGCAGCAAGCTATTCAGCGCCTTGTCGATCGACTCTGGGGAGAAGGTCACCCGTTCTCGCAGAGAAACCGGAGCGGTTTTGTGATTAATACCTAACGCCAGAAGGGTCATTGCTTCGAGTAATACTTCTCTTGGTACGGGTTCTCGTTGACCGGCATTCTACTTGATGCGCGACATCAATTAAAGTGACAACCGCATCTTCCGGCCAATCGCTGATATTGCTGGGACAAATCAATCAGCAGGACAAAACTCGGTATGTTTCAAACTCATCAGAAACCGAGGAGGAAAAACGCCAAAACGGCGGTTGAATGCGACCTCGATCCCTATCGGACTCCCTGCCAGCTTGCTTTCATTACGTCGGCAAACACGCCCTTAACATTCGACCTGTTAAACACTCCATCTAAATGACAATCGCGATGAGTGATAGTTCTTATTGTTTTAATTGCAATTTCCGCGACACGTTCTCATACTCCCGCCAAAAGATTAGCTGACATATAATTAACATGGTAACTATTTGAGAATTTCACTTTCCGTTACAAGAAGGTGAGCCACCAGAAAACCCCAGGTGTTTTTCAACCAATGGAGTGGTTTTCGTATCTTGTCGTAACAGCACGTAGGAAGGGACATATCCATGAAATTACGTAGATTAAGCCAAGCGGTTACCTTTGGCCTGATAGCGGGTTGTAGCGCATTCGCAGCACATGCTGAAATCACCCTATTAAAGCAGGACCCGCAAGCAGGCGATCCCCTTAGCCGCCTCACCTTCACCGTTGGCGGCAGTATTCGTCCACAATTCAACATGATGACTGGCGATGGCGATAAAGGCTCTTATAAACGCAACGGTTTTGACGGCGGCACACGTTTTCGCTTCGCCACCGATTACTATCTGTTCGACGACATCAGTTGGATCAACTATTACGAGTTAGGCGTCAACATTCCGGCGCTGTTCAGTTGGGACAATCACTACGCAGAGGGTGCCAACAACACCTCACGGCGCATGCTTTATACCGGTTTGAAAAGCAAAACCTGGGGCCAACTGACCTACGGTAAACAAAACAGCGTTTACTATGACGTAGTCGGGGTTAAAACCGACATCTGGGATTACGATATGCTGGCCCAGGCGCCGGGCAACGGCATTAACGGCGATTATGACGGTTCCTATCGTTCACGCAGCATGCTGAAATATAAAAACACCTTTGGCGACGCTGACCTTTATGCCGCTTACCTGTTCAACGACGACGAATACCTGCCGGGTAACGGCCTGCGCTACAAGCGCAAGGGCGGCGGCTCGCTAGGTGTGGATTATCACCTGAGCAAAGATCTGACCTGGGGCACCGCCTGGAACTACACCAGCGCCGAAATGCGAAACCCCAATAGTGGCGAAAGCAATGACTACAATCAGAACATTTTTGGTACCGCACTTAGCTGGAAACCGGACAACTGGACACTCAGCTTTGGCGGTGGTTGGTATGACAACTTCCTGACCAGCAAGAAAAATCAGGTAAACGACTACTTCGCAGGGGATGCCTGGGGGATTGAATACTTCGCCGGTTATACCTTCCCGGTGGGCGAATACGCGGTGAAATCCATCATGCCTTACTTTATGGGGGACCGCCTGCAGTACATCACTGGCCGCGATTACCAGCGTATTGATAATGGCTTGGGTATCTCCTTCCAGTTCGACTACGGTTTCCGTACTGACGTTGAACACGTGCTGACTTCCAGCACCGATAACCTGGGCGATATGACGGTTGTTCGTTTGCGTTACGATTTCTGATCTGTAGGGGCGCCGCATGCTGCGCCCCGCAGATTTCCAACCCAAAAACCCTCGCCATCGTTTACAATCTTCCACACGCCAGACGCCACCCTTGCTGCAAGGCTTTTGCGCCATTGTATTATTGACGTTACGCCACCCGCCCGTTAGCGTGGTGGCAGAAATGCTAACCGCACTGCCCCGCAAGGACACAAGGACAACAAAACGTTATGCCTATCCGCAAAGTTAGTTTGCTTCGCCTGATCCCATTAGCCAGCCTGGTGCTGACGGCCTGTACCCTCACCAAGCCAGGCCCGGCCACCAGCCCGACGTCTCCGCAGTGGCTCGCTCATGAGCAAGCGGTACAACAGCTTGAGCAGTACCAGACCCGGGGCGCTTTCGCTTATCTGACCGATCAGAAGAAAGTCTATGCCCGTTTCTTCTGGCAACAATACACGCCCGACCGCTACCGCCTGCTGCTGACCAACCCGCTTGGCAGCACCGAACTTGAGCTGAACGTGCAAAAAAGCGTGGTACAGTTAACGGATAACCAGGGCAAACGCTATGTCAGCGACAACCCGGAAGAGATGATCCGTAAGCTGACCGGTATGCAGATCCCACTGGATAACCTGCGCCAGTGGATGCTTGGCCTGCCAGGGCAAGCCACCGACTTCAGCCTCGACTCCCAGTACCGCCTGAGCAAGCTGACCTACAAACAAGGCGATCTGACCTGGGTCGTCACCTATCAGGACTACAATACCGACCTGAAAATCCCGTTACCGAGCCGCCTTGAACTGCAACAGGGTGACCAACGCATCAAGCTGAAAATGGATAACTGGACGCTCAAGTGATGATCCACCAATGGCCCTCCCCGGCAAAGCTGAACCTGTTTCTCTATATCACCGGCCGTCGTGCAGACGGCTACCATCAGTT
>NZ_JBKJYW010000151.1:0-8711 GCF_046715635.1 Serratia sp. (in: enterobacteria)
AGGGCTAGGCCGCTGGTATACCCACGGGCCAATCGGGTTGATCACTCGCCCGTTTATCAAAAAAGCCTGAAGCCCTTCCCGCCAGCAGCTTTCTGCTCTGGCGGGCAATCTCCAAACCACATCAATAACGGAGGTATAACTATGCGCACCACAGGGATCTGGGCACTTGCCCTTACCACACTGATTGGCGCACAGGGCGCGATCGCCGCCGATTTGCCAGGAAAAGGTATTTCGGTACAACCGATACAGAGCACCATCTCCGAGGAGACCTTCCAGACGCTGCTGGTCAGCAAGGCACTGGAAAAGCTCGGTTATGACGTGAAAGAACCGCGTGAAGTGGACTACAACGTGGCCTACACTTCCATCGCCGCTGGGGACGCCACTTTTCTGGCGGTGAACTGGGATCAACTGCACGCCGATCAATACCGGGCGGTAGGAGGCGATAAAAAATTCTATCGCGAAGGAGCTTACGTCAGCGGTGCTGCTCAGGGTTACCTGATCGACAAAAAAACCGCCGAGCAGTATCACATCACCAACGTTGAGCAGCTAAAAGATCCGAAAATTGCCAAGCTGTTTGATACCAACGGTGACGGCAAGGCCGACTTGACCGGCTGTACCCCGGGCTGGGGCTGTGAAACGGTGATTAATCACCATATCGAAGCCTATGGCTTGGGCAAAACAGTGGAGCACAATCAGGGCAACTACGCCGCCATGATCTCCGATACCATCACCCGCTTCAAAGAAGGCAAACCGGTGCTGTATTACACCTGGACGCCGTACTGGGTCAGCGATGTCATGGTGCCAGGGCGGGACGTTGTCTGGTTGCAGGTGCCGTTCTCTTCCCTGCCGGGCGAGCTGAAAGATGTCGATACCAAGCTGCCAAACGGGGCCAACTATGGCTTCCCGGTCAACACCATGCATATTGCCGCCAATAAGCAGTGGGCGCAGGCCAACCCTGCCGCCGCCAAGCTTTTTGCCATCATGAAACTGCCGATTGCCGACGTCAACGCGCAGAACCTGCGGATGCATGCAGGCCAGGCTTCCGAAGCCGACATCCAAAACCATGTCAATGGCTGGATCAAGGCTCATCAGGCCACGTTTGACGGTTGGGTGAAAACCGCCGCCGAGGCCGCCAAGTCATAACGCCCCTCACCCCAACCCTCTCCCACAGGGAGAGGGAGCTGTTAGCCCCTGCTCTTTTGCCAAAAAAGGGATAATCTCAGCAAACCCGATTGTCCCCTCATCCAAGGTAAATCACCCAATTTTCATACTCACTTGAACGATCCCCTCTCACAGAAAGTGGGAACTGTTAGCCCCTGCTCTTTTGCCAAAAAAGGGATAATCTCAGCAAACCCGATTGTCCCCTCATCCAAGGTAAATCACCCAATTTTCATACTCACTCAAACGATCCCCTCTCACAGGACTAGACCACATCACCCCTGATCTTTTGCCAAAAAAGGGATAATCGCAGCAAACCCAATTGTCCCCTCATCCAAGGTAAATCACCGAATATTCAAACCCACTCGATCGGTTCCCTCTCCCTGTGGGAGAGGGTTAGGGTGAGGGGCCCGTTTTCATTGCTAAACTGACCGACATTATTCCTGCGGCATACTGATAAAAATTATACATTGCCTTAATATTCTGTTGTGTCTGATACTTCGATCACAGATTTCCATTATTGAAGACCTATGAACCAACCAACCGAACACCCGGGCCTTAGCCCTGCACTGACGCTACTGATCGCAATGGCCACCGGCCTGGCGGTTGCCAGCAACTACTACGCCCAGCCGCTGCTGGAAACCATCGCACAAAACTTTAATCTATCGGTTAACCAGGCCGGATTTATCGTCACCGCGGCCCAGCTAGGCTATGCGGTTGGCCTGCTGTTTCTGGTACCGCTGGGCGATATGTTTGAGCGCCGTGGGCTGATCGTCTTTATGACGCTGCTAGCCGCCGGGGGCATGCTGATCACCGCGTCTTCCAGCACCTTATCGATGATGATCCTCGGTACGGCTCTCACCGGCCTGTTCTCGGTGGTGGCCCAGCTTTTAGTGCCACTGGCTGCCACCTTGGCGCACCCGGCAAAACGCGGTAAAACCGTCGGCGTGATCATGAGCGGCCTGCTGCTCGGTATTCTGCTGGCACGAACCGTCGCCGGTGCTTTGGCGGCCCTCGGCGGCTGGCGTACCATCTACTGGGTGGCCAGCGTGTTGATGATCCTGATGGCCCTGCTGCTGTGGCGCGCCTTGCCACGCTATAAACAGCATTCCGGCCTGAATTACCCGCAGTTGCTGAAATCCATCTTTTCCCTGTTTTGCTTCACCCCATTGCTGCGTACCCGCGCGATCATCGGCGCGTTGTCGTTTGCCAACTTCAGCGTGCTGTGGACCTCAATGGCTTTCCTGCTGGCTTCCCCACCTTTCAGCTATTCCGAAGGCGTGATTGGGCTATTTGGCCTGGTGGGTGCTGCTGGCGCGCTGGCAGCCTCACGCGCCGGTCATCTGGCCGATAAGGGTAAAGCGGGGTTGACCACCAGCGTTGGGCTGGTACTGCTGTTGCTGTCATGGATCCCGATTGCGTTGGCACCGTACTCTCTCTGGGCACTGATTATCGGCATCCTGGTGCTGGATCTGGCGGTACAAGGGGTCCATGTCACCAACCAAAGCGTGATTTACCGCATCATGCCAGAGGCGCGTAATCGCCTTACCGCCGGTTACATGACCAGCTATTTTATTGGGGGGGCCGTGGGTTCAGTACTTTCCGCTGCCGCTTATCAACATGCCGGCTGGAACGGCGTAGCGGCAATTGGTGGCGTGCTGTGCGTACTGAATCTGCTGACCTGGTGGCGTGGCAAGCGCCATGACCCACAGGGACCAGCCACCATCTAATTAGCAAGAAAATAATAACCCTGGAAATTTATTAGGCCGCAGGGTGTAAAAATTACTTACACTCTGGTAATATTGTCGCGGTAAATTATTGGCGACCTATACACCCTGCGCCCCGGACCACCATGATTGACCTTACTCAGGTAAGTTTTTCTTCTATCCCCCTCCGCAGGATGCCGTAGACCCCCGAACAGTAACATAAACAAACCTTACCTATCTCAGCCTGCGGAACGGCAGAATTTGTGCCTTCAATCACAAGATCTTAGGATCTGTGGCGTTAAGCATTTACAAACAACTTACAAATGACACGAATTGCTAAATTATTCCCCTTGCTGAAGATTTACATTATTAATCACCATCGTTACTATACCGAACGAAATTAATGAGGCACTAAATTATGGAAAGCTCGTTTACCCCCATAGAGCAAATGCTGAATTTCCGCGCCAAACGTCAGAAGGACTTCCCATATCAGGAAATCCTGCTGACCCGCCTGTGCATGCATATGCAAGGCAAGCTGTTGGAAAATCGCAATAAGATGCTGAAAGCACAGGGAATCAACGAAACCTTGTTTATGGCTCTCATTACGCTGGATGCGCAGGAAAACCACAGCATTCAGCCTTCTGAGCTAAGCTCGGCCCTAGGTTCGTCACGCACCAATGCCACCCGCATTGCTGATGAACTAGAGAAACGCGGGTGGATTGAGCGCCGGGAAAGCGAACACGATCGCCGCTGCCTGCATCTGCATATGACCCAGGCTGGGGAAGCGTTTCTCGAACAATTGCTGCCACCGCAGCATAAATGTCTGCACTTTCTGTGGTCTACGCTGAATGACGAGGAGCAGCAACAGCTTGAAATGCTGACGCGCAAATTGTTGACCCGCTTGGATCAGATGGAAGTTTCAGAACAGTTATCCCAATAATTCCTGTTCAGGTAATCACTTTATGCGATCCCCGTTAAACTGGAGATTCACCCCGCTGTTCGCCGTTCTGTTGCTGGCGGGGTGCGCATCTACCGATAATATTGCCCCGCAATCCAAGATGATGGATCCGCAACAGCTGCAGCTTGCCCAGCCGAAAGTCAGCTCGCTTGCCATCAGCCCGCAATGGTGGCGCACGCTTAACGATCCCCAGCTTGATAGCCTGATGACCCAGACGCTGCAAAACTCGCCTTCGCTGCAACAGGCGGGCGCTCGCGTGCGTGAAGCCCAAAGCGTGGCGGGGGAAGCCAGTGCCGCCAACGGCCCCAACCTGGATCTGAATGCCAGCATCAACCGTCAGCGTGTGGCGCAAAACACCAACCTGGGCTTTGGCTACCTGCCCCACCCGGTGTATGAGTCCTCTAACTCCCTGGGCCTGAATCTGGCCTATGAGTTTGACTGGTGGGGCAAATATCGCAATCAGGTCAATGCGGCAAAAGCGCAGATCGATGCAGCTCGTGCCGAGCAAGCGCAGGCCGCTCTGACGCTGACCAGTTCGGTAGCTTCAGCCTATTACCAGTTACAGGCGAATTACGCGCTGGAAAATGTGCTGCAACAAGAGGTGGATAATAATCAACGCCTGGCCGACCTGCGCCAAAAGCAATATAAAGCCGGGATCTACGGCGTGGAAATCCCGCAACAGACCCAGGCACAAGCAGACAGTGCCAAGCAGCAGATCATCCAGCTGCAGTCACAGATTGAACAACTCAAACACCAGTTGGCTGCCCTAGCCGGTCTTGGCCCGAATGCGATGCAGTCTCTGCATCCGGTGGTCATGCCAAGCGAAGAACAGTTAGCCCCCAAAGGCGAACTCACCGCAGAGTTACTGGGTAAACGCCCGGACATCGTGGCACAGCGTCAACTGGTAGAGTCCTATAACCAACGGGTCAGTGCGGCACGCAAAGAGTTCTACCCTAGCCTGTCGATCTCGGCCTTTGCAGGCTTGACCACCACCAACGTCGGCGGCACCAGCCCGAATCTGTTTGAAGCCGCCAGCCAGGCGTGGGGCGTGGTTCCAGCCATTTCCCTGCCTATCTTCCATGCCGGTGCGCTACGCAGCAAGCTGGGTGAAGAGTCTGCGCTCTACGATCAGGCGGTGGGTTCCTATAACCAAACGCTCGTCAATGCGTTACAGGAAACGGCCGACGCCATCACCATTCAACAGAGCAGTAGCCAACAGTTGCTGCAGGCAACCTCTGCCTCCCAATCCATGCAGGATGTGTACCGGGTCGCCAACGCCAAATACCAGGCAGGGATTATTGGGCGTGATGAACTGTTGACCAGCCAGACGCAGCTATTACAGCAGCAACAGGCACAACTGAATGCCAGCAGCAACTTGATGCAGGCGAAGATAGCATTGGTACGCGCGTTGGGGGGTGGCTATCAGGCCCCGGCGGCAGCGGAACCTAAAGCATAATTTTAGAGCGTGGAGAATACCATGAGTGCAAGCGCGGAAACTCAAACCCCGCAGCAACCGGCTGGCAAAAAACGGCAGCGTAAATTCTGGCTGCTGCTGTTGACGTTTATTTTTGTGGTTATTGGGGTGGCCTATTTAGTCTATTGGTTCCTGGTGCTGCGTCATCACCAAGAAACCGACGATGCCTACGTGGCCGGTAATCAGGTGCAGATCATGGCCCAGGTTTCCGGTAGCGTGAACAGCGTTACCTTCGATAACACCGACTTTGTCCGCAAAGGCGATGTGCTGTTAACGCTGGATCCTACCGACGCCGAACAGGCGTTTGAGCGGGCCAAAACCGCGCTGGCCAACAGCGTGCGCCAAACGCACCAACTGGTGATCAACGGTAAGCAGTATCAGGCTAACATTGCGCTGCGCAAATCCGAACTGAGCAAGGTAGAAAACGATCTCAAGCGCCGTGTCGTGCTGGGTAACGCCGATGCCATTGGCCGCGAAGAGCTGCAACATGCCCGTGACGCGGTAGACAATGCCAAAGCGGCACTGGAAGTCGCGGTACAGCAATATAATGCCAATCAGGCGATGGTGCTGAATACGCCGCTGGATCAACAGCCCGCAGTGCTGCAGGCCGGCGCACAGATGCGCGACGTCTGGATGGCTCTGCAGCGTACCCGCATCGTCAGCCCAATCACCGGCTTCGTTTCACGCCGCAGCGTTCAGGTGGGGGCGCAGATCTCCCCAGGGACGCCTCTGCTGGCCGTAGTGGCACCGGATCATGTCTGGGTGGATGCCAACTTTAAAGAAACGCAGATCGCCAATATGCGTATCGGCCAAGAGGCCACCGTGGTTAGTGACCTTTACGGTAACGACGTGGTGTTCAAGGGTAAGGTCGTGGGTATCGATATGGGTACCGGCAGCGCGTTCTCACTGCTGCCTGCACAGAACGCTACCGGCAACTGGATCAAAGTCGTGCAACGTTTACCGGTGCGCATCGAACTGGATCCACAGCAGGTTGCCAAGCATCCTCTGCGTATCGGTCTTTCTACGCTGGTCAAAGTCGATACCACCAATCTGGACGGCCTGGTGCTCTCCGATACGGTACGTCAAAAACCGCTGTTTGAAACCAGCGCGCTGACGCTGGATCTGGCACCGGTGAATCAGATGATCGCCGATGTGATCCATGCAAACGCCGGTTAAGCGAGCGGGAGGCTACCTTGGCACAGAAACCGCTTGAAGGTGCCCAGCTCGCCTGGATGACGGTCGCGCTCGCCATGGCGACCTTTATGCAGGTGCTGGACTCCACCATTGCCAACGTGGCGATACCGACCATTTCGGGTAACCTCGGGTCTTCCAACTCGCAGGGCACCTGGGTGATCACCTCGTTTGGGGTGGCCAACGCCATCTCCATTCCGATCACCGGCTGGTTGGCGAAACGCGTGGGTGAAGTTCGCCTGTTCCTGTGGTCCACGGCGCTGTTTGCCCTGGCCTCCTGGCTGTGCGGTATCTCCAACAGTCTGGGCATGCTGATCTTCTTCCGCGTGATCCAGGGCATCGTCGCCGGGCCATTGATCCCGTTGTCGCAGAGCTTGTTGCTGAATAACTATCCCCCCGCCAAGCGTTCGATGGCCCTGGCGCTATGGTCGATGACCGTGATCGTCGCGCCGATTTTCGGGCCGATCCTGGGCGGTTATATCAGCGATAACTATCACTGGGGCTGGATCTTCTTCATCAACATCCCGATCGGGCTGTTCGTGATCCTGGTCGCCATGTCGACGTTAAAAGGCCGGGAGACCAAAACCGAGATCAAACCTATTGATACCGTCGGGCTGGTACTGCTGGTGGTTGGTATCGGTGCTCTGCAGATCATGCTCGATCAGGGCAAAGAGCTGGACTGGTTCAACTCGACCGAGATCGTTGTCCTGACCGTCGTGGCCGTGGTGGCGTTGGTGTTCCTGGTGGTGTGGGAGCTGACGGACGATCACCCGGTGGTGGATTTATCGCTGTTTAAATCACGCAACTTTACTATCGGCTGCCTGTGTATCAGCTTGGCCTACATGCTGTATTTTGGGGCGATCGTGCTGTTGCCTCAGCTGCTACAGGAGGTATATGGCTACACCGCCACCTGGGCCGGCTTGGCATCTGCGCCGATCGGGCTGCTGCCGGTGATCTTGTCACCGATTATCGGCCGCTTCGGTCATCGGCTGGATATGCGCCGCTTAGTCACCTTCAGCTTCATCATGTATGCCGTGTGCTTCTACTGGCGCGCCTACACGTTTGAACCGGGGATGGATTTTGGCGCTTCCGCGTGGCCGCAGTTCTTCCAGGGCTTTGCGATTGCCTGCTTCTTTATGCCGCTGACAACCATTACCCTGTCTGGGTTGCCGCCGGATCGCATAGCAGCAGCATCGAGCCTGTCGAACTTTACCCGTACCTTGGCAGGTTCTATCGGCACCTCGATCACCACCACGCTGTGGACCAGCCGGGAGGCGATGCATCACTCGCAACTGAGCGAGTTTGTGAATCCGTTCAACCCGCAGTCGCAGGAGATGTACAGCAAACTCGAGCAGCTAGGCATGAGCAAGCAGCAGGCTTCGGCGTATATCGCCAACGAGATCACCGCGCAGGGGCTGATCATCTCGGCCAACGAGATATTCTGGCTATCGGCGGGGGTGTTCCTGATATTGCTGGCGCTGGTCTGGTTCGCCAAACCGCCGTTCAGTTCCGGGGGCGGTGGGGGCGGAGCCCATTGATCGAGCTACAAACAAAACGGGCGCCCATATCAGAGGCGCCCGTTTTTTATATAGCGTAAAGCATTACGCCTGGTTCTGACGCCACCAATCAGCCAACAGAATACCGGTAGCTACCGAGACGTTCAGGCTTTCTACTTTGCCAGTCCCGCCGATAGACACGCTCATATCACCCTGTTGCCAAGCGCTGTCACTCAGGCCATCACGTTCCTGGCCCAACACCAGCACCATCTTGGTTGGCAGTTTAGCCTGCGCCAACGGCGTGCCTTTATGGCTAGACGTGGTGACAATGGTGTAACCCGCTTTGCGGAACGTATCTAGCACAGAGAGGAAATCATCGGCATTGATAGCCTTGATGTGTTCCGCCCCGCCTTCAGCCGTACGCACTGCCGCACCAGATTCCAGCACCGCTGGATCCTGTAGCAATACACCGTTCACGCCAAAGTGCGCACAGGAACGAACGATCGCCCCCAAGTTGTGTGGGTTGCCCACTTCTTCCAGCGCCAGCACGCAATCTTTGGCCGGTGCATTCTGCAGGTAAGCCTGCGCATCCAGACCTTGGCGCTTTTTAATCAGGAAGCACACGCCGCCGTGATGTTCGGTACCGGACGCTTTGGCCAGTTCCTCTTCATCCACCACATGGTAAGCCTTGCGGTTAGCCGCCATCCAACGCAGCGCCTCACGGAAAC
>NZ_JBKJYW010000152.1:0-48622 GCF_046715635.1 Serratia sp. (in: enterobacteria)
TAGCGCCTGCATCTTAACACCATACAATCCAACCTAAAAAAGTCTAGGTGATTTAAAATAATATAAATCAACACAAATCTGACTCCCTCTCCGTGTGGGAGTGGGTTGGGGTGAGGCGCGTCGCAGAAATTTACCAGGCACTGGCCTCATCCAACGCCTTGATATCCTCGGCCGCCAATTGCAGATGCGTAGCACTCACCAACTCATCCAACTGGGTTAACGAAGTGGCGCTGACGATGGGCGCGATGATGCTTGGGCGAGCAATCAGCCAGGCCAACGAGATCTGCGCGGGTGTGGTCTGGTGTTTCTCTGCCAGCAGATCGAGCGCCGCCAGAATGCGGAAACCGCGCGGATTCAAATAGCGCGATACGATGGTATCCCCGCGCTGGCTCTTACCCACATCTTGTGCGCTGCGATATTTGCCGGTGAGAAAACCGCTGGCCAGTGAGAAGAAGTTGATCACCCCCAACCCCTGCTGCTGCGCCACCGCTTCCAACGCCTGTTCATAGCCTTCACGGGCATACAGATTGTATTCCGGCTGCAGGGTTTCATAGCGCGCCAGCCCGTTTTGCTCACTGACTTTCAGCGCTTCCACCAACCGATCCGCCTGATAGTTGGAGGCGCCAATGGCACGCACTTTCCCGGCCTTGATTAGCTCATCAAACGCCGCCAGGGTTTCCGCCAGCGGAGTGTCCCGGTCATCATCATGGGACTGATAGAGATCGATGTAATCGGTTTGCAAACGGCGCAACGAATCCTCTACGGCCTGACGAATATAACGTGGCGACAGGCCTTGCTTGCCCTCCCCCATCGGTTTTCCCACCTTGGTAGCGATGATCACCTGGTCGCGCTTGCCGCTTTTCTTCAGCCAGTGACCAATCACCGTTTCTGATTCACCGCCTTGATTGCCCGGCGCCCAGCTCGAATAGACGTCGGCGGTATCGATAAAATTCAGCTGATTGGCCACCAGCGCATCCAACAGGCTGAAAGACGTGGCCTCGTCTGCCGTCCAGCCAAATACGTTGCCGCCAAAGGTCAGTTGCGGGACCTGAATGCCTGAACGACCCAACGGTTTCTTGCTCATGATGTGGCTCCTGAGGGAAAAGAAAAAATTCGCTCTCAATTATTAGCGCGAAAGCGGCTGGAACGCTAAAACGAATCGGTTATATGTCAGAAAATGTCTAGCTAAGCGTTGTTTTGGTAAAATAGACATTCTCCGCCGATAAACCTGACGCTTCCTCCATATTTCCTTCATTTTTACACCGTGACGGCTCGCTAAACTAGTATCCTGTAAGGAGTATCACTTTTGGCAACTGATTGCCCGCACGACTGTCTCTGGAGAGAATGCCCAACGCCATGAATACAAAACCCAAACGCCGCTCACTGCGCCTGCTAGCCCTAGTTATCGTGGTGCTTGCCGCCATTCTGATCTGGCGTCACTTTAGCGCGCCACAGGCTACCGATGCAGCGCCGGGTGCGCACCAGGCAACTTCAGGCCCAGCAGGAGCTGCAGGCCGAGCCGGTGGTCCACGAGGGGCACCGATGTCTCCGGTACAGGCCGCCACCGCCACAGTGCAGAGCGTGCCGCGTTTCCTCTCGGGATTGGGCACCGCCACCGCGGCCAACACCGTGACCGTCACCAGCCGCGTCGATGGCCAATTGATGGCGATACACTTTACCGAAGGCCAACAGGTCAAGGCGGGAGACCTGCTGGTTGAGATCGACCCGCGCCCTTACGAAGTGCAATTAACTCAGGCTCTGGGGCAGTTGGCCAAAGATCAGGCGACGCTGGCCAATGCCAAACGAGATCTGGCCCGCTACCAACAACTGGCGAAAACCAATCTGGTATCGCGTCAGGAACTGGATACCCAGGAATCACTGGTTCGCCAGACCGAAGGGGCGATCAAGGCCGATCAAGGGGCGGTGGACAGCGCCAAACTGCAAATAACCTACAGTAAGATCACCGCACCGATTGATGGCCGCGTGGGCCTTAAGCTGGTTGACGTGGGCAATTACATCGCCAGCGGCAGCACTACCGGCATAGTGGTGATCACCCAAACGCATCCGATCGATGTGGTCTTCACCCTGCCGGAGAGCAATATCGCCGATCTGGTCAAAGCACAGAAAGCTGGCCCCGTGAGCGTCGAAGCCTGGGACCGCACCAACCAGCAGTTGTTAACCACCGGTGAGTTATTGAGCCTGGATAACCAGATCGATACCGCTACGGGCACCATCAAACTGAAGGCTCGCTTCGATAATCAGGATGATGCGCTGTTCCCGAATCAGTTCGTTAACGCCCGGCTGAAGGTCGCCACCCTGCAAAATGCGGTAGTGATCCCACCCGCTGCACTGCAAATGGGCAATGAAGGTAACTTCGTCTGGCTGCTGAGCGCAGACAATAAGGTCAGCAAGCATCTGGTTACCGCCGGTATTCAGGATAGCCAGCAGGTGGTGATTAGCGCCGGTGTCAATGCGGGTGACCGCGTCGTTACCGACGGGATCGACCGCCTGACCGAAGGCATGCAGGTTGAAGTGGTGGCTCCTCATAAAACCGCAGCCACCCCGGACGCGGAACAACCGAAACACCGCGGTAAACCTCAGGGGAACTCCTGATGCAGTCGATGTCCCCTCATAGCGGCGGCGGGCCTTCCCGCCTGTTTATTCTTCGCCCGGTAGCCACCACGCTGTTTATGCTGGCGATCATGCTGGCCGGGATCATTGGCTATCGTTCTCTGCCGGTTTCCGCCCTGCCGGAAGTGGACTACCCAACCATCCAGATCGTTACGCTCTACCCTGGCGCCAGCCCGGATGTGGTCACCTCGGCGATCACTGCGCCGTTGGAGCGCCAGTTCGGTCAGATGTCCGGCCTTAAGCAGATGGCCTCACAGAGTTCCGGTGGCGCATCGGTGATCACCCTGCAATTCCAGCTTGAACTGCCGCTGGACGTTGCCGAGCAGGAAGTCCAGGCGGCCATCAATGCCGCCACCAACCTGCTGCCCAGCGATCTGCCCTACCCGCCGATTTACAGCAAGGTTAACCCGGCCGATCCGCCGATCCTGACGCTGGCCGTCACCTCAACCGCCATGCCGATGACCCAGGTAGAAGACATGGTGGAAACCCGGGTGGCACAAAAGATTTCGCAGGTTACCGGGGTCGGTCTGGTCACCATTTCCGGCGGACAACGCCCGGCCGTACGGGTGAAGCTCAATGCTACGGCGGTAGCCGCCTATGGGCTGGATAGCGAAACCATTCGCACCGCCATCAGTAACGCCAACGTCAACTCGGCCAAAGGCAGCCTGGATGGCCCGACGCGTTCGGTTACGCTCTCTGCCAACGATCAGATGAAAACCGCTGAGGATTACCGTCAGCTGATTATCGCCTATCAGAACGGCGCGGCTATCCGCCTGCAAGATATCGCCACCATTGAACAAGGCGCGGAGAACAACCGCCTGGCGGCCTGGGCCAATAAAGAGCAGGCCATCGTGCTGAATATTCAGCGCCAGCCGGGTGCCAACGTCATCACTACCGCCGACAGCATCCGCGAGATGCTGCCAGAGTTGATCAAGAGCCTGCCAAAATCGGTTGATGTGAAGGTGCTGACCGACCGTACCACCACCATCCGGGCCTCGGTCAGCGACGTACAGTTTGAGCTGTTGCTGGCGATCGCTCTGGTCATCATGGTGATCTACGTCTTCCTGCGTAACGTTCCCGCTACCATTATCCCTAGCGTGGCGGTGCCGCTTTCCCTGGTGGGCACCTTTGCCGTCATGTATTTTCTCGACTTCTCCATCAACAACCTGACGCTGATGGCGCTGACCATTGCCACCGGCTTTGTGGTGGATGACGCCATCGTGGTGATCGAGAATATCTCGCGCTATATCGAAAAAGGCGAAAAACCGCTCGATGCGGCGCTGAAAGGGGCCGGTGAGATCGGCTTTACCATTATCTCGCTGACCTTCTCGCTGGTAGCAGTGCTGATCCCGCTGCTGTTTATGGGGGATATCGTTGGCCGTCTGTTCCGCGAGTTTGCGGTGACGCTGGCAGTGGCGATCCTGATTTCCGCGCTGGTGTCGCTGACGCTAACGCCGATGATGTGCGCCCGGATGCTTAGCCATGAGTCGCTGCGCAAGCAAAACCGTTTCTCCCGCGCTAGCGAGCGTTTCTTTGAGCGGGTGATCGCCCAATACGGCGTGTGGTTGAAAGTGGTGCTGAACCATCAGTGGCTGACGTTAGGCGTTGTCTTCGGCACTATGGCGCTGACCGTGTTGCTGTATCTGCTGATGCCGAAAGGCTTCTTCCCAGTGCAGGATAACGGCATCATTCAGGGCACGCTGGAAGCGCCACAGAGCGTATCATTCAGTAACATGGCCGAGCGCCAGCAGCAGGTCGCCGCCGAAATTCTCAAGGATCCGGCGGTAGAGAGCCTGACGTCCTTTGTCGGCGTGGACGGCAGTAACGCCACGCTCAACAGCGGCCGTTTGCAGATCAACCTTAAACCGCTGAACGAACGGAGCGATCGCATCCCCGCGATCATTACCCGCCTGCAACAACAGATGGCGCAGTTCCCCGGCGTGAAGCTGTATCTGCAACCGGTGCAGGATCTGACCATCGACACCCAGGTGAGCCGAACTCAGTACCAATTCACCCTCCAGGCGATGTCACTGGATGAACTCAGCCTGTGGGTGCCGAAGTTAATGGCCGAATTGCAGCAGGCGCCGCAACTGGCCGAAGTGACCAGCAACTGGCAGGATCAGGGGCTGGTAGCCTATGTGAATGTCGACCGAGACTCGGCCTCGCGCCTTGGCATCACCATGAGCGATGTCGACAGCGCGCTGTATAACGCCTTCGGTCAGCGCCTGATTTCAACCATTTACACCCAAGCCAACCAATATCGGGTGGTGCTGGAGCATGATGTCTCCAGCACACCAGGGCTTTCCGCGTTAAACGATATCCGCCTGACCAGCAGCAACGGTACCATCGTGCCATTGAGCACCATCGCCAAAATAGAAGAGCGCTTTGGCCCGCTGTCGATCAACCATCTCGATCAATTCCCGTCGGCCACCGTGTCGTTTAACGTGGCCGGTAATTACTCGCTCGGGGAAGCGGTAGAGGCGATCACTCAGGCAGAGAAAGACCTCAACATGCCCAAAGACATCACCACCCAGTTCCAGGGGGCCACGCTAGCGTTCCAGGCTGCGCTTGGCAGCACACTGTGGCTAATCCTGGCGGCGGTGGTCGCGATGTATATCGTACTGGGCGTGCTGTATGAGAGCTTTATCCACCCGGTGACCATTCTTTCTACTCTGCCAACCGCCGGGGTCGGGGCCCTGCTGGCGCTGATGCTCTCCGGTCATGAACTGGATGTGATCGCCATTATCGGCATCATCTTGCTGATCGGCATCGTGAAAAAGAACGCCATCATGATGATCGACTTTGCGCTGGCCGCCGAACGTGAGCAAGGCATGACGCCGTACGACGCCATCTATCAGGCCTGTCTGCTGCGTTTTCGCCCAATCCTGATGACCACGCTGGCCGCGCTGCTGGGGGCATTGCCGCTGATGCTGAGTACCGGCGTCGGGGCCGAACTGCGCCGCCCGCTGGGCGTCTGTATGGTCGGTGGCCTGGTGATGAGCCAGATCCTGACGCTGTTCACCACGCCGGTGATTTACCTGCTGTTTGATAAATTGGCGCGCAATACCCGCCGCCAGCCAGAACCGCAGGAGCAGCCGTGAAATTCTTCGCCCTGTTTATCTACCGGCCGGTCGCCACGACGCTGTTGACGCTGGCGATCACCATCGCCGGGGTGATTGGCTTTCGGCTGCTGCCGGTATCACCGCTGCCACAGGTGGATTTCCCCGTCATTCTGGTCAGCGCTTCGTTGCCTGGCGCCGATCCGGAAACCATGGCCTCTTCGATGGCCACACCGTTGGAGCGGGCCCTGGGCCGGATCGCCGGGGTGAATGAAATGACCTCGACGAGTTCACTTGGCAGTACCAGGGTGATCCTACAGTTCGATCTTGATCGCGATATCAACGGGGCTGCGCGTGACGTTCAGGCTGCGATTAACGCCGCCCAAAGTCTGTTACCTACCGGGATGCCAAGCCGGCCCACCTATCGCAAGATCAACCCGTCCGACGCGCCAATCATGATCCTGACGCTGACTTCGGATACCTACAACCAAGGGCAGCTATATGACTTCGCTTCAACTCAGCTGGCGCAAAAAATTGCCCAGACGGAAGGCGTAGGCGATGTCTCGGTCGGCGGGAGTTCCTTACCTGCGGTGCGCGTGGAGCTTAATCCCGGTGCCTTATTCAACCAGGGGATTTCACTGGATGCAGTACGGCAAACTATCGCCAATGCCAACGTGCGCCGCCCGCAAGGCGCGGTGGATGACCCGCAGCAGCGCTGGCAGATCCAGGCCAACGACGAATTGAAAACCGCGGCGGCCTACCAGCCGTTGGTTATTCACTATAACAACGGCGCGGCGGTACGGTTGAGCGACGTGGCCAACGTCATCGATTCGGTCCAGGACGTACGCAACGCCGGGATGACCAACGCCAAACCGGCCATCATTCTGACCATCAGCCGTGCTCCCGGTGCCAATATCATTCAAACCGTGGATCGTATCCGCGCCGAGTTGCCCGCATTGCGGGAGAACATCCCCGCCTCGATCGAACTGAGTATTGCCCAGGATCGCTCACCGACGATCCGTGCCTCGCTGGCCGAAGTAGAGCAATCACTGGTGATCGCCATCGGGCTGGTGATCCTGGTGGTATTCATTTTCCTGCGCTCTGGCCGCGCAACGCTGATCCCGGCAGTGGCCGTACCGGTTTCCCTGATCGGTTCGTTTGCCGCCATGTACCTTTGCGGCTTCAGCCTGAACAATCTGTCGCTGATGGCGCTCACCATCGCCACCGGTTTTGTGGTGGATGACGCCATCGTGGTGCTGGAAAATATTTCGCGCCACGTCGAGGCCGGAATGAAACCGATCAAAGCCGCCCTGCAAGGGGTACGGGAGGTTGGCTTCACCGTGCTTTCCATGAGCGTATCGCTGGTAGCGGTGTTTATCCCCTTGCTGTTTATGGCCGGTTTGCCGGGTAGGCTGTTCCGCGAGTTTGCCGTAACGCTTTCGGTATCGATCGGGCTTTCATTGCTGATTTCGCTGACGCTGACGCCGATGATGTGCGCCTATCTGCTGCGCTACCAGCCACCGCGCGAACAGCGGCGTATTCGGGGTTTTGGCCGGATGTTGCTGAGTTTACAGCAGGGCTATGGTCGCTCGCTCAACTGGGTGCTGGGCCATTCCCGCTGGGTGTTGGCAGTGTTCCTGGCCACCATCGCCATCAACGTCTGGCTGTATATCAGCATTCCAAAAACCTTCTTCCCGGAACAGGATACCGGCCGCCTGATGGGCTTTATCCAGGCCGACCAGAGCATTTCCTTCCAGGCAATGCACGTCAAGCTGCAGAACTTTATGAAGATCGTGCGGGAAGACAAGGATGTGGATAACGTCACCGGCTTCACCGGCGGCTCGCGTACCAACAGCGGCTCGATGTTTATCTCACTCAAACCGCTGTCGGAACGTACCGATGATGCCCAGAAGGTGATCGCCCGCCTGCGTGCCAAACTGGCGAAAGAGCCGGGGGCCAACCTGTTCTTGATGGCGGTGCAGGATATCCGCGTCGGCGGACGGCAGGCCAACGCCAGCTACCAGTACACGCTGTTGGCCGACGATCTGGGCGCACTGCGCGAATGGGAGCCGAAGATCCGCACCGCGCTGGCGGCGTTGCCAGAGCTGGCGGACGTCAACTCCGATCAGCAGGACAGAGGCTCGGAAATGGATCTGACCTACGATCGCGAAACCATGTCGCGGCTGGGCATTTCGGTCAACGACGCCAACAACCTGCTCAACAACGCCTTCGGACAGCGTCAGATTTCTACCATCTATCAGCCGCTGAACCAATACAAAGTGGTGATGGAGGTGGCTCCGCCCTATACCCAGGATGTCAGCTCGCTGGACAAAATGTTTGTGATCAACAGCAGCGGTCAGCCAATTCCGCTGTCTTATTTCGCCCAATGGCGCCCAGCCAACGCACCACTGGCGGTGAACCATCAGGGGCTGTCCGCAGCTTCCACCATCTCATTCAACCTGCCGGACGGTGGCAGCCTGTCTGAAGCGACAGCGGCCGTCGAACGTACCATGACGCAGCTGGGAGTCCCCTCCACCGTGCGAGGTTCGTTTGCCGGTACCGCGCAGGTGTTCCAGGAAACGCTGCAATCACAGCTGTTCCTGATCGCTGCCGCCATCGCCACGGTGTATATCGTGCTGGGTATACTGTATGAGAGCTATATCCATCCACTGACCATCCTGTCTACGCTACCTTCTGCCGGGGTTGGGGCGTTACTGGCGCTGGAACTGTTTGACGCACCGTTTAGCCTGATTGCGCTAATCGGGATTATGCTGTTGATTGGTATCGTCAAAAAGAATGCCATCATGATGGTCGATTTTGCCCTGGATGCGCAACGCAACGGCGGGATCAGCGCCCGTGAGGCCATCTTCCAAGCCTGCTTACTGCGTTTTCGCCCTATCATGATGACAACGTTGGCTGCCCTATTTGGCGCCTTGCCGCTGGTTCTGACCAGCGGCGACGGGGCGGAGCTGCGACAACCGCTGGGGATCACCATCACCGGGGGGCTGCTGATGAGCCAATTGTTGACGCTGTATACCACGCCGGTGATCTATCTGTACTTTGACCGCTTACAGATGAAGTTCCGTCGCGGTGAAAAACTGACGCCGCTGCCTCACTGATCGGCAGTAATGCGGGAGAGAAAGGGCCTATGAGATGAGCATCAAACCCAGCGCCCCGCCAGGGTCCACCTCGGTGCAATGGCAGCTGTGGATCGTGGCTTTCGGCTTCTTTATGCAGACGCTGGATACCACCATCGTCAATACCGCGTTGCCCTCCATGGCGGTCAGCCTGGGGGAAAACCCGCTGCGCATGCAGTCGGTGATTGTCTCCTATGTGCTGACGGTGGCGGTGATGCTGCCCGCCAGCGGCTGGTTGGCGGATCGGGTTGGCGTCAAACGGGTGTTCTTCAGCGCCATCGTGCTGTTCACGCTCGGGTCGATCCTGTGCGCCCGTTCGGAAACCCTGAATGAGCTGGTGGCCTCCCGCGTGATACAGGGCATCGGTGGCGCGATGATGGTGCCGGTCGGCAGGCTGACGGTGATGAAAATCGTCCCGCGTGAACAGTATATGGCGGCGATGACCTTCGTCACCCTGCCCGGCCAGATCGGCCCGCTGATGGGGCCAGCATTGGGGGGCTTTCTGGTGCAATACGCCAGTTGGCACTGGATCTTCCTGATCAACATTCCCGTGGGTATCGCTGGAGCGATTGCCACCGCGCTGCTGATGCCCAATTACACCATGCAGACCCGGCGTTTCGATATCAGCGGCTTTATCATGTTGGCGATCGGCATGGCCACGCTGACGCTGGCGCTCGACGGGCATAAAGGCATGGGGCTTTCCTCTGCCACCATCGCCGGACTGGTGGCGATGGGTTGCGCTGCGCTCGCTGGCTACTGGTTGCACGCCCGTGGTAACAGCCGGGCACTGTTCTCACTGCGGTTATTCAAGACGGAAACCTATCGCGTCGGCCTGACCGGCAGCCTGTTGGGGCGGATTGGCAGCGGTATGTTGCCCTTTATGACACCGTTGTTTCTGCAGGTGGGCATGGGGTTTTCCCCGTTCCACGCCGGGTTGATGATGATCCCGATGATCATCGGCAGCATGGGCATGAAGCGCATCGTGGTGCAGGTGGTGAATCGCTTCGGTTACCGTAATGTGCTGGTGGCCGCCACGCTGATGTTGGCGCTGGTGACCCTGAGTTTTCCGCTGGTGGCGATGCTGGGCTGGGTTTATCTGCTGCCGCTGGTGCTGTTCTTCCAAGGTATGGTTAACTCCCTGCGTTTTTCCGCCATGAATACCCTGACGCTGAAAGATCTGCCCGACCGGCTGGCCAGCAGCGGCAACAGCTTGCTGTCGATGGTGATGCAGCTTGCCATGAGCCTGGGCGTCAGCATTGCCGGCATCCTGATTGGTAGCTTCGCGCATCATCAGGTGGTGGCCGATAGCCCGGCTATCCACAACGCCTTTATCTACAGCTATGGCTGCATGGCGCTGATTATTGCCCTGCCGGCGCTGGCTTTCGCCCGCGTACCGACCGACATCGCCCCCAACCGTACGTTGACCAAAGAGCCGGGCACTGGCTCCACGAGGAAACAATGAGAATTGGCATAACCGGCAAGCTGTTTATGGCTATCTTCGCCACCTGCATGTTGGTGTTGATCACTATGCACTGGGGGGTACGCGTCAGCTTTGAACGGGGGTTTATCGACTATATCAAACACAGCAATGAGCAACGCATCAGCATGCTCGGCGACGCGTTGGAAGATCAGTTTCGCCGCCACGGCAACTGGGAGTTTCTGCGTAACAACGATCAGGTGGTGTATCAGATCATGCGTTCGTTTGAGCAGAACAGCGACAGCAGCCACAATCTGCCCCCCAAGGGCTGGCGCACCCAGTTCTGGGTGGTGGACAGCCAGTATAACCGGCTGGTGGGTCATTCCGGCCCGATCCCTAAAGAGAGTACCCGCCACCCGATTCATTACAACAATCAGATCGTCGGTTGGGTGGTAGCAACCCCGCCGGAAAAACTGACGCGCAATGCGGACATCAACTTCGATCGCCAACAGCGGCGCACCAGTTGGATGATCGTTGGGCTATCCACCTTGTTGGCGGCGGCAGTGACCTGGCTGATGTCGCGCGGCCTGCTGGCACCGGTTAAACGCCTGGTCGGCGGCACTCATCGGCTGGCAGCGGGTGATTTCAGCGCTCGGGTGGCGGTCAGCAGCCAAGATGAGCTGGGCCGGCTCGCGCAGGATTTTAACCAGCTTGCCACCTCACTGGAAAAGAACGAACAGATGCGGCGGGCGCTAATGGCGGATGTTTCCCACGAGTTGCGTACCCCACTGGCAGTACTGCGTGGCGAGTTGGAGGCGCTGCAAGACGGTGTTCGCCAACCCACACCAGCCTCGCTCAGTTCGCTACAGGCGGAAGTCTCAACCCTCACCAAATTGGTGGACGACCTGCACCAACTGTCACTCTCCGATCTCGGCGCCCTCGCCTACCGTAAATTGCCGGTAGATTGCGTACATCTGGTGCAGATCGCAGTGGCGGCCTTCCGTGAGCGTTTTCATGCCAAGCAGTTGGAAATCGTCACCTATCTGCCGGAGCAGATGCCACTGTTTGGCGATCCTGACCGACTGCTCCAGTTATTCAACAACCTGTTGGAAAACAGCCAGCGCTATACCGATGCCGGTGGTCGACTGGAGATTGGTATTGAACGCCTGCCAGGAACCGTGCGAATTTATTGGCAGGACAGCGCCCCAGGAGTGAACGACGAGCAGCTAGCTCTCATCTTCGAACGCTTTTATCGCACTGAAGGATCGCGTAACCGCGCCAGCGGCGGTTCGGGGCTGGGGCTCTCCATCTGTCAGAACATTGTGGAGGCGCATGGCGGCGAGATCCGCGCACAACACTCGCCTTTAGGCGGCGTGCGCATTACAGTAGATTTCCCCATCTCTGGTGAATAATAAGGTTATTTGATGGAAAACCAAAATCAGCCACTACAGATCATGATTGTGGAAGATGAACCCAAGCTGGGCCAGCTGTTGGTGGATTATCTGCAGGCCGCTGGCTATGCCACCCGCTGGCTGAGCGACGGCAGCGAGGTGATCCCGGCGGTGCACGAGCATCCACCGGCGCTTATTTTGCTGGATTTGATGCTGCCAGGCTGCGATGGCTTAACCCTTTGCCGTGAGCTACGCCGCTTTACCGATATCCCCGTCATCATGGTGACCGCCAAAATCGAGGAGATCGACCGCCTGTTGGGGCTGGAGATCGGGGCGGATGACTACATTTGCAAGCCTTATAGCCCACGTGAAGTAGTTGCCAGGGTGAAAACCATTCTGCGCCGTTGCTATCGGCCTGCGGAACATAGCGATGATGATTCACTGTTGCATATTGATGAGCCGCGCTTTCAGGCCAGCTATCAGGGCCATATCCTGGATCTGACGCCAGCGGAATTCCGCCTGCTGAAAACCCTGGCTTGTCAGCCAGGCAACGTGTTTTCACGCGAACAGTTGCTGAACAATCTGTACGATGATTACCGGGTGGTGACCGATCGCACCATCGATAGCCATATCAAGAACCTGCGCCGCAAGCTGGAACTGATCGACGGCGACAAAGCGTTTATCCGTTCGGTCTACGGGGTGGGTTACCGCTGGGAAGCCGAACAGTGCCGGCTGGTCAATGGGCTGTGACGCTCACTGCGTCCAGTCTTCCACCTCAAGCTCCGCGACCCTTTAGGGGCGCTGCAATTGCTGCGCCCGTTTGGTTAATAATTGGATTGGCTCGAAGCGAACATGGTTGCACCACGACTTAAAATCTGTTGTTAAATGGATCCCGCTCGGTAATACCTTGCAGGCGATCTTCAGCCGCCAAGAAATTTCCCGGCACTACCACATTTTGCAACATTGCCAGCAACGGCTGCCAAGAGTCAGTCTCCAATGGCTGTTTCGACAAAATGACATTGCCTTGCTCATCACGGCGAATATAAACCTGGCTCGTATCAAACTCGAACTCCATAGGCAATCTCACCGCCTGATTTCTGCCCGTTCTAAAAAGCTTAGTGGTCCTTTCCATGCACACCTCCATGAAACCGATGTCGGCCAAAACTTAAGCCCATTTAATCTTGATGCAAAAACTAAATGGCTGCGGCTAGTCGTACTACAGATGGGAGTCATACAGAACGCCGACACGCCGTGAACCCGTCGATGGGGGCTGGTATCGCGCATCCCGGCGCTCAACGGTCGGCTAACCTGCAATGACTCCCACCTGTCTCAAGCATTTGGTGAAGCGGTATTAAACACAGCGCCTTAGCTCACCTGATTTTATTCGTTTTTACCAGAACGAATTTTAACCATGCAATCCTTTCTGTTCAAACCATCAGCACAAAAAACCCCCCCTTTCTGTGCACTGATACGCATTACTTCACCGTTAAAAAAAACGCTTGCCGAGACATTAGCTACACTTATCTCACTTATTGGCACTAATCAGGAGCAGGACCATGGCAACCGGACATTATGAACTGACAAAATCGAGCAACGGGCAGTATCACTTCAACCTGAAGGCCAGCAATGGCGAGATCATTCTTGCCAGCGAGATGTATGCCAGCAAAGCCTCGGCGGAAAACGGCATTGCGTCCGTGCAAACCAATTCGCCTCATGAAGCGCAGTTTGAAGTGAAAATCAGTAGCAATAACAAACCCTATTTCGTGCTGAAAGCCAAAAACCATCAGGTGATTGGCACCAGCCAGATGTACAGTTCAGATAGTGCAGCAAAAAGCGGTATTCAGTCGGTGATCAAGAATGGCCCTACCACTGACGTGCGCGATTTAAGTGCATAAATATTATCCGGCCTGCGCGCGGTATCCACTGCCGCGCGGTTTTTCTGATGATGAAGATCAATCTCCCCTGAGAATTTCCGGTTAATTGCTGATTTCTTGCCGGGCTGCCGCTACAATCCCCCGCTTTCACTGCGCCATTGGGTGGCGTGGTGCTGACCTGAAATCAGACCGAGAATCACTATGTTTACACCAGAACTCCTCTCCCCGGCGGGAACGCTGAAAAACATGCGTTACGCCTTTGCCTACGGTGCCGATGCGGTTTACGCCGGCCAGCCGCGTTATAGCCTGCGAGTACGCAACAACGAATTTAACCACGAGAACCTGCAGCTTGGGATTAACGAAGCTCATGCGTTAGGCAAAAGATTCTACGTGGTGGTTAACATCGCGCCACACAACGCTAAACTGAAAACCTTCCTGCGTGACCTGAAACCGGTGATCGACATGGGCCCGGATGCGCTGATCATGTCCGACCCCGGTTTGATCATGATGGTGCGCGAAGCCTTCCCGCAGATGGACATTCACCTCTCGGTGCAGGCTAACGCGGTCAACTGGGCAACGGTGAAGTTCTGGCAGCAGATGGGCTTGACGCGGGTGATCCTTTCCCGCGAGCTCTCGCTGGATGAGGTGGCGGAAATCCGTAGCCAAGTGCCAGAAATGGAGCTGGAGATCTTCGTGCATGGCGCACTGTGCATGGCCTATTCTGGCCGGTGCCTGCTTTCCGGTTACATCAACAAACGCGATCCCAACCAAGGGACCTGCACCAATGCCTGCCGCTGGCAGTACAAAGCAGAAGAAGGCAAGGAAGACGATACCGGCAGCATCGTGCATCTGCATGAGCCCATCGCAGTGCAAAACGTCGAGCCGACGCTGGGCATTGGCGCGCCGACCGATAAAGTCTTTATGCTTTCCGAAGCGCAAAAACCCGGCGAGTACATGAGCGCGTTTGAGGACGAGCACGGCACCTACATCATGAACTCAAAAGATCTGCGAGCTATCCAGCACGTCGAGCGGCTCACCCAGTTGGGCGTACATTCGCTGAAAATTGAAGGCCGCACCAAGTCATTTTATTACTGTGCCCGCACTGCACAGGTTTATCGCCGTGCCATTGACGATGCCGTTGCCGGCAAACCTTTCGATCCTAGCCTGCTGACCACGCTGGAAGGCCTGGCTCATCGTGGCTATACCGAAGGTTTTCTGCGCCGCCATACGCACGATGCCCACCAGAACTATGATTACGGCTCCTCCATTTCCGAACTGCAACAGTTTGTCGGCGAGTTTACCGGGGTGCGCCGTAACGGCTGGGCGGAAGTGGATGTAAAAAATAAATTCCTGGTCGGTGACAGCGTAGAGATGATGACGCCAGGAGGTAACGTGTTGTTTACCCTGGAAAACCTGCAAAACAAAAAAGGCGAGACGATCGATGTCGCTCCGGGCAACGGCCATATCGTTTATTTGCCAATCCCCGAGGATATCGACCTCAATTATGCGTTGTTGATCCGCAATTTGCCGCAGGACGATAGCCAGAACGGCTAAGATTTTATCGCCACCCAACTGGGTGGCAATTTTTGGCAAATATTAGAATCAGATCACATCAATTAGTGCGCAGCTTGGTTATTATCAGGCTGCTTAAAACTAATAACGAAATATTTGCATAGCAATACTAGGAACCACCTCCTTAGCCAGCCCAATCTCCCTTGGGTTGGCCTTTTCTTTTTTATCCCATTTAATTTCAATCAGTTGAGAATTTCATTGGCATTTTTTAGGATATTTCTTGCATTGCACTAAACGGCTAATCATTTTCTCTGCAATATATAAATTATTCTATAGCGATTAATAAGGTCATTAATACCAACGCTTAACTCGCGTGAAAGAAAGATATTACCCCCATTAGGCATTGACTATATAAATACCCTGCCGAGCCGAACTCGGCATTACCTGAATATTCTTATGGCCCGCCACTGGCTTGTGGTTTATCGTTAACGTTTTGGGATAGGGTCTAGCCACTGGGAAACCCACCTGACCACCGTTTGACAGCCGATTCGTTTTTCGCCACAAGGATCAGGAATGCACCAATATGCTCCAGCACTGCTTATCATCAATGGTAAAAGCTCCGGCAATGAGGAAGTTCGCGCAGCGGTGAACGTGCTGCGCCATGAGGGCCAGACCCTACATGTCCGCGTCACCTGGGAACAGGGAGATGCCGCTCGTTACGTCAAAGAGGCCAGCCAACTGCGGGTGGAAACCGTGATCGCCGGTGGCGGCGACGGTACTATCAACGAAGTCGCTGCCGCATTGGCACAACTCCCTGCGCGGTTGCGCCCAATACTAGGCATACTGCCGCTGGGTACCGCCAACGACTTTGCTACCGCCTGCGCTATTCCCCTACAGCCAGATTTGGCCTTGCAGTTAGCCATCAAGGGCCGAGCGGTACCGATCGATCTGGCCAAGGTCAATGACGAGCGCTATTTCATCAATATGGCAACCGGCGGCTTTGGCACCCGCATCACCACCGAAACCCCGGACAAACTGAAGGCCGCACTGGGGGGCGTTTCTTATTTCATCCATGGTCTACTGCGCCTGGATGCGCTGAAAGCCGACAGCTGTGAGATCCGTGGGCCAGATTTCCATTGGGCCGGAGAAGCGCTAGTGATCGGCATCGGTAACGGCAGACAAGCCGGAGGTGGGCAGAAACTTTGCCCTGCCGCACTGATCAACGATGGTTTATTGCAGGTGCGCCTGCTCACTGCCGAAGAGTTGCTGCCTACGCTGGTCAATATCTTGTTTAGCGGTGAGGAAAACAGCAACGTGGTTGATGCCTCATTGCCGTGGGTGGAGATCTCCGCACCGCATGAAATCACCTTTAACCTTGATGGCGAACCGCTGAAGGGCCGTGATTTCCGCATTGAGGTGCTGCCTAATGCTATCGAGTGCCGCTTACCGCCAAATTGCGATCTGCTGGAATAAGCAAATAAGCCACGCGCTCAGATCGAGCAAGCTTTAGCCCGGCGTAACGCCCCTCACCCTAACCCTCTCCCACAGGGAGAGGGGACAGTATGTGCTACAAATTAGCACCTGCGCTCAACCGCAGCATCGTAAAAAACTTAACTAATTTATGGGGTTACCGAGTTACAAATTATCATCCACACCTGACCTTATCACCAAATCAGCTCCCTCTCCCTGCGGGAGAGGGTTGGGGTGAGGGGCTGGTGCTACAAATTAACTCCCGCGCCTGAACACAGCTGCGAACCCACATCCCTCTTTTTACCTCATGCTAAAACGGCCACCCCATGTCTGCGATCCACCCATAAATGTGATCTCCAGTGGCAATTTTCACAAATCATACTTGTATGGTAGTTAGTTCAAGGTTAATTTCTGCCCATACGCTATCAGCAACAACAGGATGTGGAAGTCATGAAAATTGTTAAAGCCGAGGTGTTTGTCACCTGCCCGGGAAGAAATTTCGTCACCCTGAAGATCACTACCGACTGCGGGCTAACCGGTATCGGCGATGCGACCCTGAATGGCCGTGAACTGCCGGTGGCATCTTACCTGGAAGACCACGTCTGCCCGCAGCTGATTGGCCGTGATGCTCACCAAATTGAAGATATCTGGCAGTACTTCTACAAAGGTGCTTACTGGCGCCGTGGCCCGGTGACCATGTCGGCCATCTCTGCGGTAGATACGGCACTGTGGGATATCAAAGCCAAAGCGGCCAATATGCCGCTGTACCAGTTGCTGGGTGGCGCTTCACGTACCGGCGTCATGGTGTATTGCCACACCACCGGCCACTCGATTGACGAAGTGCTGGACGATTATGCCAAGCATAAGGAACTGGGCTTCAAGGCGATCCGCGCACAATGCGGCGTACCAGGGATGAAAACCACTTACGGCATGGCCAAGGGCAAAGGCTTGGCGTATGAACCCGCCACCAAAGGTAACTGGCCGGAAGAGCAACTGTGGTCAACCGAGAAATACCTCGATTTCACCCCTAAACTGTTTGCAGCCGTGCGTGACAAATTCGGTTTTGACGAACATCTGCTGCACGACATGCATCACCGCCTGACGCCGATCGAAGCAGCCCGCTTTGGCAAAAGCGTTGAGCAATACCGCTTGTTCTGGATGGAAGATCCTACCCCGGCTGAAAATCAGGAATGCTTCCGCCTGATCCGCCAACATACCGTGACCCCGATTGCGGTCGGTGAGGTGTTCAACAGCATCTGGGACTGCAAACAGCTGATTGAAGAGCAGCTGATCGATTACATCCGTACCACCATCACCCACGCCGGGGGCATCACCGGCATGCGCCGTATCGCCGATTTCGCTTCGCTGTATCAGGTGCGTACCGGCTCTCACGGCCCTTCCGATCTCTCGCCAATCTGCATGGCGGCGGCGTTGCACTTTGACCTGTGGGTGCCGAACTTCGGCGTGCAGGAATATATGGGCTACTCCGAACAGATGCTGGAAGTGTTCCCACATAACTGGACGTTCGACAACGGCTATATGCATCCAGGTGAAAAACCAGGGTTGGGCATCGAGTTTGACGAAAAACTGGCGGCCAAATATCCCTACGATCCAGCCTACCTGCCGGTAGCGCGCCTGGAAGACGGCACCCTGTGGAACTGGTAAACCGAGGAATTTCTATGAAAAGCATTACTGTTCAACAGCCAGGGCAATTAGTGATTGAAGAGCGCCCGTTACCATCGCCGCGGCAAGGTGAAGTCCGGATCCGTGTGGCTAGCGCTGGGATCTGCGGCTCCGACGTGCATATCTATCGCGGCCATAACCCGTTTGCCAAATATCCGCGCGTGATCGGCCATGAGTTCTTTGGCCATATTGACGCTCTCGGTGAAGGTGTCGATCCGTCGCGCATCGGAGAACGTGTAGTGGGCGATCCGGTTGTCAGTTGCGGCCATTGCTATCCCTGCTCGGTGGGCAGGCCAAACGTCTGCACCGAACTGCAGGTCATTGGCGTTCACCGTGACGGCGGATTCAGCGAATATGTCACGCTACCGGCCAAAAATGCCCATCTAGTTCCGGACAGCATTCCAGACAACGATGCCACGATGGTCGAACCCTTCACCATTGCCGCCAACATCTGTAGCCAACTGCAACCTGGCCCGTTAGATGTGGCATTGGTGTATGGTGCCGGGCCGATGGGCCTCACCTCTATTCAGGCGCTGCGCGGCGTTTACGGCGTTAAACAGATTGTGGTGGCTGACCGTATCGATGAGCGCCTGGCTATGGCCACCGCCAACGGCGCGGATGTGGTGATCAACAACAGCCAGCTTGATTTGGCCAGCGAGTTACCAAAGCTCGGCATCCGGCCAACGCTGATCATCGATGCTGCCTGCCACCCGGCCATTTTGCCGGAGGCGATCGGCTTGGCTTCTCCCGCTGCACGCATTGGCATTATGGGCTTCTCTGCCGAACCCTGCGTGATCAGCCAGCAAGCCATTACCAGCAAAGAGATCTCGATTTACAGCTCACGCCTCAACAGCAACCGCTTCCCGCAGGTGATTGCCTGGATGACGCAACGCCAGATCCACCCAGAGAAGTTGATCACCCATCAGTTTACGTTTACGCAAGTGCTTGACGCGATGGAGATCTTCGAAAAAGACCAAAAGCAGTGCTGCAAGGTTTTACTGAAATTCTGACCTGACCACCTTCCCGCTACGGCCTGCTGTAGCGGGAAGGAAACAGGGGCTTCTGAACCTCATCTTTGCCGTCCTTACAACAACAATTTGCAGAGAACAGAACAATGATGAACGCAAAAATTGACAACACTCAGCCGGAAAGAAGTACCTCGGACCTGATCAAGGCGGCCGTTTCCGGCTGGCTTGGTACCGCGCTGGAATTTATGGATTTTCAGCTTTATTCGCTTGGTGCAGCATTAGTCTTCCATGAAATATTTTTCCCGGAACAGTCCGCCGCCATGGCGTTGATCTTGGCGATGGGAACCTACGGCGCGGGCTATATCGCCCGTATCGCGGGTGCCTTCTTCTTTGGACGCATGGGAGATACCATCGGCCGTAAAAGGGTGCTGTTTATCACCATTACCATGATGGGGATCTGCACCACCTTAATCGGTGTGCTGCCAACCTATGCGCAAATTGGTATTTTCGCCCCCTTGTTACTGGTGTTACTGCGTATTATTCAAGGGCTGGGTGCCGGTGCGGAAATATCCGGCGCCGGAACCATGCTGGCGGAATACGCCCCTAAGGGTAAACGCGGGATTATCTCCTCACTGGTGGCCATGGGCACCAACTGTGGCACGCTGTCGGCAACCGCCATCTGGGCCGTAATGTTCTTCTTCCTGTCGAAAGAAGAGCTGCTGGCCTGGGGCTGGCGCGTACCTTTCCTGGCCAGCGTGGTCGTCATGCTGTTCGCCATCTGGCTGCGTATGAACCTGAAAGAAAGCCCGGTGTTTGAAAAGGTTAACGACGATGGCTCTACCGCAACACCGGCTCACGCCGTGGCTGACAATACCCATTCGCTGTCGGCAATGTTCAGCAGCAAATCCTTCTGGCTGGCTACCGGGCTACGTTTTGGCCAAGCAGGCAACTCAGGTCTGATCCAGACCTTCCTGGCCGGTTATCTGGTGCAAACCCTGCTGTTTGAGAAGGCCATCCCAACCGACGCCTTGATGATCAGCTCCGCCATTGGCTTTATTACCATTCCGTTCCTTGGCTGGCTCTCCGACAAGATCGGCCGCCGGGTACCTTATATCCTGGTCAATATCTCCGCCATCATTCTGGCCTACCCAATGATTTCGATGATTGTGGACAAGACCAATGAGGTGAACGTGATTATGGCCTCGATCATTATCATCCATAACGTCGCGGTGCTGGGCCTGTTTGCGCTAGAAAACATCACCATGGCGGAAATGTTTGGTTCACGTAACCGCTTTACCCGCATGGCGATCTCCAAAGAGGCCGGTGGTTTGGTGGCAGTCGGCTTCGGCCCGGTATTAGCCGGTATCTTCTGCAATATGACCGACTCCTGGTGGCCAATCGCCGTCATGATGATCCTGTACTCCGTGATCGGCTTGCTGGCCGCGATATTGATGCCTGAAGTCAGAGATCGCGACCTGAGCTTGGCGGAAGATGCCGCGGAAAGCCCAGCGCTGCCGATAGCCCAACGCGTCAGCAGTCATTAATCCCCTTCAATCCTCTGCCGCAGAGAAGGTTCTGCGGCAATCAGACCATTACACAGTGAGTTTTAACATGGATACCAAGCTGTTAGCGGCCAACGCCATTGTTCCGCAGTACGATCGTAGCAAACTGGTTCCGCGCCTGGTTCATCTGGGCTTTGGTGCCTTTCATCGCGCCCACCAGGCGGTATACGCCGATATTCTGGCACAGGAGCACGGCAGCGACTGGGGTTACTGCGAAATCAACCTGATCGGCGGCGAACAGCAAATCGCCGATCTCAAACAGCAAGATAGGCTCTACAGCGTGGCTGAGATGTCTGCCGATGCCTGGCAATGCCGGGTGGTGGGCGTAGTAAAACAGGCGCTGCATGCGCAAGTCGACGGGCTGGACGCGGTATTCCACGCTCTGGGCAAGCCCGAAGTGGCGATTGTGTCCATGACCATCACCGAAAAAGGCTATTGCCACTCCCCCGCCACCGGCCAGTTGCAACTTGATCATCCGTTGATTGTGCGGGATCTGGCTAATCCACATCACCCACAAAGCGCAGTTGGGGTGATCGTCGCAGCCTTGGCGCAGCGTAAAGCGGCCGGGCAACCTGCGTTCAGCGTGATGTCTTGCGACAATATGCCGGAAAACGGCCATGTGACCCGCAACGTGATCACCACCTATGCCAAAGCGCTCGATCCGGCGTTGGCAACGTGGATCGAAACCCACGCCACCTTCCCTTCCACCATGGTCGATCGCATCGTGCCAGCCGTGACGCCAGACACCCTGGCCCAGGTCGCACAGCAAACCGGCGTGCAGGATCCGGCAGCCGTAGCCTGCGAGCCGTTCCGCCAATGGGTGATTGAGGACAATTTTGTCGCGGGCCGCCCGGCATGGGAACAAGCCGGTGCCGAACTGGTCAGCGATGTCTTGCCGTTCGAAGAGATGAAGCTGCGTATGCTGAACGGCAGCCACTCGTTCCTGGCCTATCTGGGTTATCTGGCCGGTTACCCACACATCAGCGACTGCATGCAGGATGAGCATTACGTCAAGGCCGCCCGCCATCTGATGCTGGCAGAACAGGCTCCAACGCTGAATACGCCGGGAACCGATCTGGAGAAATACGCCGATTCCCTGCTGGCACGTTATCGCAACACGGCGTTGAAGCACCGCACCTGGCAGATCGCCATGGACGGCACGCAAAAACTACCGCAGCGCATGCTGGATTCGGTGCGCTGGCACCTGGCCAACGGCAGTGATTTTGACTGCCTGGCGCTGGGCGTGGCGGGTTGGATGCGTTACGTTGGCGGTAAGGACGAACAGGGTCAACCGATCGACATCAGCGATCCGTTGCGTGAGGAAATTGCCCAGCGCGTCGCCAACAGTGATGAAGGTGCGCCTCGCGTGATGGCGTTACTGCAAATGACCTCGGTGTTCGGACGCGACCTGCCGGATAACCAACGCTTCGTCAATACCGTGACCAGTGCTTATCTGGCGCTGTTGGCGCGGGGAGCTAAAGCAACGGTGGCAAGAGTGCTGGCACGCTAATAGAAAAGCATAGAATGCGGGTGGATTTATCCGCCCTCTTTCACGGGTTAATCTGCTAGTATGGTGGCATTCACTATTACCCTCATATATTGATTGTCGCCATGTCAGAATCGTACATCCTCACGAATAACGTCCCGGTCAATCAGCAGATCTATCGTTTCCTGCGCAAAGATATCGTCGATTGCACCATCCCACCGGGCACGTTGCTTTCCGAGAAAGAGATTTCCACCCGTTTCAGTGTTTCACGCCAGCCGGTGCGCGAAGCCTTTATCAAACTGGCTGAAGCGGGGCTGGTGCAGATCTTGCCGCAACGCGGGACCTTCGTGATGAAAATTTCCGCCAAACGGGTAGCCGACGGGCGCTTTATCCGTCAGGCAGTGGAATGTGCCATCGTGCGGCGAGTTGCCACCAGCATCACCCCCGAGCAATTGATGACGCTGGAGCATAACCTGCATCGCCAGGAGCTGGCGGCACAGAATAATCAGATCCGGGAGTTTTTGGCGCTGGACGACGAATTCCACCATCTGCTGACGCAAATGGCCAATTGCGCCCTGGCCTGGGAAACCATCGAGACCATCAAAGCGACGATGGACCGGGTGCGCTTCCTCAGTCTGAGCGAAGTATCACCGCCAGAGAATCTGATCCACCAGCATTACCGTATTTTTGCGGCACTGAAAGCCCAGGACCCGGATGCGGCGGAGCTGGCTATTCACGAGCATTTGCAGGAGATGATCTACTCGATCACCCCAATTGCCCTGCAAAACACCGACTGGTTTGAAGCCGAGTAAAAGCTTCCCCTCTCCGACCAGGAAAGGGGACGCCATCAACAAGTGCTCACTCGCAAATTTTGCCTTCTAAATAGCATTTCTTCTCAATCGCATCTATTGTCTCTTCGCACCATCAGGTTTTGATTAGTATCTTTTGCATAGCTTCAATCACCGCTTTTGACTACGCCGGTGGCCAAATACCCAGACTTACCGGTGTATAGGAAGCTTTAACAGGAGTGAATCATGACGGATATTGCACAATTGTTAGGTCAGGAAGCGGAAGACCTTTTGCAACACCGCTGTACCACCATCCCTGCGGAAAATCTGTACCTGCCCGGTGGCGACTTTGTTGATCGGGTGATGATCGACAACAACCGCCCAAACAGCGTGCTGCGCTCAATGCAAACCTTGCTCAACCATGGCCGCCTGGCGGGTACCGGTTACCTCTCGATCCTGCCGGTCGATCAAGGCGTAGAACACTCTGCCGGGGCCTCATTTGCCGCCAACCCACTCTATTTTGATCCCAAAAACATCGTTGAGCTGGCGATCGAAGCTGGCTGTAACTGCGTGGCTTCCACTTACGGCGTGCTGGCTTCGGTATCGCGGCGCTACGCCCATAAGATCCCGTTCCTGGTCAAACTGAACCACAACGAAACCCTGAGCTATCCAACGCAGTACGACCAAACCCTCTATGCCAGCGTTGAGCAGGCGTTCAACATGGGGGCGGTGGCGGTTGGTGCAACCATTTACTTCGGTTCCGAGCAGTCACGGCGCCAGATTGAAGAGATTTCGATCGCCTTTGAGCGCGCTCACGAACTGGGTATGGTGACCGTATTGTGGGCCTATCTACGTAACCCTGCGTTCAACAAGGATGGCGTCGATTATCATTCCAGCGCCGATCTGACCGGCCAAGCCAACCACATTGCGGCCACCATCGGTGCCGATATCGTCAAACAGAAAATGGCCGAGAACAACGGCGGCTACCGTGCGGTGAAATTCGGTTATACCGACGATCGCGTCTATGACAAGCTGACCACCGATCACCCGATCGATCTGGTACGCTATCAGTTGGCAAACTGCTACATGGGTCGTGCCGGTTTGATCAACTCAGGCGGTGCCGCCGGGGAAAACGATCTGCAAGAGTCAGTGCGTACCGCAGTGATCAACAAGCGGGCTGGTGGGATGGGCCTGATCCTGGGGCGTAAAGCGTTCAAGAAATCGATGAAGGATGGCATCGCCCTGATCAATGCCGTTGTTATGGGTCAGTAAGAATGATAAAGAGAAATAAGGGAATTGGCGGAATTTTTCGGGAACTCGCGGGATTGAGAACTAGCTTGGAACAAGGGCTTAGCGGACGGCCCTCCGATTTTAACTCAAAAAATGAGCATAGCGAAGGAATGAAAAACAAAATGCGGATCTGGGGATTTGTTCAGATAGTTTGATAAAAACGATGATCCGCATCAGCTCGTTTAAATGGCGTTTACAACTTATATCCCCAGATCCTTTGAGATGTGGACGACTTGCCCGATAACCTCAAAATTACTCATATCTTCTCGCTTGATTTCAATTGGCGGATAGGTGGGCTGATTGTCACTAATCAAGAGCCACGCCCCAGGCTGCACCTGTACCCTCTTTGCCCATAGCGTATCATCGTGACGGATTACGTAGATGTTTCCATCGATAGGCTTGGTATACGCTGTATTGATAACCAGAGTATCGTTGTTAGAAATTGTCGGCTCCATTGAGTCGCCCTTAGCCCAGACTAAAACCAAATCATTCTCATTGAAACCTCTAAAAGACAACCACTTACGCCTAAAAGCCAGATGGCGAGTTGGTTCATATCCATCAAGCGCCGTCGTACCGTGGCCCGTAGATACTTGAACGTTGTAACCAGGGATCAGGGCAAACTCGTCTAAGAAAGATGAGTCCTCTATTTTAGGTTCACTTCCCCCCTTACCAGTGGCCAGCCATTCAACGCTTACCCCAGCAGCATTAGCTAACAAGATAAGGTTATCAAGTGTCGGCTGGGTGGCTCCCTGCTGGTATTTATAAAACGTGCTGTAAGGGATTCCGACCTTACGGGCAAATGAGCGTCCCGTATCAGAACCAACAAGTAGGTTCAATCTCTCAGTAAACCCGCTTCCTTTACCTGCATCATCAAAAGGTTTTTGGTTCCTTTTGGGTTCATTTACATCCATTTTATCATAACTCATTGATTCTAATCCGGTTTGGTTGGTGGTTGAGTTATGCCATAACTGAATCACAAAGGAAGCATAGATCTTGACATGCCTCCTTTTTGGATCAACACTATCATTACAGTGAATAATGATTAGGTGTTATGACTATGAGTAACTCCGTAGCTTCTCAAAATATGGCTCCAAATGGAACCAATAAAAATGATTGGCATCGAGCCGACATTGTTGCCGCAGTAAAGAAGAAAGGAACCACTTTGGCGGCCCTATCTCGTGATCAAGGTTGGCACTCTAGAACCTTAAACAACGCGTTGGATCGCCATTGGCCAAAAGGGGAATGTGTTATAGCCATGGCGATTGGTGTGACCCCTGACGAAATCTGGCCAACTCGTTACGTCAATGAGGCCGCACAATGAACAATGTCAGCATGAGCAACAGCATTTGGTTATCGATATCTGAAATCTTAGGGGTGCCCGGTTATCCAACCACCGAGCGCGGCCTGAGAATGGCGATGGATAAGCAAGCGTTAGCCAAGCCAGACATTAGAAGAAAGCGCCAAGGCTCAAAGGCATATGAGTACAACCTCAATTGCTTAGCTCCTGTGGCCCGTGCCTTTGTATTGAAACAGCGTGGGGAAGTTTGCGTTGGTCAGAAAACTTACAAAGTACCGGCAAAAAAAGAATACTCGTACTGTCGTGAAGCCCTATGGCACCACTGGGAATCGGCAACGGAAAAGCAGCGTGTAGCTGCACAGAGGAAAACCGAGGCAGTTCAGGCCGTTGCATCCCTCGTGAATACCGGCATTGATGTGGTTACCGCCTTTGATGCAGTAGCCGAAACTCATGATGTTTCTGTGGCGTCGGTACGTCGTTGGTATTACACCGCCCGCAAATATGCCCGGGAAGATTGGATGGTTGTGCTGCTGGGGCAATACGGCAAAAGCATTGAAACCCGCCGTAAAAAAGAGGCGGATTGCGATCAGGAAGCTTGGGACTTTTTCCTAGCTGACTATCTGCGTCCAGAGCGTCCTGCACTGCGTACGGCTTATGGCCGACTTACAGAGACTGCTACCGCTCGTGGGTGGGCTATACCGAGCCTTTCTTCAATACGTCGCAAGCTGGAACGTGATGTTCCTGTTGAGCAACGTGTATTGCTGCGTGAAGGTGAACATGCCGTGATGCGCCTATTCCCTTCCCAGGAACGTACTGTTGCCGAGTTGACAGCAATGGAATGGGTTAATGGGGATGGTTACCAGCATAACGTGTTTGTACGCTGGTTTAACGGCGAAATACTCCGTCCTAAAACATGGATTTGGCAGGACGTGAAGACCCGTAAAATTCTGGCTTGGCGCACTGACGTCAGTGAGAACAGCGACTCTATTCGCCTTTCTCTTTCTGACATGATTGAGCAATACGGCATTCCGCGAAAATTAACTATCGATAATACGATGGCAGCGGCAAACAAATGGACTACCGGCGGCGTCCCTAACCGTTATCGTTTCAAAATTAAAGAGGATGACCCTAAAGGGATTATTCCCCTACTGGGTATTGAATTGCATTGGACAAGCGTTTTGTTTGGCCGTGGTCATGGCCAGGCGAAACCGGTGGAACGTGCATTTTCTCATGGTGGCCTTGGTGAGACCGTAGATAAACACCCGGCTTTGGCTGGTGCTCATACAGGCCCGAACCCGATGGATAAACCGGATAATTACGGTGATCGGGTGATTGATGCCGAAGAATTCCTGAAGGTATTAGCTGAAGGTATCGCGTTCTGGAATCGTCAGCCTAAGCGTAATACCGAAATGTGCCGGGGCATTCTGTCCTTTGATGAAGCATTCGAGGAAAGCTATCAGCAAGCCACCATTCGTAAGGCTACGCCAGAGCAACGTCGCTTGCTGTTATTACCAGCCGAAGCGGTACGTATTAGTGAATCTGGTACGTTCGTAATGGAAGCTGGGGGTAAGGTTCAGGCCCGTAAAAACCGCTATTTCAGTGAGCGTCTATTGGGGCTTAGACCAAACAAGGTTGTGGTGCGCTTTGATCCACAGAACCTGCACCAGAGTGTTCTTTGTTACACGCTGGACGGACGTTTTATTTGTGAAGCCACCTGTATCGAAAAAACCGGCTTTGGTGATACCCAAGCAGCTCGTGAGCATAAACGTAATAGGACGCAATTTGTTAAGCGCACCAAAGAAGCTGCCAGCGCCGCCAAGCGTATGTCAGCGTTGGAAGCCGCTGAACTTATGCCAGAAACCGTTCCACCAGCCCCGCCTGAATCTAGGGTGGTCGAAATACTGCGCCCACATGGTAATACCATGCGGCGGCACTTAATTGAGGAAGATATTGAAGACGAATCAGAAGAGGCATTTGGTAACGCAGTAAGCCAGTTATACAACGCATTCCAAAATAAGCAGATTTAACGGAGATTAATAATGAGCAACGTAATTGAATTAGAGCAGAAACAAGAAAATATTAATGCCGTTCGGACTGCTGTTCGTGCGGTAGTAGATAGCACTGGTATTAAATATGCTGCTGTGGCCCGTGAAGTGGGTGTGTCTGGTAGTCAGCTTTCGCAGTTTATGAATAACAGCTATCGCGGCGATAATGATTTGCTGACCAATAACCTGTCCATCTGGCTAGAGAACCGCCAGCGTAAAACGTTGGAAATGCCAACGGCACCAGACTTTATCCCTACTCGCACCGTCAAACAAATTTGGGATGCTTTGCAATATGCGCAACTGGCGCAGTGTATTACAGTGATTTACGGTAACTCGGGAGTGGGTAAAACCCGCGCACTACAGCAGTTTGCCGCAGAGCGCCCAAATGTATGGTTGATTACTGTATCGCCGTCACGCTCAAGCCTAAGTGAATGCCTCTATGAATTGGCTCTGGAGTTGGGTATTGGTGATGCTCCGCGCCGTTCTGGCCAGCTTGGCCGCGCTATACGCCGGAAATTACGTGGTACTAACGGCGTTGTACTCATTGATGAAGCGGATCACCTTGATTATTCCGTACTTGAGGAATTGCGTATTTTACAGGAAGAAACCGGCGTTGGTTTGGCGTTGGTTGGTAACCATCAGGTCTACGGAAAATTGACTGGTGGCAGCAGCCGCAATATGGACTTTGCCCGTTTATTTTCCCGTATCGCTAAAAAGGTTTCCATCTTGAAAACCAAGAAGGCTGATGTAGAAGCCATTGCTGATGCCTGGGGACTAAGCGGAAAAGCTGAGCGTGAATTAATCCATGCTTTAGCTGACAAGCCAGGCGCATTACGTACTATTTCCCATACGCTCCGCCTAGCTGCAATGTTTGCCCACGGAAGTAATGAAAACTTGAGCGACAAACATATTCGTGCCGCTGTTAAAGACCTAGAAGGAATCTCAGCATGATTAACCCGACAAAGCTGGTTAATGCTATCGGTTGGTTACAACGCCGGAATATTGAAATCAAACATGTGAACGTAAGCCGTTCACGCCCAATCCTTGAAGTTAGTGCGCCGGATGCTGATTTGCAGCGTAAGGCACATAACTATCATGCCATTTCTGCCGCTACTATTCAGGGCTGTATTATCTATTGGAGGTGAATGAAATGAATGCAGATAGAAGAAAAAGACTTTCTGACCTTTTCGTTAAAATCGAAATAATCAAAGGCGAAGTTGAAGATGTTCGGGATGAGGAGCAAGACGCCTTTGATTCTATGCCTGAAGGTTTACAGCAATCAGAACGTGGTCAGAAATCAGAAATGGCTATTTCTTGCATCGAGGAAATTATTGATGGCCTCGAAAAAGCCTGTGACCAAATTAACGAAGCTATTATTTGAGGTGTTTATGAGCAAAGAAATCGAACAAGCTGGCTACCGCCAGAATGCCCAGGGCCACCTGGTGCCACAAGAATTAATCCGCCCCGTTGATAAACTGCGTGATGATGTTGTGTTGGATATCGTCGACACTGCCAGGGTATTACGCCAGGCTATGGCTGATTTCAAAGCTGCGTCTATGAAGAAAATTGAGGACTTCATTGACTTGTCTTCCAATGAATACGGTGTTGAGTACGGTGGCACCAAGGGGAATGTGACACTGCCTAGCTTTGATGGCCAGTTTAAAATTCTCCGTGCTATCGGTGATCATCGTGTCTTTGATGAACGTATTCAGGCCGCGAAAAAGCTCATTGATGAATGTGTTGTTGAATGGTCTGATGGGGCTAATGTCAATCTTAAAGCGTTGGTTGATCATGCTTTCCGTGTCAATAAACAGGGGCGCATAGATATTAATCAAGTGCTTGGCTTGCGTCAGCTTGCGATTGATGACCCACGTTGGCTTGAAGCCATGTCTGCCATTGCAGATGCTATCCAGGTCACCGGCACCAGCCAATATCTTCGTATTTACCAGCGTCAACCGAATGGTAAATATGAGCAAATCAGTTTGGATATGTCAGGGGTTTAATCATGAAAGAGATAAATGCCAAAGACTTCAATGCGAAATATGAGGTTGGTAGAACATTTATTTATCAACCTCATGCAGCTTTACGCGGCGGGCCAGTAGTTAAACCGGTAGCGATAGCGCGGGACTTTAAAAAGTCAGGCACTGTTGTTGAAATAAACAAAGAACCTTTCTTTGTGAAGGTCACCACGCTCACCGCTTAATTATCAATGCTGTTGCAAGTTGGCGTAATTATGCCAGGGGCATGCTTACGCCAAAATCGGAACCAGAGAGGTATTAGTTATGGATAAGCCGCAATTAATCAGGTTGATTCATGTAGCCAAAGGTAAGCTAAAATTGGACGACGATACTTATCGCGTATTGTTGGCCAATACTGCCAGTGGGAAAACCAGTTGTAGTGAAATGTCGCACGGTGAATTGACTAGAGTTTATTCTGAGTTGAAGCAACGCGGATTTAAACGTTCTTTAAAAAGAACTCCTGCGCGGGTTAAACCTAATTCAAAAGGTATGCCCCGTGTTGAAGAAATTTCCAAAATTCGCGCCATCTGGTTCGTTATGTTCCGCCATGGCTTTGTTGGCAGCGATAGCGAACTGGCGTTGAATGCTTATGTGAAACGTATGACCTCCCAGTTAAACAAGGGGGTTGGCGTTGATGAGGTGGGTTGGCTTGATGGTTGGCTGGCATTCCGTGTGTTGGAATGTATTAAACAATGGCATATCCGGTTGATGCTGGAATCCTTGAAAGAGAGGAATAAGCCACGCCCAGTATACCCAGACACAATGGAAGACATTCGGGATTATCACCATCTTGTTAATGCCTATGAGGCCAGCTTATGAAAATTGCGCGTTGTCCAATCTGTCACTCTGACTTGCATCTGGACGCCTTACTGGAAGATGATGCTGGCCGTGAACTGCTGGCGCAGTTGACTAAACTACCAGGGAGCGCCGCCAAGTCTATGGTGGCGTACATTGGTTTGTTCCGGCCAGAGAAGTCAAACCTGTCAAATTCTAGGGCGGTTAAGCTGGTTAAGGAAGTATTGGAGCAGCATCAACCTGGCCGCGTTTTAACCCATGCGCTGAGTGAAACCGTTGAGCGTATTAGGGCTAAACGCATCAATGGTGATAAAAAGCCGCTGAGCAATCACAGCTATCTGCGCGAGGTCTACCGTACTTCAGAACAGATGTTTGCACAGACCAGTAATGTCGCCGCTCGTGAACAGGATGCAAACAAACGTGTGGTAGATAATGATCGTGGCCGGGATGATTACCTGGCTCAGATGCATAGCTTTGGGAAGGATGTATCGACGCTACCAGGTGGAGTTGAGTGGCTAGCTCGAACTCAAGGGGGCAATAATGGCTGATAATTTTGAGCTTTTTGATGATGTCAAAGATGACAGCCTTTTGGAACAGTTAGAGGAGGCAGAAGAAAACACCCGCTTCCCTACACTCCTTGTTGAGTTGAACGCTCTCTTGCGTAAGGAGCTGGAGCGCCTAGGTTGCGATCCACGCTATTCTCTTGAGCTAGTCGTGGCCATCAGCCGCCAGATAGGTGGAATGCAACTGTACTTCCCACGGGGACAGACACTGGAGTATTTCGTTAGGGATATGCGTATCTGGCATGATTTTACAGGAAACAATATATGTGAGTTAGTTGAACGCTACCACGTCACCTACAAAACGGTGTATAAAGCAATCAAGCGGATGCGTAAGCTTGAAGTGGGCAAAAAACAACTTTCTCTGGATATGGGGTGAATGCAATGGCAGGTAGTATTTTTATAGATTTAGTGCTAATAGTTTTTTCATTTTGGGTCTTTATAGATGCAGCTAACAATAAAGTTGGTTCCTATAAAATTTCTGATGGCATAAATAAAGGTTATAAGAATGGGGCCTCCCCTGTTGTGTGGGGGATTGGTTCGTTTTTTGTAATACCGTTTGTTATCTATCTTTTTCGTAGGAAAAAATTAATTGAAGGCGCGAAAGAAAACCCTGTTGACACGGATAAAAGTCGTGGCTTTATAATTATATTTATTGTTATCGCTGCAATTCAGCTTTATGCATACAGAGAGGTGTTGTTTTTCTGAGAGTGTTGAATCAAAGGAAGCCGGTAAATCCGGCTTTTTTTGTGCCTGTCGCACTATGGAACTGTACTGATTTTATTATCCATACATTCCAGAGGTGCAAATGTGATCCCATACAATCCTTCCTTAGCGTTTAATCATGCCATTAACTTTGTCTTGGGCAAAGAAGGTGGTTATGTCAACGACCCCACCGACAAAGGTGGTGAAACCAAATACGGCATTTCAGATAAGCGTGACGGTCTTGCCGATGGCATGACTGATGTTAATGGTGACGGTAAGCCTGATGCTCGAGTTAAAGACTTAACTCTGGAGCAAGCCAGCCAGATTTATTTCCGTGATTATTGGTATCCGTCTTATTGCTCAGACTGGCCGGATGGTATTTCGCTGATCGTCTTTGATTCTGCTGTTCAGCATGGTGTAAAAAAAGCTATTTCATTATTGCAGGATGCAGCGGGTGTTACGGCTGATGGCATTGTTGGCCCCAAAACTAAAACCGCCGTTATCAGTGCTGATCCCGAATGGCTGTTGACTCGCTACTTGCTACGTCGTGCGCGGTTTTACGCTGAGATCATCAAATCAAATCCCTCTCAAGGTAAGTACCTCAATGGGTGGTTCAACCGCCTGGATAGTGTGGCTGATGCTGCATGGGAAGTTGTCGGTGGCTCTGTTTCTGTCACTCGGAGCTAACTATGGGTAAAGGCTGGGATGAGTCTATGCGCCATGGCCGCCGTGACCGCCTCAAAAAAGAGGTGCTTCACCGGATGGCTGGTGGCCCCAAACCGGAGCCAGTTGATTACCGTGGCCATGACGGGACTCATGCCAGTTTCTATATGAAGGGCTGGTGGTCTGTCGGCCGACTGATATCGCCTGGCAATGCCAGCGCTACAAGGAAAAATATCATGATAAAAATCATTAATTCACCCTGGACGGTATTGGTGTTGGTACTGGTGTCCATTGTGTTCTGTTCTTACTTAGGCGGCTTAGCCTTTATCCTTTTATTACTGGCATTAGGCGGGACAGCTGTTTGGATGGTGGCAACCGTAATTGACCTAGCTAATTTCTTTTTGGCTGGTGCTTTAAGCATTGTTGGCGCAATGGCCGTCAGTGCAACTACTGCATCGGCTTACGTACAACTTGGCTGGATTTGCCTTCCAATGATCCTGCTGGCCATCGCCATTTCGCTATTGGCCTTTTACCAGGCAAAGAAAAGAGGGTTGCTTGAATGGATCCAATAACTATTTCTACAGTCGCCAGCCTATTGATGAAAGCTGGCCCCTCCGTTCTGCGCTCCATAGGTAGCCTGTTCGGTGGTGATACCGCCAAAACGGCAAATTCTGTGGCCGGGATTGTGGAGACTGTAGGCAATGCTGTGAGTCCACAAGATCAGCAACGGGTATTGGAACAGAAGCTTGCCCAGCTTTCACCTGATCAATTAGTTCAACTTGAAAGCCTGAAAGTGCAACTACAACAGTTTCAACTTGAGCGGGATAAAGCGGTTCTGGCTGACCGCCAGGCGGCACATCACGAACAGCAAGAAACCGTTCGAAATGGTGATAATTCTGTTGATGAATATGTGCGGCGTACCCGCCCATTGATGGCGCGGTTATCGCTCTACAGTTCAATCCTTTATGTCTTGCTGCTAGCTATCGGCCAGCAAGGTGCATCTATTGCTACAGCAGCGGGCCATGCCATGGTGATGCCTGAGCCGGATTGGGACATTGCCCTGATGCTGGCCATGCCAGCGCTAACTTATCTCGGCTTCCGCACCCTGGACGGTTTTGCCCGCTATAGCAAATCCAGTAAGCACAAGTTACCGGTGGGAAATTAATGGGCGATTTATTTGACCGCGCCAGCGAATTGGAAACGTATGACCGTGAACGGGCATTAAACACCCATTTAAACCGAGTTAAAGAGGCCCCCATTGAGTTCGGTTTTTGTAATGACTGTGGGGCCACTATTCCAGCTCAGCGGCTTGCTTTGCTGCCTGATGCTGTTTGCTGTGTGTCGTGTCAAAAAGTCAGAGAGATCAAGGAGGCCCAGTATGGATTGGGAAGTCATCAAAGGTAACTGGGCCATTATTTGGGCGCTATTTATGTCCGGTATCAGCATTGTTCAGCTACTGCTGAGCAAAACCTATGTAAAGCGTGAGGAAATGGACTCCGTACGGGAGCGGCTTTCAATTGTAGAAACCGCTATTGAAGGTATGCCAAGGCAAAAAGAACTACATGAACTCCAGTTGGAAATCAGAGATTTGCGGGGTGATTTGAAGGAGCTTGGTTCGAAGCTCCAGCCAGTCCAACGCATCAGCGATCTACTGCTGGAAAACGAGTTGAAGGATAAGTGAGGTATGGCTATGCGTGAAATTCTCGATAGCGATCAGCGGCTGGTGATCCTGCGCTCATTGTTGGAGTGTGGCGACAGCGCCAACGAATCAGTTTTGCAAACCTGCTTGCAAGCGTATGGCCACCGTATTTCCCGTGATGCTGTGCGTACTCACTTGGCCTGGCTAGCGGAGCAAAACCTAGTCACTCTCAGCGATGTGGCTGGCTGCTATGTCGCGACAGTAACCGGGCGCGGTGATGATGTGGCCAACGGTCTGGCCGTTGTGCCTGGTGTTAAAAAGCCACGGGCGCGGGGGTAATCATTATGGCCAAAGCCAGACCCTATTCCCCAGCCACTCGCAGTGTGATCGATCAGATTGCGCTGGTAATGGTAGTGCGAGAAATCGAACGAGAAGTTGTAGCGCCAATGTATGAAAAGGAAACAGGTAAACCCTATAGCGAAGCCGGTGAGAAAGGTTATCTGGCTATCTATTTGAAAGATAATCCTGAACATACGCGTGCATACAAGGCGTTGCACCGAGCCATTCAAAAACAGCGCAAGGCCGTTGCCGCTTCTTTTGGGCGCGAAAGGAACAATTATGGCCGATGAAAAACCGACCCGTGGCCGTCCGACAAAGATAGACCTGTTACCTGAAGGTATTCGTGACGCCCTACATCAGATGCTACGTGACAAGCGCCATACCCAGGAACAAATCCGCGAGGCTATCAACGAGCTGATTGACCAGCATGAGTTGCCGGACGATATGCAACTTAGCCGAGCTGGCCTAAACAGGTACGCCAGCCGTATGGAGGCCATCGGCTCCAAAATCCGCGCATCCCGTGAGATGGCAGAGATATGGGCTGCCAAGTTGGGTTCCGCGCCGACCTCCGATGTCGGCAAATTGCTGATGGAGTTTGTGAAAACCCTCGCGTTTGAAACCTCCATGGATCTGGCTGAAAAAGAAGGTACGGTTGCACCGAAGGCACTGGGCCAACTGGCCCTGGTGGCGCAGCGTATCGAGTCTGCACAGATGGTCAGTCACAAGCGAGAGAAAGAGATCCGCCAGGCATTTGCCGAAGAGGTTGCTGACCAGGCTGAAAAAATCGTTTCACAAGCGGGCCTGTCTGCTGACAAGGCGGCAGATATCAAGCGCCAGATATTGGGGATCGTATGATGTTAATAGCCAGTTTAAACGCCATTACAACAGGCATTACAGATGGGGGGGACTTCGATGAAAATGAAGTCCTCCTTGGTTATCAGCGCCGGTGGATCGCCGATGACTCACCACTCAAGATTGCGGAGAAATCACGCCGTACCGGTATCACCTGGGCGGAAGCCGCTGATGGCGCGTTGACTGCCGCCAAAGCAAAATCAGCCGGTGGCACTAACCATTTCTACGTTGGCTCCAACAAAGAGATGGCTCGTGAGTTTATAGACGCGGCGGCCATGTGGGCCAAAGCCTATGACCTGGCGGCTGAAGACGTCTGTGAAGAAGTCCTAGTGGATGACGACAAAGATATTCTGACGTTTGTCATCTACTTTGCCAGCGGCTTCAAAGTTCAAGCTTTATCCAGTAACCCTAGCAACCTACGTGGTATGCAGGGCAACGTGACCATCGATGAAGCCGCATTCCATGATCGTCTTGCTGAAGTGCTCAAGGCCGCGCTGGCACTCACCATGTGGGGAGCCAAAGTCAGATTAATCAGTACCCATAATGGTACGGAAAACCTCTTCAATGAGTTGATCCAGGATAGCCGCGCCGGTAAGAAACGCTATTCCATCCATACCATTACGCTTGATGATGCTTGCCGTGATGGCTTGTATAAACGTATCTGCCAGGTTAAAGGGCGAGAGTGGAGCCAGGAAGCTGAAGACCAGTGGAAAGCTGACCTCCTACGTGATACAGCCACCCAGGACGATGCCCTAGAGGAATATTATTGTGTGCCGAAGAACGGTAGCGGTACTTATTTACCGCGTTCAATACGGGAGCGATCCGCCCGTGGTCTTGGCCCCGTTCTGCGCTTTGCTGGCACCACTGAATTCAATGCCATGCCTGAGCCTATTCGCGCTTTGGATACGGTAGCATTCACCGCGAAATGGAACGGCCAGACTACCAATGATATGGACGTGCGCGTCAACTATTACATCGGTGAGCAAACCCCGGCAGGCTTGAGTGTGACTGCTACGGCATTCACCGGCGGTACTGGCACACCGGGTATGGCGGAAGTTGTCGCTGCCCTGGGCGATGAATGGTTCAACCATATCGCTTGCCCGTTCAACGATGTGGCCAGCCTCAATACCTTACGTGATGAATTGTTGGAGCGCTGGGGGCCGGTGAAGATGGTTGAAGCCATCGCTTACACCGCCGTTCGTGGCACTCACGCACAGACCGGCACCTGGGGGGGTGGCCGCAACGACTTCCTGATTACTGCCCTTGGCACCAATATGGCTCCGCAACCGGCCTATCTGTGGGCCGCGTCTTATGCGGGTATTGCTGCATATTACCTGGCGATTGATCCGGCCCGGCCTCTTCAAACGTTGGCCCTGCCTGGCCTGCTGGCTCCAGCTAAAGAAGTGCGCTGGGATATGGTTGAGCGCAACCTCCATTTGTATGACGGTGTGGCCACCCACTTTGTGGACGCTGGTGGCAATGTCTGCATTGAGCGTGAAATCACTACCTATCGCGTGAACCGCTTTGGCGATGCGGATACCTCGTATCTGGATATTACCTCCCCGGCCACGTTGGGCCATATCCGTTACATCATCAAGAACCGGTTCACCAATCGTTATCCGCGCCACAAGCTAGCTGACGATGACGTGTTGGCCACGCTACAACCTGGCCAGCCTGTCATGACGCCGAAACTCTGCCGGGAAGAACTGTTGGACATTGCGCTGACAGAGTTGATCCCCGCCGCGTTGGTTGAGGATTTTGACGACTACAAAGACACCTTATCAGTGGTACGCGATACCAACGATATGAACCGGCTGAACTTCATCATTCATCCAAACATCATCAACCAGTTGCGCATCCTGGCTGGTCTCATTCAGTTCAAGCTCTAAGGGGGCAACATGATTTTAGGCATGGCGTCGATACGCATTAATGGCCGGGAGATTAAAACGGCGGGTAAATCTACGTTAAACCCTGGTGGCTATGCTCGCACGCTCCACAGCGGTGGGGGTAAGCACTGGGGCTATTCCCGCAAAATGGCAGGGCCATCCATCCAGATGACTATCGCGGCAGCGGAAGACGTGGATGTGATCGAGATCAGCGAGTGGGAAAACGTCACGGTGATGTTCCAGGGGGATAACGGTCTGTCCTACATGATGACCGGCGCGGCTACTGATAACCCTGCAACACTGAGCGAAGACTCTGGGGAAATCGACGCCACATTCATCGGTACTAAGCTGGTGAAGGTGTAAAACATGGCCAAGATGACATTCCCATTGATACATGGATTGGTAACCGGAAAAGGGACGGCGGATGAAACCAAACATATTCAGGTAGAGCTACGTGAACTCAACACCAAAGATATAGTTGAGTCCCAGTTAGCCTCTGAGCGTGTTGTTATCGGTGAGAACGGCAAGGCCGTGGCCTATTGCTCTGAGGTCATGATGGGGTTGGAGATGTTGCGCCGCCAGATATTGGTCATCGGTAGCATTCCCGGCCCGCTGGATATGAAACAAATTTACCAGCTTCATCCAGAAGACCTGAAGCTCCTGACGGAAAAGGCTGATGCTATGGATAGCTTACTGACGGAGGTCAGCGAACGGGGGCGAACTGATGCCGATGGCGACGGCACTCACTAACCTACTCGTCAATCTATCCGCGCGGTTCAGTGTGTCGTACCTGGAACAGTTGCCATTGCGGCAACTGTTCCGCATTACCCAGCAATTGAGGAAGCAACATGGCAAAGCGCCTTGATACTGAAATCATCATCAACCTGGCGGGTAACCTGACCGCAAAGGCCCGTCAGTTTGGTTCCAACATGTCCGAATTTGCTCAACGTAATCAACGCGCCATGTCTGTTGTCAAAGCCACAAGCGAGATGGCTGGTCGAGGGTTGGACAAGTTAGGAAATCGATACACCACGGCGATTGCTGGCTTTGCTGGCGGCGCGATCTTGCGTAACTATGCCACGGTTGATCGCCGACTGACCCGCCTAGGTATCTCCGCCGATAAAACCCGTGCAGAAATGGGCGCAATCTTCAACGATGTTCAGGATGTAGCTATTTCATTCAAGGTGGACAGTAGTGAAGTCGTTGCCGCACTGGAGGAAATCAACGGTCGTACCGGGGATATGGAGTTTGGGTTAAAAAACCTAAAGGGGTTAGCCGCAACCATAGCTGGTTCAGGAAGCTCGGGGGCTTCCATTGGTGGGTTGTTCGCTGAGTTTAAAAAGTATGGCATCACTGATGGTAAAAACGGTTTCCTGGCTATGGACGTGCTGAACAAGCTGGGGAAAGAAGGCGCATTTGAGCTGAAGGATTTAGCAGAGAAAGCCACTCCAGCGCTGTCACTCTATGCTGCTGCTGGTGGTACGGGTGTTAAGGGCATCAAAGATGTTGGCGTGTTGTTGGAATCAGCTATCGGTGCTACTGGTAACCGCGATACAGCTACAACCTTGGTTGAAAACTTTATCCGTGAGATTCAAAACCCAAAGATTGCAAAAGCCTTGAAATTCAAAGGAGTGGACACAAAAGATAAATCAGGGAAATTACGCCCCTTGCCTGAGTTGCTTGAGGAAATAGCAAGGAAATCAAAGAAAGGTGGAAGTAAAGGCGGTCTTGGTCAGATAGGCGAGTTGCAGAAAGTTGGCTTTACTCAGACCAGTTTGGACTTAATCTCCGGTGTGTCCAGCCAGTCAGGGATGGAGAACTTGCACCGATTTATGGGGGTCACGGCTGATGGCAGCAGCATTGAAGCCGATGCCAAGTATGCCGCGCAAGACTTCACCTCCGCTCTACAAAGCCTTACGACTATCGGGGAAAAGTTTGCTAACACCAACTTGGCCAAGCCGGTGCAAGAACTAGCTGACGCTTTGAATTCAGTTGATCAAGATACCGTCCAAAACTGGCTTGAGATCGGTAAGAATGTTGCCATCGCAACAGGTGGCTTGCTCGCGGCAAGAAAGGCTTTCCAGTTAGGTAAAGGGGCTTATGATTTTTTACGCCCTGGCAAAAAAGGAATACCAGTTGGGATTGCTGATGTTTTCGGTTCCGGGGTTATGCCTGTTTATGTAACTAATATGGGTGAGGGTTTGACTAATGGCGGAAAAGATATTACCGATGAAATTAGAGACCGGTCAGATGTATTGGATGAGCTGGGTAATGTCGGTCGCGTAATAAAAATTGCCAATGAATTAACTGATGTTGTTCCCAAAGATGATGAGGAGCGTGAGAAATTAATAAAACGTGTTCAAGAAAATAATAGCCGTTCTACGCTTTGGACTGATATCAAGAACTGGTTTTCCTCTACTCCCGAGTACCAAGATCCTTCCCCTTGGGGAGAGATGCAATCACAAAATAAAACTGTCGGTTATCCAATGGTGCCTCAACAGCTTCAGGGAAATATTGAAGTAATAGTTAAAGATGATCGGGTGCAGGTGAGCAAGGTTCAAATCAACACGCCAGGCGTCACAATGAGTGCGCAAACCGGCGTCAGTAACGTGGAGCAAGATTAATGGCCCCTAAATGGGAAGACCTGCGTGATGCGTCGTTCCGTGGCGTTCCGTTCCACTTCGTTGATGTTGAAGGCACTGGTGGCCGTCGCGCTATCCCTCATGCTTACCCCAAGAAAGAAGTAGGTTGGACGGAAGACCATGGTGCCGTTCTGACCCAAGAGCAGATCAACGGCATCTTGCTGGGGAGTGACTACCAGGCGAAATTGAACAGCCTGCTGGCGGCATTGAACACACCAGGGCCGGGTGAGTTGGTTCACCCTTGGTTCGGCGTCCAACATGTGCAAGTTGGCAAGGTTACCCACAAGCTGAGTACCGAAGAAGGCGGTATTGCCTACGTCAGTTTTGAAGTATTCGAAGCTGGTGAACAGTTGTTTCCAACCCAGCAGGAAGACACCACGGCCACCACGCTCAGTGCTGCGGATAGTGTCAAAGAAGCGTTGGCCAACGGTGACTACTTTGCCGCCTTGGATGGTGTCGGCAATATGGTTGATACCCTGCTTGATGACCTGCAAGGTTTTGTTACCAACCTTCCTACACTGCCCGATGCACTGAATGAATGGATGGACAGGTTGAACCGTTTCAAAGACCTGGCAGGCATCATCGTGGCCCGCCCTGGTGAGTTGATCCGTGAAGTCACCAACCTCATCAGCGACGTGAATGATCTGGTAACAGAGCCGCCCTGGGCGCTGCGTGTGTATGACCAATTGCGTGAACGTTGGGACGGTGATCGAGCTGCCAGGGCGGCGACCAATTCCCTGGCCGATAACATCGCAGTGAACGTCAATACCGGTTTTGCCAGCAGTGTAACCCGGTCATCAACAATCGAAATTTCCGATGCTATGCAGGCGAACATAGATGATTTCCAGCAGTTGGTGATTGTCTCTTCTCTGGTGGCCAAGGCCGAGACCGTGGCCACGGCAACATTTGAAACCAGTCAGGAGGCAGAGCGTACCGGTGACGAGCTGGCCGAGAGCCTGGGTGAACGAGCCATTGATGCCGTCGAGTCTGGACAGCGTGAGCTTTGGCGTTCGCTGCGTTCTCTGCGCTTTGCCGTGGTGAATGATGTCCGTATCCGTAGTGTTCAACTGCCGGATCTGCGACGCGTATCGCCTGCACAGACCACACCTGTGATGCTGTTAGCCTGGCGGGAAACTGGAGATGCCGAACAGAGCGATGCCCTGGTGACCCGTAACCGCCTGCGCAACCCGGCTTTTATTCTTCCTTCCCAGGTGATCGAGGTGGTAGGTAATGAGTGAGATATTGACCCTGAATGTGGATGGGAAAATCTGGGCAGGCTGGACAGAGATGACCATTAACCGCTCATTGGAGAGTATCGCTGGTGAGTTTGATCTCACCATTACCGCTCGCTGGTCTGCTGCGGCCCCACGTTCTATCAAGCCTGGTATGCCTTGCTTTGTTTCCATTGGTACAGACCGAGTGCTAACGGGGTACATAGATGACTTTATACCCAGCTATGACGCAGATAACGTTTCTATGCGTGTGCTAGGGCGTGATAAGACCGGTGACCTAGTAGATAGCTCTGTGGTCGATAAATCTGGCCAGTGGCGCGGCCAGAAGCTGGAACAGCTTGCCGCCACAGTTTGCAAGCCATACAGCATAGATGTCATCAACGAGACTGATACAGGTGAATCCTTCAGCGGCATTACCCTGGAGCAGGGGGAGACAGGTTTTGAGCTACTTGATCGCCTGGCAAAACAGCGCGGTGTGTTGATAACGTCTGATGCCTGGGGACGTTTGATTATCACCCGTGCGTCAACCCAGCGAGCCGGGGTATCACTGGTACTGGGTGACAACATTCTGGCTGCGCGTGGCCGTTTCAGTTGGCGGGAACGCGCTAGCCAATACATCGTCAAAGGTTCCGTTGCTGCTGGAGGTTCGACCTGGGACGATCAACCCGTGAGCATGGTAGGTGGTCGCCAGGTTGTGGTGACCGATTCAGAAATCAACCGATATCGCCCGAAGATTCTGGTAAACGAAGATAATCTGACGGTGGGCGGTGCCAGTGCGCGGGGTGAGTGGTACAAAACCCGGATGCTAGGGGAAGCCAACACTACGGAGATAACGGTGGCTGGCTGGCGTGAAAAGCGTGATACCGGCCCACTATGGCAGACCAACCGCCTGGTTGTTGTGAAAGACACCATACAACAACTTGATGTTACCTGGCTGATTAAAACGGTGTCATTCATGGAGGGGGATAATGGCCGTTTGACCGTGCTCACGCTGGTGCCACCTGAGTCCCTAGATATGCCAGCCCAAAAGGCCAAAGGAAAAAAAGGCAAAGGGAAGAAATCGACCAGCCTGGGGGTAACATGGGACTGAAAGACGTCAACTTTTCCCGCTCCATCAATGCTATTGGCCGCCGTCTACGCCTGATGGTTGACCGTGCTGTAGTGCGGATGGTGACGGACAGCCTAGGCCGCCAGAACCTCCAGGTGCAATCACTGGCAGATGAGACTAATGACAGCGTGGAGCGCTTCCAGAACTATGGCGTGTCATCCGTACCACCATCAGGTTCAGAAGCCATTGTGATTGCGGTTGGTGGTCGCCGTTCGGGCATGGTGGCCATCGCTGTTGAGGACAAGGCATCGCGACCTAAAGGGCTAGACCCCGGCGATGTTTGCGTGTATCACAGTGAGGGCCATACCATCACCCTCAAGCAAGGCGGCGTAATAGAGATAAGAGGGAAAACGGTTAATCTGGTAGCTGACGAGTCCTGTGACATTGTGAGTAAACTCATTAATATCACCGGCCCCACCAACTTCAGTGAAGATATCCAGGTTCAGGGTAAAAGCTTCCTTGACCATATTCACAAGGATGGCGACGGTGCTGAAACATCGAAACCATTATGACCATCCAAGTAAATTGGCTTTTGCCCGCTGGCGGCGATATTGAAATAGAACACAATGGCCTTTCGCTTGACGAGGGCCTTGTTTCTTTAGTGCTGATTTGCTTGTTCACTGATGCTCGTGCCGATGTTAGCGATGAAATACCCGATGGCACGGAAGACCGGCGTGGCTGGCCCGGTGATTCCTTTAGTGATTTTGAATGGGGCTCCAAACTCTGGTTAATTGACCGTGAAAAACTCACTGAAGAAATTCGCCTGAGTGCTGAAAACTATGCCAGCTTATCGATGCAACCACTATTACGCTATGGCTATGCTCGTAAGGCCCAGATCATTGCCACTATTCCGCGCCCTAATTGGCTGGCATTAAGCATTGTACTTACACGGCCCGATAGAACAGCACTCACCGTGGAAATAAAGAAACGCTGGGAGGCTCAGGAAAATGCCGTTTAATATACCGACCACCCGCCAAATTATCCGCACTGGCATCCAGGATTTAGAGGTTGAATTAGACCAATCGCTACCTATTGTTGGTGTGGAACGCGCATTAAATACAGCGTTCAGCGGTGCGTTGCGTGACGTTTACGATTATCAGACGTGGATAGTTAATCAAATTATCCCTTCTGATAAGTCAGATGACCAAACCATTATTGATACCGCTCGTAATGAGGGCGTTATTCGCAAACCTGCCGCCTTTGCATCTGGCCCAGTGATATTCACCGGCACCAATACCGTGCCGTTGGATACTGAGATGCAGACGCAAGACGGAGTTCGCTATCACGTTACTGCGACAGAGGCCCCCGCTGGTGGGAAAATCCGCGTCACCGTCCAGGCTGATGAAGTTGGCACCAGCGGCAACCTGAAAGGTAGTGAGTCGGTCGCGCTGATCTCCCCCGTTCCTGGTGTCAACAGCGACGGTATTGTGGGTGATGAGGGGGTATCTGGCGGCGCTGACATCGAGACCATCAGCGAACTGTTGACCCGTCTGTTATACCGCAAACGTAACCCGCCTATTGGTGGCGCGTTGCATGATTATGTTATCTGGGCGACACAGACACCCGGCGTCAGTCGCGCCTGGGCGTTTGATAGTTGGCATGGTGTAGGCACCGTTGGGCTTGCGTGGGTGTATGACCAACGTAGCGACATCATCCCAACAGAGACGGACAGAACAGCCATGCAAGCCTATCTGTTCCGTCATCAAGACCCGGCCACCGGCACCTGGGTGGGTAAGCCTGGCGGCGTGGAGGTTTGGCCAATTCCATTGACCACCAAGCCACTAGATATGGTGGTTCGAATTGTGCCAGATACCACCGCTACGCGTCAGGCCACCATACTGAGCTTGAACGCGTTATTCCGTTCCCTCTCACCAGGTGAAACGCTGCTGTTGTCCTCAATCCGTACAGCGATAGGTTCCGCCACAGGCGTAAGTGATTACGAGCTGGATCTTACTACCAATCAGCCAAGTGAAAACTATGAGTTGATAACCTTGGGGGCAGTGACATGGCGCATAGTCTAGAAGAGTGGCATGACGTGCTTCAGCAACTTATGCCCCGTGGCCGCGCTTGGCCACGAGACCAGACAGCCGCATTAACGTCGCTTTTGAGGGGCTTTAGCGGGCGTTTAAATGCCGTTGAAGCTAATGCCGATCTATTAATTAAGGAGATGCGGCCAGAGACCACGGAACTATTGCTGGAAGAATGGGAAGACTATCTTGGATTGCCGGACTGCAACGCTATTCCTGATGGCTTTGAGCGCCGCCGTGATGCCGTGGTGGAGAAATATCACCGCAAAGGTGGCCTAGCTACCTGGCAGATTGAGCAAGCCGTAAAGGATGCATTGGGATTTACCATCCATGTAACAGAGGTGTTACCACACCATGTACTGCGTAATATAATGTACCCGATTTATTCCCATAAATACCGTTTCATTATGCAGGTAACTGTTACCGATATGCCTATGATCCGGTTTAGAAGTTTGAGCAACGTTTTAACGCCGTTAATCAGTTACCAGGCACAGATATTGGAGTGTTTTTTAAGACGCTATCGTCTTGCCGGTCACGACTATGATTTTTTCTACGAGGTTTAATTATGTTTCACTTGGATAATGCGTCTAGCGTTCCCGACATGCAGCCAGTGAGGCCCGTACTATTTACTGAACGCCGATATTTTACTGAGGGCGGTGATGGTGTTGCCCCAAGTTATCCTGGTGCAGATTGGTTTAATATTATTCAACTCGAAATGCTAAATGTTCTGGCGCTGGCAAATATCACACCGGATAAAACACAGTTTGACCAATTTGCAAAAGCCATTCGAGTTTTTTCGTCGGATTACATGTTACCACCTGGCATTCCTTTAGCTTGGCCAGGTGCAATAGCGCCTAATGGATTCGCGTTGATGTTGGGCCAAAACTTTAATCTGCTTGCCTACCCCCTTCTTGCACTGGCTTATCCCGACGGGATCATTCCCGATATGAGGGGTCAGTCAATCAAGTTCTTGCCCCCTACCGGACGTAGCCTGTTGTCATATGAATCTGATGGTGTCATAGCTCATAGTCATGGTATCGCTATAGAATCCACTGATTTGGGGACTGTTACGACCAGTGATAATGGGGAACATGAGCACCAAGGTGGCTGGGGAGCACCTGGGACAACATGGGGAGAAATTTGGTCAGGTACGGATAATCAAGGGCCGCATGATCGCAGTAACACCAGTGCCGCCCCTAGCCATCATCATACCGTATATATCGGTGCGCATGCGCATACGGCAACAATTGCCGCTACGGGTAATGCAGAAAACACCGTCAAGAATATTGCTTTTAACGCCATCGTGAGGTTAGCGTAATGTCTTTTACTTATTCAGCGTCGCCACAAGCACTTTGGCTTTATCAATATGATGTCAACGGTGCTTATATTGGTTCCGTTTTCATGCATATCCCGGCGAATATGGGATTGCCAGCTAATACAACTTACCTACCTTGTGAACCAGAACCAGGTCAATCAGGTATTTTTAATGGTGAGGATTGGGATTACATAGTTGACCCCAGAGGGACACAATATTGGAATGAGCGGGGCCAAGGGTTTGTTATCTCCAGCATAGGTGAGCGGTTGCCTGATTGGGCGATAACAATTACCCCTCCCTCCGTGCCAGTAGGGTGTGTTTTACTCTACAGGGAAGACCAATGGCAGTGTATTGAGAATAAAACAGGTCAAGCTTTTTATGAGCATAACGGTAATAAACATACAGTGCCAGACCCTTATTTTACCTTGCCGGAGGGTTGCACATTCATTGAGCCGCCAGACAACAAGCCGACATATGTAACTCAATGGGATGGAAATGCATGGGTTTATCTAAAAGACTTGCGTGGTCAAACTGCTTACAATATTGAAACCAAAGAGTTGCTATGTATATCTCATGTCGGGCCATTACCAGATGGATATACATTGATTCCTCCTGGCCCATTTGATACATGGAGTGGCCACTCTTGGATTAAAGACCAAGATACCGAGCGGATGTTCTATGCGGAACAGGGCGAACGTCAGAAAGCGAAACTGCTTGCTAGCGCTACAGAACAAATCTCAGTGCTAACCTATGCCGTAGATAAAGATATGGCTACGGAAAAAGAAAAGGCCAAACTAGAACAGTGGAAAGAATACCGACTGGTACTGAACCGTCTGGATACCTCAACACCTGAAATCACCTGGCCAGAGAGGCCATAAGGAGGCGTCATGTTCCATTTGGATAATACTAGTGGCGTTCCTGAAATGCCGGAGTTGAATCAACTACAAAGCAATAACGCCCGGTGGTTTGGAGAGAGCAACGCTGAAGGTGGCGTTAGCTGGCCTGGGCGCGATTGGTTTAATATTGTTCAGGCTGAGTTGCTAAATGTTGTTACCGATGCAGGAATAGAACCAGATAAATTCAAGCTAAATCAAGTTTCGCTTGCTATATCCAAGACCATAGATAAACGATTGAGCGATTTGATTACTATTAATAAGCTCGGTGGCGCGTTCATCATCTTTGATGACGCGAATCCTGAAACCAAAGCTGACCTAATACCTATTGCCATTGCAAATGACTTTAGAGCTGGTTTGGCGGTCTATGCTCAAGGTATTCAGTCTGGCTATCACTTTGTGTCATTGCCTGAGGCCATTGATTTCAGCAGAAAAGTTAACGGTGAAATTCTTTCTCATTCACTCAATGGCTTTACCCTTGATAACACAGTTGATCTTACTGTTGGAGAAGCGTGGATTGAGTCATCTCAGCTAGAGTTTTCGCAAATGGGGTTCAACCCTCATGGTTTTGTTGCACCAAACTCCGTACTTGATGCAAAGTTTTTGCCCAAGCTGAAATCATGCTACGACTACGCATTTATACGAAGTGCTACCATGACTGTAAACACGAATGCCGTGAACCTGATGGGAGCGAATCGCTATAATCTTGTTCGTGTTGCTATTGAAAGCATCACTTTTGAACGTGCAAAACAGTATGTGGATTATGCGAAGTCGGTAGCAGGGTATGTTTGCTTTTACACCCATAAATATGTGTCATGGTTACCTAACCTGATGCAATACATAAAAGAGAATATTCCCAATATTACCCCATCAGAATGGATTGGGGGCCAATTTGGCCTGATAAGAAACACTGGTGTATTGCCGACAGAGAATCTAATCAACAATACGTCGTTCCAATCGCTTACGGCTGAGGTAAACCCGTTTAACTGGACACTTGATCTGTCTGGTCTAACTTCACCAACAAAGCGATTGGCTATAGGCAATGGTGTGGGAAATCTAGACATTGAAGCAAAGGCAAACCTTGCTGGGCAAGCGGGATACTTGCGATATAGGTATGTGACCGGGCCAATAGGCATTTATACGCCGATTTGTTTTTGTATCAATGCCAGTAGCTATTACAGCAACGACCCAGCTCAGGTTACTACCAACACCAAAGCAACGCTGACCATGAGGTTGATATCGGCTACAGGGACAGTGCTTAGGGAAAGCCCTGTGAGGCAATATGTTGTGGCATCACAACGGCCACTCCTTTACGTCAATGATGGTTTTACTACCGCCTCAAATGCAGCCTACATTGATATAGAGGTAAAATTTGAGACCATCAATGACGGTGATCTGCGAATTATCCTTTCGGCTCCACAGCTAGAAAGGGCTGGTCTACCTACACCTTATAAATATTCACAGTTCCCAAGTAGCTATTTTTCGAGAATCAGGAGAACAACGGGGCTATCAATCGCAGCAAACACGATAACAACTGTTGTTTTCAACACTCTGCTTGAGGGGAGCAACGTTGTTTACAACACTACTACAGGCGTTCTATCGTCGAGTGATGGTAGAAACTATCTCTTACAGGTAAACCTCGGGTTTAACGGCCTGGCCCCTGGTGATGTCGCCATTTTGTATCTTCAGGTTGATGGTGTCGCAATTTATCCGGCGTACTCGATTTCACCACTTGGCAAGCATGTGTTCAATGCATCATGGACGGTGCGAGGTGACGGGAGAGCGTACTCAATTGCGATCAGCCATAACAGTGCTTCTGCAAGGTCATTGACGACGTTTTCTGATGCAGCTCTAACCATTTCGGCTACTAACTAACTTTGCTCAATCAAGACGTGTGACCACGTAGATTGAGAAAGTTTTATGAGCGTCGCGGATTTTCGAAGTTTGTGAATCAAATTTTCATTTTTCGCGACGCGCAACAGCCGTGCAGGACACCTATCTCGACAACAGCGTCACCATCGCTTAATCGTTATTTATCAAATTATTAGCATTCAAGGCTCAGCTGTGCTGGGCCTTTTTCATGTCCAACCCCCTCTATCCTTTCATTTTTTGTTTCTTTCCTTTCACTTTAATCTTTCACAATAAAATATTTATCTTTCAAAGTGTGATCCATTTAAAACAAAAGCCGAACCAAAGTGGTTACTGTATGACCCATGGCGACAGAGCCGCACTTCGCTCCAGGCCATAGCATCCATCACAGGAGAAAAAAATGATTGAGCTAATAACCCACGGAGCCGAATGGTTTATCGGCCTGTTCCAAAAAGGCGGGGAAGTGTTT
>NZ_JBKJYW010000153.1:0-3005 GCF_046715635.1 Serratia sp. (in: enterobacteria)
CCCGTACCTGAACGCAGCTCCGTACAGCTCCCTCTCCCTGTGGGAGAGGGTTGGGGTGAGGGGAAACAGCGATTACCTCTGCGGGCAAATATCAATTACACGCCACAACCTTAATGGCCAATCCGCCCTGTGAAGTCTCGCGGTATTTGGAGTTCATGTCCTTGCCGGTTTCGTACATGGTCTCGATCACCTTATCCAGGCAAACACGCGGCTCGCTGGTGCGACGCAGTGCCATACGTGCGGCGTTGACCGCCTTCACGGCAGAAATCGCGTTACGTTCGATACAAGGCACCTGAACCTGTCCGGCCAGGGGATCGCAGGTCAAGCCAAGATGGTGCTCCATGGCAATCTCTGCTGCGATACAAACCTGTACCGGGCTACCGCCCATCAACTCCGCCAGACCGGCCGCTGCCATTGAGCAGGCCACACCGACTTCCCCTTGGCAGCCCACTTCGGCACCGGAGATGGAAGCATTCATCTTGTACAACGTGCCGATCACACCGGAAGCCAGGAAGTAACGGCTGTAGGAATTGGTGTTCACCGGGCGGATAAACTGGTCGTAATACGCCAGCACTGCCGGAATAATGCCGCAGGCCCCGTTGGTTGGCGCCGTCACTACCCGGCCACCTGCCGCGTTCTCTTCATTGACCGCAAACGCAAACATGTTGATCCAATCCACCACGTTCATCGGGTCGATATTGTTATTGTCACCGGTGACCAGAATACGACGCAGAGCAGCGGCACGGCGTTGTACCTTCATTGGGCCGGGCAGCAGCCCTTCGGTATTCATGCCGCGTTCGATCCCGGCACGCATCACCTGCCAGACGTCGGCAAAGTGCGCTTCGATCTCTGCTTTGCTGCGCAATGCCAGTTCGTTCTGCATCACCAAGCCGGAAAGCGACAGTCCGGTATCTTTACAGTGCTGCTGCAAATCAAGCGCGGAACGATAGGGGTAGGGGACCGCGACGCTATTGTTGGCCGATTGGCCAAAGTTCTCTTCATCAACGATAAACCCGCCGCCGATGGAGTAATAGGTTTTGCTGTGCAGTAACCGCTCGCCGGCATAGGCGCTGATCGACATGCCGTTTTCGTGCAGCGGCAGGTTAGTGCTGTGGAAATTCATGCCACCAAGCTGTGGAAAATCGACCTCATGCTCACCCTTTGCCAACAACAGGCGGCCGCGTTGTTCCACATCGCGAATAAAACCGGCAATGCTGTCAATGTCCACGTCATGGGGCAGATTACCTGCCAGGCCCATAATAATTGCGATGTCGGTATGGTGCCCTTTGCCGGTCAGTGACAGAGAGCCGTAGACGTCAACCGCCACCCGCGTTGTGTCCTGGAGCTGCCCGGCGGCAAGCAAATCATCGATAAACTGTTTACCGGCCTTCATCGGGCCGACGGTGTGGGAACTGGAAGGGCCGATGCCAATTTTGAAAATATCGAAAACGCTGACCATAGTCTCGCTTCCTTCTTGAGGTTAATTCCCCTCAGCCTGCCGTTTAGGGGGCATATGGGTGATGCTTAAGTTCGCGGCGGGGTAGGAGGGGGAGATTCGAGATAGCCGGTGCCATAAGGCACCGGCTGAGCGCTATTAACCGAACAGGGTGTACAGGATGGCAGAGATGGCAATCAGGCCCATCACGACCACAAATACGTTGCTGATGTGGCCGCTATACTTGCGCATGGCAGGCACTTTACGGATGGCATACATCGGCATCAGGAACAGCAGCATCGCGATGATTGGGCCACCGAGGTTCTCGATCATGCCCAGAATGCTTGGGTTCAGCGTGGCGACGATCCAGGTGGTCACCAGCATGAAGATGGCAGTGATGCGGTTGAGCTTGTTGGTGGTGATGGTTTTGCCACGGCTTCTCATCGATTTGGCAATCATGCCGTTAAAGCCTTCACGAGCGCCGAGGTAGTGGCCCAGGAAGGATTTGGTGATGGCGATAAAGGCGATAACTGGTGCGATGTACTCGATTACCGGGTTGTTAAAGTGGTTAGCCAGGTAAGACAAGATGGAGATGTTTTGCGCTTTGGCTTCGGCCAGATCCGCCGGGGACAGGCTCAGCACGCAGCTGAAAACGAAGAACATCACGGTCAGCACCATCATGATGTGCGCATAGCCCAGGATGCGGGAACATTTCTTCTCAGCGTCCACGCCGTACTCTTCGCGTTTTGCTACTGCAAAGGCGGAGATGATTGGTGAGTGGTTGAACGAGAATACCATCACCGGGATTGCCAGCCACAGGGTGATCACCAGGCCGTGGCCCAAGCTGCCGCCAGAACCGGCCAGTGAGACGTTTTCGAAGATGGCACTGCTCCAGTTAGGGATCAGATATAGCGCCAGCAGCATCAGCACCGCAACAAACGGGAATACCAGGATACTCATGGTTTTCACGATCGCTTGCTCACCGAAACGTACGATGCCCATCAGGCCAACGATCAGGATCAGCGACAGGATGGCGCGCGGTGGCGAGGCCATACCCAACTGGTGGGTGATGAAGCTATCCACGGTATTGGTGATCGCGACGCTGTAAACCAACAGGATGGGATAAATGGCGAAGAAGTAGAGCAGGGTGATCAGTTTACCTGCGCTGATACCAAAGTGTTCTTCTACCACTTCGGTGATGTCTTCACCTGGGTTTTTGCCGGACAAAACGAAACGGCACAGGCCACGGTGGGCAAAGAAGGTCATCGGGAAGGCAATGATCGCCATGATGATCAGCGGGATCAAACCACCGATACCGGCGTTGATAGGCAAGAACAAGACGCCAGCGCCGATGGCGGTGCCGTAGAGGCCCAACATCCACATGGTATCTGATTTACGCCAGGACGTGCTGGAACCTGAGGCTGCAGAGGCAATAGTGCCGGTCTGTGTAGTGTCCATAAATATCTCCGAGGTGAACACGATAATTTAAAATAAAAAGAAAAACTTAAGTTTAAAATCCGCTGGTGAAATAAGTGGCTATGCCACCAGTGGTAAAATCAGTTGTTACAAC
>NZ_JBKJYW010000154.1:0-23573 GCF_046715635.1 Serratia sp. (in: enterobacteria)
TTCCGTGACCGGGCGCCTGAAAAACCTGACCGGCACGGCTTCCAACGTCAGTCTGCAGTTGCTGGATGGGTCCAGTGCGTCTCGAGAGGTGATCCAGGCCGGTAATGCGAACCAGGCGGCCAACACCGAGTATCAAGATGTTTCAAGCGGTAGCGCGACTCTGCCTTATTCAGTCCGTTATTATGCTGAAGGAGCCACCACTGCCGGTACTGTGATCAGCAATGTAGTCTATTCTATTCAGTATCAATAATCAGTTTTCGAAGGGGGGAGTCATCCCCCTTTTTATCTCACGTTGGGTCAGGAGTTTGCTATGAATCTTTTTTCTCACAATATGGCGCGTCAGGTTGGCACTTTTGCAGCGATTGCCCTATTCAGTAGCAGCAGCCTGGCCAGCGTGGTGGTCAGCGGCACACGTGTGATTTATCCGTCGGACGCCAAAGAAGTCAGCGTCAAAATCAATAATGTCGGTCCCTCGCCGGTACTGCTACAGAGCTGGATAGATAATGGCGATCCCAATGCCAAACCTGCGACTATCAAAGTCCCCTTTGTACTGACTCCGCCGATGAATCGGGTGGAGCAGGGTAAAGGCCAGACACTACGTATCAGTTATGCTGGCGGAACCTTGCCAATGGATAAGGAATCGGTGTTTTGGCTGAATGTGCTGGAAGTCCCGGCCAAGAACGAGGCCAAAACTAACGAAAACCGCCTGCAAATGGCTTTTCGCACCCGGATAAAGCTGTTCTATCGTCCGGCGGGCCTGCAAGGCAATGCCAACGATGCTCCTAAAGCGGTCACCTGGAACACGCAAGGCGGTAAAGTACAGGCAACCAACCCCACGCCGTTTTATGTCAATTTTGTGAACCTGTCGGTCAACGGCAAAAAACTCGACAACGCCATGGTGGCACCGCGCTCAAGCATGGTGTTGAATCTGGCTGGGAATGGGGGCAGCAAAATCAGTGGAAGTTTTGTTAATGACTATGGTGCGGTCAACCCCTTCGATGCCGTGATCAAGTAAATATTCATCACTATTTTGATTAGTGACTTACATGGTATCAAGCTCTTGAGGGGGCGGGATGTCAAAAATTATGCGCTATGCTATCCGGGAGTCTCTAGCCTCGTTGGCAGTAGCGGCGCTATCGATTTTTGTGGTGGGAAGCGTCAATGCGGCAACTGAAAATGAGCCGCAAACCAGCGCAAAGAGCCTGGAGTTCGACTCCTCATTTTTGAATGTTGATGACGTACAGTCGGTCGATCTCAGCCGTTTCGCCGAAGGCGCCTCTGGGCTGCCCGGAATTTACAAAACCGCGCTGTATGTTAACGAGCAACTGATCAGTAATACCGATATTGAATTCAAGTCTCGGGCCGATAAGACGGTCTATCCCTGCCTGACCAGCGACATTATTAAAAATATTGCGTTTAACTACGAAAAACTACCCGCCGATTTTTTAAAACAGCAGGCTAGCGGTGCCCTGTGCATGGATCTGCAAAGTAAGCTCCCCGAGGCCCAGGTTAATTTCGACAGCAATGAACAACGTCTGGATATCATCATCCCTCAGATTTACATGCTCAACATTGCCCGGGGCACCGTGAGCCCGGAATTATGGGACAGCGGTATCCCGGCGTTCCTGCTTGGTTACAACGTTAATGGCTACACCAGCGAATCGCACGGCAACACCTTTAACTCGCTGTTCGCCGGGGTGAATGCCGGGCTGAACGTGGGGGCTTGGTATCTGCGCCACAACGGCTCTTATAACCAGATGAGTGACGGGCCCAGCCAATACAGCAGTATCAATACCTACCTACAGCGTGACATTCCGCCACTGAAAGGGCGTATGTTGCTGGGGGAATCGAATACTACTGGGCAACTGTTTGATACCTTACCGTTTACCGGGGTTCAACTGGCCAGTGACGAGCGGATGTTACCGGAATCCTTGCGTGGTTATGCTCCGGAGATCAGGGGGATCGCCCGCACTAATGCCCGGGTGACCGTGACCCAGGGGGGGCAGGTATTGTATGAAACCACGGTGACACCGGGGGAGTTCCTGATTAATGACCTTTACCCGACCGGCTACGGTGGCGATCTTGTGGTTACCGTGCGTGAGTCCGACGGTACCGAACAGACCTTCAGTGTGCCTTATGCTTCGGTGGCACAACTGTTGCGTCCTGGGTCATCGCGTTATTCCTTCACTGCCGGTCAATTGCGTAGCGAAAACCTGCGTGATGAACCGGCTCTACTCCAGAGTACCTATCAATATGGCCTGACCAACGCCATTACCGGCTATGGTGGCCTGCAAGTCAGCCAGGATTACTATGCGGTGCAGGTAGGGGCAGCATTGGGGATCCCGATCGGGGCATTGGCCTTTGACGTCACTCAGGCCAGCACGAAACTGGGTGATAGCACGGATGTGAACGGGCGGATCCAGCCAGGCGGCACCCTAAGCGGGCAGAGTTACCAACTGAGCTACAGTAAGCTTATCAGCGAAACCAACAGCAACCTTTCGGCGGTATTCCATCGCTCTTCTTCCCAAAACTACCTGGATTTTTTGACCGCCGCACAAACCCGTGATGCGGTGGAGCAGGGGAATTCACTGGACTCCATATCACGTGTCAAAAACCGGCTGACGCTGACCGCTGGGCAAGGCTTGCCGGATAACTGGGGGCAACTGTATGTCAGTGGCTCCGTGCAGGACTACTGGAATCAGGATGGCAGCGATATACAGTATCAGGTGGGGTATAACAACCGCTATAAGAGCCTGTCCTACGGCATCAGTGCCAACCGCAGTCACTCAAGTATGGGGCAGATGCAAACCAACTACCTGTTGAGCTTCAGCCTGCCACTGGGCCGGGATGACGAGATCCACACGCCACAGCTGAGAATGGACCTGTCTCATGACAGCAGTGGCCGTTATGGCCAGCAGGCCACGGTATCCGGTACCTCCGGTGTGGAGAATCAGTTCAGTTATGGCATAACCGCGATGAACGCCAACCAGGGAATGGGGACCAGCGGGTCGGTGAATGGTAACTATCGCAGCCGGGTCAGCGCAGTGAGTGGAACCTACAGCACCGGGAAAGGCTACCAGAGCGGCTCTGCCGGCATGACAGGGACGGTGATCGCCCACGCAGGAGGAGTGACCTTTACTCCCTACACCTCAGACACCTTTGCTCTGGTAGAGGCCAAAGGAGCAGAAGGGGCCAGCGTGTCGTCGTATCCTGGGGTGAACGTAAATTCCCGCGGCTATGCGATGGTGCCTTATCTGAATCCTTACCAGATGAACGAAATCAGTATTGATCCGAAAGGCACCGCGGCGGACGTTGAATTGGATAACACCAGTCAGAAAGTAGCGCCGTATTCCGGGGCGGTGGTGAAATTGAAATACAACACCAAACAGGGGACGGCAATTCTGGTGAATGCGACCTATCAGGGGGAACCGGTACCGTTCGGCGCCGATATCTTTGATAGCAAAGGCAACAGTGTGGGTTCTGTGGGGCAAGGCGGGCAAATGTATGCTCGTGTAGCGGAAGACAAAGGACAACTGATTGTGAAATGGGGGGCCGGTAATGATATGCAATGTACTGTGGGGTATATGCTGATGCCGCAGGCAAAAAACAGCCCCGTTTCGGCGATCCAGGTCTTCGATTCAGTTTGCCAATAGAGAGCGATATGATCAGCACTCTTAGCTAGTAATCTGGCGGGAGTTATGGCTCCCATCTCCTTTGCTCCACTGAAATGCTTCTGCAAGGTAGTATAAAAAACGAGCTATATTCCTCCCTTGGTGGTTCTGCAATCATCCCCTGAAGCTGTATCTATCCCTGAGACTCGTAGTGTTCTGCCAGACCCTAATTTTGAAACCATTTATAACTCATTGATTTTAAAATAAGGTTAGGGAGTGGGTAAAAAAAGGGTTTTCTGGAGGATTTTAAGGTTATTGTTTAATTAACAGAGAATTAGCGATAGGATGTAACAGTTCACTGCCGTACAGGCAGCTTAGAAATAGCAGTGAGCGCCGTTGTGGTCGCTACGGCCGTTCACTGCCGTACAGGCAGCTTAGAAAGGATGACAAGGGCGAAATACCGATCGGCTATCGTTCACTGCCGTACAGGCAGCTTAGAAACTTGATGTTTAAGGGGCCAAATGAGTAGGATTGTTCACTGCCGTACAGGCAGCTTAGAAATCGCACATCACCAGCGTTGAATTTCCTCACCAGTTCACTGCCGTACAGGCAGCTTAGAAAGTGATGTGTTCAAAAACAAGCGGGCCCAATTCGTTCACTGCCGTACAGGCAGCTTAGAAAAAAAAACACCTTAAAACGCTTTGGGCGGAACAGTTCACTGCCGTACAGGCAGCTTAGAAATAGCCGCTTCGGTTCCTGAGCTTTGCCCCAATGTTCACTGCCGTACAGGCAGCTTAGAAAAATGACCAAAATAACTCTCAAAGAATGGAACAGTTCACTGCCGTACAGGCAGCTTAGAAAATGAAGGCGATTTTATCCGCCTCAGTGCCTACGTTCACTGCCGTACAGGCAGCTTAGAAAGGTATCGCATCACTAAACCAGACGATAACTTCGTTCACTGCCGTACAGGCAGCTTAGAAATCCTGGTACTCGCGAGCCTTGTCCGCTACAGCGTTCACTGCCGTACAGGCAGCTTAGAAAATAATGCGCCACCTAAAGACATTGGAAGCATAGTTCACTGCCGTACAGGCAGCTTAGAAATATGCAGTGTTCGATCCGTTGTGGAAAGAATTGTTCACTGCCGTACAGGCAGCTTAGAAAGAGCGCAGTCCCACCCTGCGGGCTGACGTGCTGTTCACTGCCGTACAGGCAGCTTAGAAAATTGTTTCTTTTTGCTCGCCCATTTGCAGCCTGTTCACTGCCGTACAGGCAGCTTAGAAACAGACCAGCAAGCCAGAACGTGGCATTACTGTAGTTCACTGCCGTACAGGCAGCTTAGAAATGCCGGATAGCCTGACCGTTGGCGGCTCCCTGGTTCACTGCCGTACAGGCAGCTTAGAAAAGCACTGCCAACCCCCAGCAAGCGCCCGCACGTTCACTGCCGCACATGCTGCTTGGAAGGTTGACGCACCGCCAACTTTTCCGCCACAAGTTTTTTTATTAAGGTGGTTTATAGAAATCATTCTTCACCTCAGGTTAGTTGTATTGGCTGAGGCCAGAATGTGATAACGGAAGTGAGTTAACAATATGAGACCACCGCTCGCTTACTGATTAGCAAGAGATTAAGTCGTCGTTCTTAGAAAACTGTTATAACTGTTGTCGCCATAAGTTAAAAGATATTAACAGGGAAGGCTCAGGAGGGGCAGAAGATGAAAATATGAGATAGTTATGCCTACTATCAATTTGAAAATGCTTACGAGTTGCCAATCGAAAAATTCACGCTTAAGGTGGTTACATTAATTTTATGGGCGGATCGTTGTCCTAAGTAATCTGAGATGCTGCATAGAAATGAAATTAATGATATTTAATCAAAAAATGAAATGGTTACATATTTAGAATGAAAACGTAAAGACCTTCTTTACGACATGAAGTATTAAAGCTAATTCCCCTCTTGATAGCTATATAAATCCCCACGAAGACAGATGAGTTACTTGCCCTCATCTGCCATCATCGCATTCAATCACGTTATTGCGATCCGCAAAAGTAACTAAGACATGCGCAAAAATAAGCGCATTGCCTCTTTAGCAACTGCCCTGGCGTCTTTTGGGGTCATCGCAATTTTGCCAGCATCTCTTTTGTTACCAGCACCACCCCGTTCTCCGTACGATGGAAACGGTGGCTATCCTCTTCGGCATTTTCACCGATCACCATTCCCTCAGGGATCTGGCTCCCCCGATCAATCACACAGTGGCGCAACCGGCAAGAGCGACCCACAGAGACATCGGGCAACAGCACACAAGAATCCACAGAACAAAACGAATTTATCCTGACCCGCGAGAACAGCACCGAATTCATCACAGTCGAACCGGAAATAATACAGCCACCGGACACCAGTGTATTCATTGTCATACCGCAACTGCCGGAATGATCCTGCACAAACTTGGCCGGAGGAAGGGGTTCGGCATAGGTGCGGATCGGCCAGTGGGTGTCATACATGTCCAGTTCTGGTGTCACGGCCGCTTGATCCAGATTCGCTCGCCAGTAGGAATCCAGGGTGCCGACATCACGCCAATAATCCGGTGCGCCTGGGGCGGAGGAGACACAGGAAAGCGAAAACGGATGGGCCCACACCTGACCTTGTGCGGTGATTTTTGGCAGAATATCCTTACCAAAGTCATGACTGCTGTTGCTGTCGGCATGATCATCCTCTAACAGCTGGAACAGGAACTCGGCATTAAACACGTAGATCCCCATGCTGGCCAGACTACGGTCCGGTTTACCGGGGAGCGTTGGAGGCGCGTCGGGTTTCTCCCAGAACGCCTGCACCTGCAGGTTGTCAGAGACCTCCATCACACCAAACGCCGTTGCATCCTGCTTAGGGACTTCAATGCAGGCGACCGAACAGGGGGCGTCGCTCAGTACATGCTCCAACAGCATCCGCGAGTAGTCCATTTTGTAGATATGATCACCGGCCAGGACAACCACGTACTCTGCACGGTAACGCCGTATAATATCCAGGTTCTGAAAAACGGCGTCAGCGGTACCGCTGTACCAGTGCTCATGCCCCTCGCGCTGCTGGGCAGGTAACAGGTCGACAAACTCGTTCATCCCTTCGCTCAGAAACGACCAGCCATGCTGAAGATGCTGAAGCAGCGTGTGTGACTGATACTGGGTAATGACACCGATACGACGCATACCCGAATTAAGGCAGTTGGACAGGGCAAAGTCGATGATGCGGTACTTGCCCCCAAAGTGCACAGCGGGTTTGGCCCGGACAGAGGTGAGGTCTTTGAGTCGGGAACCTCGCCCTCCCGCCAGCACCAGGGCTACCGCTTTATTGGGGAGTTGTCTGGCGAGCATGGCTTTGTGTCTATCGTCTAGCGTCTGCATTTCAGTTCCTTTTTTTTGCCAATGCCGTTATCCCAACTCTGCATGCTGTCGTGCAGGCGCTGAATATTGATGGCATTAATGAATGAGAGTGAGCATGTCAATCATATTAACCCCATACTGTCGTCCTTTTCGTGCAAGGTGTTCACACATTCTGATTTTTCACTCGTCTTCTCACCTAAAATTCGAGAAAACGATGGTGATGCATGATATGCAAACGTATCTCAGCTTGGCCTACCAGAATATCAGTGCCACCGATATGCCAGAGCTTTGTGAGCGTCACTGGTACCGCACCTTCCGCTTAACGTGATGAGACATCATGCTCTTGTCTTTCAAATTAACCGAAGATGAGAGGTAATATGGCGAAAAACAACCCTCGTACTCCCGACGAATGGCGTCAGCTCTTTGCAGCACAGCGACAATCTGGGCTTAACCAATCTCAATTCTGCAAACAGCACAACATCACACGCAGTGCTTTCGACTATTCGCTTCGGCATGAGTTTTTTAAAGTGCGGAGACAGTGTTGATACCGACTTTTAGCGTTCTTACCGTATCCCGAACACCCGCCCGTTGAAGGCTATATCAACGATTTGCTCGTTAACACCTGCTTTCTTGCCTGATAGGTGTAGGTTAGCGGGAATACGCATAGGCACTCACGGCAGCGGAAACGGCTTTGGCCTTTAGGGTTTTGACCATGGCGATAAACCAGAGCAGAACCACAATGGGGACAATGAGCATTAACGTTGGCCATGAGTAAACTTAAAAATCCCGTATTGTGCATCAGATTCAAACAATTAGAGGCATTACCCGGACGCGCATTACGCTGCTGCGATTGGCGGATCTTTTCCACCGGTTGTGACGATAGCGAAGAGTATTACCTGCTGCATTTCCCCAAAAAACAAATGAGGCGGTAGACGACGTTTGTTCGGCGGCAAAGGCACCGAGTGGTAGCGGGCTCATCAAGGTACTGACCAGACCTTTGCCAACATAGCCCAGCAGACGGCGACGAGAAATACCGTTAATCCTGGGAATGGTAGGATTTCCTGACATTATTTTTCTCCACAAAATGGCAAATAGCGATGCGAGACAGTCATCGAAGCAGGCTCGCATGCTAATTCAACCGTGCCTAGTCGGGCACGGCACCGAGTGAACAGGTGATAGAAAACGCTATAGCGATGGTGAGTTATTAAAATAGTTTTCACTTGTTAAACAATGGGTAGCGATGTAAATAGATGTCAAAATTGTAGTACGCAGGTGTTTGGGGAAAGATACATGTAATGCTAATCACACCTATCACTAAGGATGATTTAAATAAATATATTTAAAATCAATTCATTAGAAATAAACATATTTATTTGTCGAGTAGCTTTGTTGAATAAATCGACCTCTTGGCGGCAATCAGGATCTGATCACTCACTTTCTAGGTCGATGAGACGGCATTTCATGCCTGGTACTCCGAGGTAGCGGAATCAGGTGAGGCCGTGGCATTTTCATCTTTTCTGCTGGTATGACCCACACCGCATTTTCCCAGTCAAACTCTCCCCTTTCTGCCAGTCGTATCTCCATGGTACGGACTCCAGTCAGCAGTAATATTTTAGTGGCAATCTGCAATATCGGGTTTGCCTTATAGGTTGACAGTGCGCGAAGAAACTCTGATAACTCTTCTTCTTTCACATGCGGCAGGTTATCAGAGACCGGAGTTTTGAGCAGTTTGGCCAAATCACTGGCCGGGTTGGAATTGACCAGTTCAAGCGCGATGGCGTAAACAAAAATTTGATGGCATTGCTGGCGTACTTTACGCAAGCGAACAAACACCCAACGTTTTTCCATCCGCCGCAATACATCCAGCAATAGCCTGGGAGTAATATCCCGAATGGGAATTTTGCCAATGTGGGGAAATACATCATTGACCAGCCCCGATTTGACATCGTATGCATGAGTTGCCACCCAAGCACCGGACTGCTGTGATTTGTAGGTAAACCACTCCACGGCGATAGCTTCAAAAGTATCTTCATGATGCCGTTTCTCACAAATTCGAGTGGTCCGTTTCAGCGTGCTAGGATCTTTGCCCTCTGCGAGCAGTTTACGGGCATTTTCTCGTTCGATACGTGCGTGTGCCAATGAGACTTCAGGATAAACACCGATAGCCAGTTTCTTCTCTTTGCCATAGATGCGATACTTCATACGCCACTATTTGGCTCCGTTGGGTTTTGACCAATAGGTGGAGTTCGTTACCATCATACAGCTTGTACTCTTTATCACTGGGTTTGGCGTTCCTGATATCCAATCAAGTTTGCTTTTATTATTAAGGTGGTTTATATAAATTATTCATAATTTGTATCTATCCTTATGATTCATAATTGATAAGAATTAAATGAAAATCTAACACCAATCACTCTATCTAATGGGTGAATTATGCTAAAACAACAATATCGCGTTGACCTCTGTCATAGATAATCACGATCGGGATGGTCTATGGCATAAAACAGGGATGTTTTAATTTTAATGCAAAATCAATTTTCGCCTTCCGATTTAAAAACAATTCTGCATTCAAAGCGTGCGAATCTCTACTACCTGCAGCATTGCCGGATCCTGGTTAACGGCGGTAGGGTGGAGTACGTCACGGATGAAGGTAAGCAATCTTTGTACTGGAACATCCCGATCGCCAATACCACTGCGGTAATGTTGGGGACGGGCACTTCTGTTACTCAAGCGGCAATGCGTGAGTTTGCGAAAGCGGGGGTTTTAGTTGGGTTCTGTGGCGGTGGTGGTACCCCTTTGTTTGCTGCCAATGAGGTTGAGGTGGATGTCTCTTGGCTAACTTCGCAAAGCGAATACCGGCCTACCGAATATTTACAGCACTGGGTCAGCTTCTGGTTTGATGATGACAAGCGCCTGGCGGCGGCTATTGCTTTTCAACAGCAACGTATCGCTCAGATCCGCACTCATTGGCTTTCGGCACGCATGCAGCGCGAACAGGCATTCGATATTGATGCGGCGCGACTTAATGCGGTGTTGGACAGTTTTATGCAGCGTTTATCTGCCTGCCAAAATAGCAACGATGTCTTGGTGCAAGAGGCCGTTATGACCAAAGCGCTCTATAAACTGGCGGCTAACGGTGTGAATTACGGCGAATTCAGCAGGGCCAAGCGTGGCGGCGGGATCGATATCGCCAACCGTTTTTTAGATCACGGTAACTATCTGGCCTATGGGCTTGGTGCCACAGCGGCTTGGGTCATTGGTTTGCCACATGGATTGTCGATACTGCATGGCAAAACCCGACGCGGTGGCCTGGTATTTGATATCGCCGATCTGATTAAGGACGCGTTAATCCTACCGCAGGCCTTTATTGCTGCAATGGCTGGGGAAGACGAGCAGGAATTTCGCCAGCGCTGCCTGCGTGGATTTCAGCAGGCGGATGCATTGGACGTGATGATTGATACCCTCAAGGAAACAGCAGAAAGCTTGTCGCTGGTGGGCAAATGAATATTTTGCTGATTGCCCAATGCAATAAAAAGGCATTAGTAGAGACGCGCCGCATTTTAGATCAGTTCGCCGAACGCAAAGGTGATAGAACCTGGCAGACGGCGATAACCCTGGAAGGGCTGAACACGCTGAGAAAACTGCTGCGTAAAACCGCCAGGCGCAATACAGCGGTGGCTTGTCACTGGATAAAAGGCGGTAATCAGACCGAACTGCTATGGATCGTGGGCAATCTTCGGCGTTTTAACTCGGAGGGCTCGGTGCCGACCAATATAACCGAGCGCGATGTGCTGCGTAGTCAGGATGAAAATAGCTGGCATAGCGTAGAAGCGATTGCGTTGATGGCGGGGATCGCCGGGCTTTTTCATGATTTCGGTAAGGCTAATCTCTTATTCCAGCATGGATTACGTGGCAAAGGTAAACATTTTCAACCCTATCGGCATGAATGGGTTTCATTGAGGCTGTTTTGTGCCTGGGTTGGAAAACGCAGCGATAAACAATGGATAACGGCGTTGGCAGCGATCGACGAGAGCGATGAAAGCCAGATGATAACCGCACTGGTCAAGGACTCCGTTGACGCTTTTATCAATCCATTTCTCTCTTTGCCACCGCTGGCAACAATCATTGCCTGGTTGATTGTCTCTCATCACCGTTTGCCTGCTTACCCTAACAAGGAGCAGGAAAGTGGGAGTCCGCCAGAGTTAAAGGATATGGATGGCTGGTTAACAACACAATTGGTTGCAGAGTGGAACTCCACCAACAGCCTAATTGAAGGGTGGACAGCCGATGAACACCGTGCGGTATGGGGTTTCCCGCATGGCACACCAATGCGCAGTGCTATCTGGCGGGAAAAAGCGCGCAAATTTGCCCAACGCGCATTGCAATTACCCTCATTGATGCAATTTGGTGTATTGGATCAACGTTTCACCAGCCATATGGCGCGTTTAGTGCTGATGTTGGCAGATCATCATTATTCATCCTTAGCGCCGACGGAAGGTTGGCAAGATGCCGATTATCAAGCGTATGCCAATACCGATCGCCAAACGGGTGGGTTGAAGCAACAACTGGATGAGCACAATATCGGTGTGGGGCAGAACGCGCTGTTATTGGGGCGTAGTTTGCCGCATATCCGAACCACATTACCGGCAATCACACGTCATAAAGGTTTCAAACAGCGTAGTAAGACAGAGCAATTCCGTTGGCAGGATAAAGCTTATGATCTTGCGTGTGCCGCGCGTGAACAATCGGTTAAGCAAGGTTTCTTTGGCGTTAACATGGCTTCTACAGGCTGCGGCAAAACGTTTGCTAATGCGCGAATTATGTATGGCTTGGCCGATGAAAAGTCAGGCTGCCGCTTTTCCGTTGCTTTGGGGCTTCGCACTTTAACCTTGCAAACTGGCGATGCGCTTAAAACCAGATTAATGCTGGATGATGACGATCTAGCCGTATTGGTGGGTTCTGCTGCGGTGCGGGAACTGCATCAACTCAATAATGATAAAGCTGAACTGCGTGGTACAGGCAGTGCCTCGGCAGAGGAGTTGTTCGCGGAACATAACTATGTCAGCTACGGTGGTAGTCTGGACGATGGGCGTTTAAGCCGTTGGCTGCAAGGTAGTGGCAACTTGCACAAGTTGTTGAGTGCGCCGGTATTAGTGACCACTATCGATCATCTGATCGGTGCGACCGAAGGTGTGCGCGGTGGCAGGCAAATCGCACCGATGTTGCGCCTGTTGACTGCCGATCTGGTGTTGGATGAACCGGACGATTTTGATATTGCCGATCTTCCCGCGTTATGTCGCCTGGTCAACTGGGCGGGGATGTTAGGTTCCCGCGTGCTGCTCTCTTCCGCTACTTTACCCCCTGCGCTGGTTCAGGCGTTGTTTAATGCCTATAAAGCGGGCCGGGAGGATTATCAGCAAGTGTGTGGCCAGCCAGATACGCCATTAAATATCTGTTGTGCCTGGTTTGATGAGAACGATGCCGTACCGCACGATATACAAGGTGCGAAAGATTTTAAAGCTGCGCATGAGGCGTTTGTCGCTCAGCGGGTGGCAAAACTGCAAAACGTCGCGGTATTGCGCCGTGCACAGTTGATTGCGGTGCAACCGGCAAACCAGCGGAAAAGTACGGTACTGGATAGCGTGGCGGAAACACTATCGGTCGCCATGCGGCAGTTGCATGAGCTTCATCATCAAGAACATCCCGAGGGTACCATCATCAAGGCGATGACTACCTATGCCGCAGTGCGGTGCCGGTCATCACGGAAGACTATCAATTTAACGAAGAAGATTAACTTAAAGGATTATTCATATGGCTACTGTAAAGACTGCATCTGTCCTGGCTTTCGAACGTAAATTGGCAAACTCCGATGCCATTATGTTTGCGGGTAACTGGCAACAACCTGAATGGACGCCGATTGCGATCCAAGAGAAAGCGGTGCGTGGCACGATTTCCAATCGTTTGAAAAATGCGATTGCCAGCGATCCGGCTAAACTGGATGCCGAAATCCAAAAGCCCAACTTGCAACGTGTGGATGTTGCAGCATTGCCGTTCGACACTGATACCTTGAAAGTCAGCTTTACCCTGCGTGTGTTGGGTAATTTATCGCAGCCTTCGGTATGTAACGATCAGGATTACCAAGCCGAATTGGCGAAGGTGATCCAAGGTTATATCAAAGAGCATGGGTTTAAAGAACTGGCCGGGCGTTATGCTGAGAATCTGGCAAATGGTCGCTTCTTATGGCGCAACCGTGTTGGTGCCGATGAGATTGCTATTACCGTAAAGGGGAAAGAGAAAACTTGGCAATTTAACGCCAGTGATTACAGCCTGCGTACGTTTAGCCAACCGAAAGGCGATTTAGCGGAGTTGGCCAAGGAAATTGAGCAAGGCTTGGCAGGGGACGGTTTTGCTTTCTTTAGCGTGGAAGCCTGTGTGCGATTGGGCAAAGGACAAGAGATTTTCCCATCGCAGGAACTGGTGTTGGATAGCAATAGTAAGAAAAGTAAGGTGCTGTACCAGGTGGGGGATATTGCTGCCATGCACTCGCAGAAAATCGGCAATGCGTTGCGTACCGTCGATAGTTGGTACCCCGACGCGAGTGAGTTGGCGTTAGGGCCAATTGCGGTGGAACCCTATGGCTCAGTGACTAGCCGGGGGCAAGCCTATCGTCAGCCGAAACAAAAAATGGATTTTTATACGCTGCTGGATAATTGGGTGACTAAAGGGAAGGTGCCAGAAGTGGAGCAACAACACTATGTCATGGCCATTCTGATCCGTGGCGGCGTATTTGGCGAGAAAGGCGAATAAAGGGGCGACGTATGGATCATTACCTCGAGATTCGCGTGCTGCCGGATCCGGAATTCACGACGACGGTATTACTGGAAGCACTCTTTGCCAAGTTGCATAGGGCATTGGGCAGCGAAGGGCAGGGAAAGATAGGCGTCAGTTTTCCCTCTGCCGGTAAAACACTGGGCGATAGATTACGGCTACATGCCCCTCTAGCGGTGCTCACGGCCTTTGAAACTTTACCTTGGCGTAAAGGGCTACGGGATTACACGGAATGTAGCGAAATCCTGCAAGTACCCGCCAATGTGAAATATCGTACAGTGCGACGCGCGCAGATCAAAAGCAGCGCCGAGAGATTACGTCGTCGTTCTGTTCGCAAGGGATGGGTAACTGAAGAAGAGGCTCGGCTGCGTATCCCTGACTCCGTTGAAGAACGTTCAGCGTTGCCATTTATCCGTTTAAAAAGCCTATCCAGCGAGCAGACCTTTTTGTTGTTTATCGAACAGGGCAAGATTTGCGATAACGCAACAGAGGGGGTATTTAGTGCTTATGGTCTGAGCGCAACGGCAACCATCCCGTGGTTTTAACCCTAATTTAATGACTGATTCTAACTTATTGATTTTAAAGGTTGGCGTCAGTCATGTTTAGAAAAGGGTTTTTGGGTGGGGCGGCTGGATTCGATTTTATTAACAGTTAGTTATCGCTGGCATGTAACAGTTCACTGCCGTATAGGCAGCTTAGAAAACAGACCCTGAAAAACTGGTTATTTGGTTACAGTTCACTGCCGTATAGGCAGCTTAGAAAAAACGGTATCCGCGCCGCTATACTATCGTTATGTTCACTGCCGTATAGGCAGCTTAGAAATGTGCAACAGCAGGATTTCGTTCTGTTGCACCGTTCACTGCCGTATAGGCAGCTTAGAAAAGTTACAGAACCCGGCACCAGCACTGGAGTTGGTTCACTGCCGTATAGGCAGCTTAGAAATGGAACCGTTCGACACGGCAATGGCGGATATCGTTCACTGCCGTATAGGCAGCTTAGAAAATCACCGGCACCAGGAACAGATTTGCTCGCGAGTTCACTGCCGTATAGGCAGCTTAGAAATGTCCGACGCCGAAGCTTGGCAGAAAACCAGCGTTCACTGCCGTATAGGCAGCTTAGAAAGGTGCCGCGCAGGTACAGGGAGCCGCCGACGGGTTCACTGCCGTATAGGCAGCTTAGAAAGGAGACGGGCATGACGCACCAATCAAACAAGAGTTCACTGCCGTATAGGCAGCTTAGAAAAGGGAGAGCGCAGTGGAACAGCAACGCATTGCGTTCACTGCCGTATAGGCAGCTTAGAAAACGAACGCCGTAGTTGAGTGGCTTACCGCAGGGTTCACTGCCGTATAGGCAGCTTAGAAAATACCAACCCACATCCACACCTCTTTTGTAGTGTTCACTGCCGTACAGGCAGCTTAGAAAATATAGTCATTGCGCCAGCCGATCCACACGGAGGTTCACTGCCGTATAGGCAGCTTAGAAATGTAGCGACATCCCACATCACAGAATATGGCAGTTCACTGCCGTATGGTGAGCGGAGGACCGATTGCGGCATAAGGTATCGAATGGATAATATTGCTATTTGACTGATGCGCAAGCAAACCTGATATCGTAAACATCATGAAAGTTAAGGGCTAAATAGTTTAATGGCCAGAATACTTAAAAATCAGCACCCTTTTATGCCGCAAATAAACAGAATACACATTTTGGGGGCCTCTGGGGTGGGGACGACATCAATCGCAAGTCGATTGGCTGAACGAATTGATTGCCAACATTTTGATTCCGATGATTTCTATTGGCGCGACACATCGCCGCCCTATACCGTGGCGTATGAAACTCAAGAAAGACAACGGCGCCTGTCAATTGCATTGGCATCACACAGACAGTGGATACTGAGTGGCTCGCTATGTGGCTGGGGCGACATGTTTATCCCATTTTTTGAGCTTGTGGTCTATGTATACGTAGAAAATAAAACTCGTCTTGAACGTATCCGACACAGAGAGTTAATGAGATTCGGGGATGCCATTTTGCCCGGCGGTGATCAATATGAGCGATACAGGGAGTTTGTTGAATGGGCTGCAGCGTATGAGACATCAATTGAGGTCAGTAGAAATGCTGTCCGGCATCAGCAATGGCTGGAAAAAATAAACTGCCCCATTGTTATGATCGTCAACCACAGAACACTTGACGATGCGGTGAATGACATTATGGCTCATATCCAGATGAGAAACTGATTTCCTAGGAACCTATCTGACAATTTCTACACTGGCTTAACCCTAATTTTGGTGGTGTTTATAACTTATTGATTTTGTGGGTAAGATGATAAGTCGGTGCAAAAAGGGTTTTCTGGCAAGTTTAAAGCTTATTGTTTAATTAACAGGGAATTAGAGATAGGATAAAACAGTTCACTGCCGTACAGGCAGCTTAGAAATTAGCGCCATCTCGGCGTTTAGAGATAACCAAGTTCACTGCCGTACAGGCAGCTTAGAAATGGAAGCCGAAGGTATCCAGACTGCCGTTGACGTTCACTGCCGTACAGGCAGCTTAGAAACCGTCAAAACGGAGCTGGCTTGCTGCCTTAGTGTTCACTGCCGTACAGGCAGCTCAGAAAACAAGGAATTTTAAATCCCTTTAGATTGGCGACAAAGTGACAATATTGTTGGGTTTTTAACGGTCAAACTGTTCGAAACTAGCTAACCTGTTGATAACCCAAACGGGCGCAGCATGCAGCGCCCCTACGATTTCAGCCAGTTGGAGTTTTTAAATCTCTTGGGTTCTCCCGATGTCCATTGCAATGCAGTCAGCCCAAAAATCAACTTCAAATGCTATCGCGAGAGCTACTTCTGTTACATTCAATGCAAACATTAAAAAAGGAATTTAGACATGAAAAAACTTGCCTCTGTTTGTCTTCTCAGTCTGTTGTTTGCCTCGGCCTGTAGCCCCCACAAAAGCACCAGCACCAAACCCATCGAGCTAAAGCCAACGGAAGTGGCACCGTTCGTTGATAAACCGCTACGGTACATTCGTGAAATTCGGGCAGCCATTCAATGGAAGTTTTTTATCAAGGATGACTATCTCGGTAAAACCTGTGATGTAAACATCAAGATGTCTAAAGACGGGAAGGTATATGACCTGCAGGGAAACGGCTATCTTCCGCTGTGTGAAGCTGCGATAAAAGCCATCAAAAATGCTGACATCCCTGCGCCATATGACGACGATACCTACCAGCAATTCAAACAAACAGTGATTACCTTCCAACCTGGTTGAGCGTCAGAGGCTGGGAGTTGATAGTCGCGGTGTCGGCCGGAGTGGAAATTCCGAGATAAATTTCTAAATGAAGAGGGTGGGCATCACCCATTCACTGTTCATGGGTCTAATGGTCGTGTATGCCATATCCATTCAAACAACGTTACGAAGTCCCGTGTGGTCTTTGCCGCTATCGAACCCATTGATAGCGATTTTTTCGCCGCCATTCACACGCTATCCCGGCCGACGCTGTTCGTGCCTGGCACTCTCAATCTTCGCGTTTACGGAAATAATGTCCGCAGTGGGGGCAGATAAGCGTGACGTTTTTTTTCACCTTACTGCGATTTTGCGGCGAACTTTTTGCACATTCAGGGCAGGTGACGTTAACAGGGGCATCACCGAATAGCTTAAAGGCATCGAAGAAAGACATCTTTTTCACCGGGTAGAGGTAGGAGGAGTTCAGTGTACCTTTATCGCTCGGTTATAGCTCCACATAGATTGGTAAACCACTTGTCGGGATGTAGCTAGCAGCGAGCTTGTAAGGGGGTAACAAGTGGGGACGAGGGGCAGAAAAAAGCCCCGCAAAAAATGAGGGGCAAACACAACAACACCAGGGAAATCGTTGATCACTAATCTGTCATTACTATATGTTTTTTGAGACGAGAGTTCATCAATAAATTGCTGCATTATTGCAACATTATAGTTAATTAATTTGTATGCATTTTGCTTTATCCATACGTTTTGTGAATTTGTTCGTTATTTGTGAGCAATAAGTGCGCATGCTGGTTGTTTTTTGTTGAGTTGATGCCTTTAGGGGGGATTTCTTGCTCCATCACCCCGTACCAAACAGAATGTGACTTGAATCACATTGGGCAGATCCCCTATATTCCCCACCCATAGCGATGTTGTCGTATTGCGATGCAGCGGTGCAGAGAGTTTTACATTTATCTGGAGTTGTTGATGGAGTTAACTACGCTTTTGCTTTACGTGATTGCCGTCAGTGCGGTAATGGTGACGCCTGGCCCTTCCATGCTATTGGCGCTAAACAATGGTGCAATCCACGGTATGCGTATTGCCAGTTACGGTTTCCTGGGGGCGGTATTGGCCGATTTGTTGCTCATCGGCGCCGTCGGTTGCGGGCTGGGGGCGTTGTTGCAAGCCTCTGAGCAGCTGTTTGCCGTGGTGAAGTGGGGTGGTGCTTTATATCTGGTCTACCTGGCCTGGGTGCTGTGGCGAGCGCCGGTAAAGGCTTTAGCGGTAAGCGCTAGCGCCGCTGCTGCGACCGGCAAAACGGCATTCCTGCGCTCCCTGATGGTTGGTTTGTCCAATCCTAAGGGCCTGCTGTTTTTCTCGGCCTTTCTGCCGCAGTTTATTCAGCCAGAAAAGCCAATCGCCATGCAATACCTGATCCTGGCACTGGTCAGCGCGTTGATCGACTGCGTGATGATGACGATCTACGCCTACGGTGGCCGCCATGCGATGCGTAAGTTCTCGGCTAACGTGATGCGCTGGGTAAATCGTAGCTGTGCCGGCATGCTTGGCGTGTTAGCCGTAGGTGTTGCGCTGTATCGGCGTAGCGATGTGAGCTAGAGTCTATTGGTTATCCAGCGGGCGCAGCATACAGCGCCCCCTAATTGGCGAGAATGCCTACAGTTTCAGAGAGCTGACCAGCTCTCTTTTTAATAGGTGACTGCCTGTGTTAACAAAGGAGGAAAGCTTAGGCATAGTATCTATTGACGGGTATGCTGCTAGCTCGCAGACCGCATCGTTCCACGTCATAGCGGTATAGTTTGTATCGGGTTGGTAATACTGCTTATAGATATGAAATATATGCACCACGGTAGTCACCGATAATATAATCACTAGCGCAATTAAAACGTAAGTGATTTTAACTTTGCCCAGAAAATTCTTTTTCTTTTTACAGGATAATTCAGGTTCACCCTGATTAATTGAGATCTCTTCAATGGCCACATCGCTGGCTATTCTTAACCCTACTTTTGGTATGGTTTCTATGATGTTTTTATCAATGCCCATACTCTTGATGATCCGCCGTAGCGTGCTCAGGCATTGGTTGAGATTGTTATTGCTGGCCTGTAGACCGTAATCATCCCACACTCTTTGCAGAAGCACTTCCCTCTCAACAATTTCTCCTTTATTTTTAATAAGAAAGGAGAAAAGTCGAGCTGCAGAAGAGGAGATGGTGACGATTTCTTCCTGAAGTTCCTGATGATAAAAACCGACGCTATTGGGGCAGAAAAGGACATCTCCTTCAATGAGGTATTGGGGCTTTGTCATGTTGATTCACTCCATGTCAGACAGTTTGATTAACTTAAATAACGTTAATCCTAAGTCTTATAATATTGTTTTTTTGGCGAATGGGCAACAAGGAAACGATATAAAATATAGTGCAATCAACAAACTGTAGTTTAAAATACGCTCTAATTGGTGACGGCAGTTATTAATATTAAGTGAATGGGCTGTAAATTATTAAATAACAATTAATAAAAATTAATGTGGCTAACTTACTGATATTTTTGCTAAACAAAGGTTCTAACTAGTCCGATTGCTAAGAATCAGCCTAGTTAGAAAAATGTATCCATTTAAGCAGCAGGTTTGTGCTGAGGCAGCGTTACATTAAACCCCAATTCGATCGCGCAGGGTGTAGTAGGCAGCGCCGATGGCGGTGAAAGGGATTTGCAGATTGCGGCCGCCAAAGAACGGCAGGTGTGGCAGTTTGGCGAAGGCGTCAAAACGCTCCGCATCGCCACGCATCAGCTCTGCAATCAGCTTGCCCGCCAGATGGGTGCAGGTCACGCCGTGTCCGCTATAGCCTTGCATGTAGTAGACATTATTTTCCAACCGGCCAAACTGTGGCATACGCGACAGCGTCAGCAAGAAATTCCCGGTCCAGCGGTAATCAAGGCGTACGCCTTTCAATTGCGGGAAGGTTTTCAGCAGCTTAGGGCGGATCAGATTATCGATATCATCCGGATCGCGGGCGCCATAGACCACGCCACCGCCGTACAGCAGCCGGTTATCGCCGGTTAAACGGTAATAATCCAGCAGGTAATTGCAATCTTCAACACAATAGTTTTGTGGGATCAGTGAGGCTGCCACTTCTGGAGCCAAGGGCTCGGTGGTAACCACTTGAGTCCCGCACGGCATACTGCGTTTGGCCAGCCTTGGCTCCAGTTTATCGCCCAGGTAGGCATTCCCGGCTACGATCACGTAACGAGCGGTGACTTGGCCGTTGGCGGTGCTGACCACCGCTGGTTCTCCGTGACGGATATTGGTGACTGCGGACTGTTCGAAGATCCGTCCTCCTTGCAGGCGAATGGCTTCGGCCTCACCTAATGCCAGGTTGAGCGGGTGAATATGGCCGCCGCTGTGATCGAGCAACGCGCCAACATAGCGATCGCTGCTGACCTCTTGGCGGATACGGTCGGCATCCAACAGTTCAAGTTGCGTATTGCCGTAACGCTCCCAATGTTGCTTTTGATCGATCAGCGCGTGGTACTGCTTATTGTTAAGCGCGGCGAAGATCCCGCCGGGGCGATAGTCGCAGTCAATGGCATAGCGTTTGATGCGGCTGCGGATGATTTCTGCGCCTTCAAACATCATGCTACCCAGTACCTTGGCGCTTTCTGCGCCGTAACGACTTTCAATCACATCGATGTCACGGCTGTAGGAGTTGACCAGTTGGCCACCGTTGCGGCCGCTGGCACCAAAGCCGATGCGGGCAGACTCCAGCAGCACCACGTTATAACCGGCTTCAACCAGGAACAGTGCCGATGACAGACCGGTGTAGCCGCCCCCCACGATACAGACGTCACAGTCGATTGATTCATTCAACTGCGGATAAGGCTGATGGTCATTGGCCGTTGCCGCATAGTAGCTTTTCACGTGTTCAGTCATCATCAATTCCTTATTCCAGTGAAATCCAGGTGGTTTTCAGTTCGGTAAATTTATCCAGCGCATGCAGCGACTTATCGCGGCCGTTACCGCTTTGCTTGTAGCCGCCGAACGGTACGGTCATATCGCCGTCATTGTAGTTGTTGACGAACACGGTGCCCGCCTTCAACTGGCGGGCCATACGATGTGCTCGTGACAGATCTCGGGTCCAGACGGCCGCGCCCAGCCCATATTCGCTGTCGTTAGCCAATGCCAGAGCCTGTTGCTCACCGTTGAAGGTCGTGACGGCCAATACCGGGCCAAAAATCTCGTCCCGTGCGACGTGCATCGTGTTATCAACCTGAGTGAGAATGGTGGGGCCGAGATAGCCGTGATGATCGCCTTGCGGATGGGCACGTCCATCAAGGAACAGCGAGGCTCCCTGGCTCAAACCCTGCTCGATATAGCTGGTGACTTTTTCGCAGTGTTGTTGGTCGATCAGCGTGCCCATGAGCGTTTGTGGATCGAGTGGGTTGCCCGGTGCAAAGGCCGCCGCGTGTTGGTGCAACGCCTGTAAAAAGGCCTGCTGAATACTTTCCTCTACCAGCAGGCGCGTACCGGCAATGCATACCTGGCCCTGGTTATAGAAGATCCCAGCCGCGGCTCCCTGCGCCGCCTTATCCAGGTCTGGGCAGTCGGCGAAGATAATGTTGGCACTTTTGCCACCGGCCTCCAGCCACACGCGTTTCATGTTGGATTCACCGGCGTACTTCATCAACTGCTTGGCCACCTGGGTGGAACCGGTAAAGGCGAGGGCATCTACGTCGTTATGCAGTGCCAACGCCTTGCCCGCGTCGTGGCCGAAACCAGGAATAATGTTCAGGACGCCATCCGGCAACCCTGCCCGCTGCGCCAATGCGCCAAGATAAACCGCCGTGAGCGGTGATTTTTCCGAAGGTTTCAACACCACACTATTACCCGCCGCCAGTGCCGGGCCTAACTTCCAGCAGGCTAACAGCAGCGGAAAGTTCCACGGCACGATGGCTCCAACCACGCCGATCGGCTCCCGTTGGATCAGAGCCAGCGCATCATGGCCGGTTGGGGCAATTTCGCCATACACCTTGTCTATAGCTTCTGCATACCAGCGGATACAGCGGATCGCCCCTGGAATATCATCGCGCAGGCTGTGGCGGATAGGCTTGCCGGTATCCAGCGTTTCCAGCAGGGCCAGTTCTTCACTATGTTGTTCCATCAGGCTGGCGAGTTTGAACAACGTCGCCTTGCGTTTGGCGGGGGAGGCTTGCGACCACTCGCCACGTTCAAACACCTCGCGTGCCGCTTTGACGGCCAAATTGATATCGATGTGACTACCACGGGCCATCTGCGCCAGTTCACGAACTCCGGCAGGATCCTGAATGCTAAAGGTTTCCCCTTCGGCCGCTGGGAGGTAGCGGCCATTGATAAACAGCCGGTTCTCAATCTTCAGGGTCTGTGCCCGTTGTTGCCAATACTCTAGGTGGTGGAAGTCCATACCTTGCTCCGTTAATCAGAATGTCGTCGGCGTATGTGCGCTGATAATTCGGCAAATGCGCGCCGAGGTGTTGCTGAAACTATGAGGGATCGCGGTGTTGATGGCGTAGCTCTGTCCCGCTCGTAGGTGATAGCTTTGCCCATTGACCTGTAGCATCACTTCGCCTTCCAGCAGGGTGCCAATCTCTTCTCCCTGATGTTTGAGCCGCTCACCGGTGGTGGTCCCCGGATCGTAGGTTTCGATCATCATTGCCAGGGTGCGGTTGGGGTCGCCGTTGTGGATCAGCTTCATCGAAACCCCCTGGCTGCCGATTTCGATCAGATGGTCATGGTCGATCACGATCTGCGGCTCATGCGGCTGTTCCGGTTCGGTAAAGAAAGCCGATAGCGACAGCCCATACACTGTCAGCAGCTTTTGCAGCGTACTGATGGCCGGGCTGACCTTGTCCTGTTCAATGGTGCTGATTGCGCTGTGCGTTAAGCCAGACAGTTCGGCTACCCGGCGCTGTGATAGCCCTAACTGCTGGCGGATCTGCGACAAGCGTTTCCCCGGAGCCAAGCTGACGTCGTTCATAGGCGTTTTTCCTTTTGGTAGTGCTGGCAGGCGTTGATAAATCCTTCAAACAGCAGGCGGGACAGGGCATATTCATCGCTGTTCCATTCAGGATGCCACTGCACCCCTAAGGCAAAGGGCTGATCGCTAATGCTGAGGGCTTCTACCAGGCCGTCGGCGGCATAGGCTTCTACACGCACGCTTGGGCCGAGGGTTTTGGCCCCTTGGCCGTGCAGGGAATTCACCCAGAATCGGTGGCAATCCGGCAGCAACTGAGTAAGCAATCCTCCGTCTTGCACGGTCACTTCGTGAGCAGGGGCATATTGCTGTTCCAGTGGCAGGTCGTGATCTTCACGGTGTTCTAGCAGCTCGGGTTGCTCATATAAACGGCGGTGCAGCGTGCCTTGAGTCGCGACCACCAGCTCCTGCATACCGCGGCAAATGGCGAAAAGGGGGATGCGCCTGCTCAGTGCCAGGCCGATCAGCGCCAGGCTCAATTCATCGCGCCCAGGATCGGCGTCAGGCTCATCGCCGTTTTCACCATA
>NZ_JBKJYW010000155.1:0-13947 GCF_046715635.1 Serratia sp. (in: enterobacteria)
TTTGTGCATTTTCATGCTTTACAAGCCCCATCGGCACCGCTATTATTCGCCCCGTTCACACGATTCCTCTGTAGTTCAGTCGGTAGAACGGCGGACTGTTAATCCGTATGTCACTGGTTCGAGTCCAGTCAGAGGAGCCAAATTTTAAGAAGCCCGCTTAGGCAACTAAGCGGGCTTTTTGCATTTCAGTACCATGCCAACAGTTCAAAACACTGGTATTTCAAGTACCGCCACGACGGAGAGGAAACGGGTCTTTGATGCCTACCCTGCCATCTCTTTAACACTGGCCAGAAAACTACGCGACGACTCACGCGCCGAATTGACATAAGGTAATGACCCGAGACAAACTCGGCGTCATGAAAACAGACCAGAAAGGCGATCATTACTCGGGAAGAGATAGCTCGCACCTGACACAACAACAACCGTACCTGGTCTTGCACGCATTCAAACCGTATATTGCGAAACCTTGAAATGTCTCTGTTCCCGTCTTTGGGAAAACTGTCCATTGCCAAAATCACCACGGCTGATTTTCTGTACGTCCTCAAAGCCACCGAAGACAAAGGATTTCTGGGGGGTCATCATGCGGTTACCAACCGCGCATCGTCAGTATCATGCGCTATGCCATACAGAACCAGATGATTAAATATAATCCGGCGCTTGACTTGAGCGGAGCCATTGCCACCTCGAAAAAGCGCCACTACCCTGCTCTCCCTCTTCCCCAACGGCCCAATTTCCTTGCCCGGCTTAATCAGGATAACGGGCGATTGCTGACCCGCCTAGCACTGCATTTTAACTTGTATGTCTTTGTCCGCTCCAGCGAGTTACATTTTGCCCGCGGGGGAGATTGATTTTGAGAATGCGCTCTGGACCATTCCTGATGCGCGTGATCCTGTTGCCGGTATCCGCTATTCCGAGCGAGGCGCCAAGATAAACCCCCCGCACCTGGTGCTGCTTTCAACCCAGTCCATTGCCGTCCTCAAGTAAATACAACAGCTATCAGGACACGGTCAATTCATTTTACCCAACGACCACGACATGTTTAAAGTCATGAGTGAGAACACCATCAATAAAGCCCTGCGGCGTCAGGGATACGACACAAAATCTAAAATTTGTGGCATGGCCTGCAGTTCCCTCATCGAGTCAGGAAAGAAACTCTGTCAGGGCAGCCGAGGGGAAAGCCCTTCCCTGCGCTAAGATTCGATAATCGCATTTTACAACCACGTTCCCACTGAGCTGGTAGCAGGCTACGGGCATGGTCTGAGTCACGGGAAGAGTGAAGAGAATCACATAATTTACGCGATCGCAGGATAATCGCAGACGGGCATGTCATGCTGTTTGTATGGATATTCGCAAGATCCATGAGCCATCCCCAAACAGGAGTGATTGAATAATGCAAAGGACTAGAACGTCAAAAGAAATGGCTGCTCTCTTCGTGGGAGTGATTTTTTATATTCTTCCTGTATTCATAAGTGCGTCTTATGCACAGAATGGTTCATTGAATCTCGGCATTCCCAGTGAAGTGCATCAAAGTATTGATAAAGACTGTCACGCTCAGATGCTCGGGGTCTTTTTAGACTCATCTGGGCAAGCGGTCACAACACTATCGGGTTATCAGTTAGAATCAATTTCATGTAATGAAACCAGTGTGGGTTTGTATTACAAGCGGTCAGATGGCTCGCTGGAAATGAGCTTAACAGACAATAAAATGGTGAGTCAGTCCCTGGGTAGTGCTGGAGGCAATAAATTAGCAGACAGGTTGCTTGGGATACAAAGGCTGGGTCTGCAAACACAAGAAGCAACGATTCAGGCCTTTAACGAACTTAGTGCAAAACATCCAGTGTTAGCCATAGAGTTTGAAAAAAAGTCTCCTCCTGCTGTGAAGTTCTCTCTTTCTACCAGCGATCCTTTGTATTACCGGCGAGTACCCTGTGAAGAGAGTGGCTGTGGAAGCATTGAGGCACAGGCACTGATCAGGAATGAGCACTATTTCTTCAAGATGAATGTAGAAAACCCTAGCGTAGCCAATTCCAAAGATGCAGCGAATGATTTTGTCAAAGGGGTTTTGCAGGCAATCAAGCTAGGGAATCTGCCTTAAACTTAAACGCAGGAGTTACTTCACGGTAACTCAAGCCAGAAGTTGGCGCTGAAGTTGTTCAATCCTCGCGTGTAAGGGTCAATTTTCGCCTGAAACATTTGTGGAATTAACGCTCCGTCAGCGCCATTCCTGAAATATTCTTTAACTGACTGAAGCCCTAATCTCTTTAGATGTTGCCATTCGCGATACAGTTTGTCCTGTCAATCTTGCTTCTGTTTGGCCGCGCTTGGCTTCCGGCTCGGTAGTGGCATTGAGTAATCGGGTCGCAAGTCAGCATCGTGGAAAAAGGTTATTTTGCCATAAACCCCTTCATCCTCAATTGTTCGACGCCAACGGTACCCTGACGCAATACATTACCGACCACTTGCACCAACCCTGGCAAGGCGAAGCCGCCTTTGTCTTTTGCAACCAGGCCCGCTCGCGCATCAAAGTCTTACGCTGGGACAAACACGGTGTCTGGTTGTGCCTTCGCCGCCTTCATCAGGGCCATTTTATCTGGCCCAGGCAGGGCGAGGTTGCCTGGAGACTGTCACCAGAACAGGCCGACTGGTTGATGAAAGGCATTGACTGGCAACGGGTTGAGGCCCTGAAAAATGCCCGTCAGTGGCGACGGCGCTATGCGAAACCTCGGCTGGAAGTCTTCCATCAATGGTTGTTGTTGCAACAAGCGCAGGCGGCCCCCAACTCGGGGCTGCGCAAGGTGCTGGACTACACCTTGAAACGCTGGCCTGCGTTACTGCGCTACCTGGACGATGGGCGCGTCCCCATAGACAATAACCGCTGTGAAAACGGCATGCGTCCGGTCGCCGCAAGAACTGGCTCTTTGCAGGATCGTTGCGCGCGGGGCCGCGAATGGCGTCAATCCTGAGCCTGCTGGAAACGGCCAAACTCAACGGTCACGACCCTTACATCTGGTTACGCGATGTACTGACTCGTTTACCGAGCTGGCCCAACAGTCGGATCAACGAGCTATTACCCTACGCCGAAAAACGCTTCAGCTAATTACCACGTCAGCTTATTACATTATTTAATCGAGCAACACGAGTTCACCGTTCGGTTACGTTCAATGAATATAGAGAAAACCTCCTCAAAACTGCTGCAGCTTAGAATTTAAGGTCAAAATCAGTGGGCACTGATCGGTTAAGCGCGAGTTCAAACGCATAATTTATGTTTTTTAAATAAAAATCTCGGCACTCTGGAATTTTTTGACAAATTCTAGATGACGGCTCAATGAAACTGGCCGAACCATGGATCACTCAGTTCGGGACTATACGGCCAGTCAGTCTTGCGAGGAATAACGCCCTGCGCTGACAATGCCTGCTCGGGTGAAAGAAAAAGTCCCCCTAAATCGTTCCCTGCGTTTATGGCGTAAAACTGCACACCCGTACCGGTAAGTTGTTTATTCACTATAAGGAAGAAAAAATAAGTGGCGCGCGCCCAACTAGCCTCTTCGGTGCCCGGTTCTTCAGCGGAGTAGATAAGGTATTCCTGCCCGCCACATCGAACTTTGTACTCAGGAACATCAGTATCCAAAATTTCTGATAGTTCAGTCGGGTGTTCAATGAACTTGCTCAGTTCAGGCAGCAATTGCTGGTAGGCATCAACCATACCCTGTTCCGCTAAATCTTCAGCATCAAGGTGAATCATTTTTTCATAATCGAGTGACTCAGTTGACGTTTGAGAGATTTCAGATTTTGATTTTGAGAAAAACTTAGAGAAAATATTACGCATCGGAATCCTCTTCAGTGGCTCACCATCACCCGATCAATCCGATAGGCGCAAGCGAGCTGGTCTGCTTGATTCATGATATGACAGAATGGCTCAGGAAGAAATGACACCATTAGTTTGAGCGAATGGGATCTAGCCAATCACTGCATTATTCCGCTGTTTAACACCGGAATACTCAATCGTCATAAGGCTCGCCGAGTGTGAGCATCAACCGGTTGGCCCAGGCAAAGAAGGCCGTCGCCTGCACCAGGTCCAACAGCTCCAGTTCGCCCAACCCTTGTTCACGTAACGCGTGCAGTTGAGCCGCATTGGCCTGCGGTGGCGTGGCCGAAAGCGCTGCGGCAAAGTCTATCTGCGTACGCCAATCCTCACCCTGCCCTTCACTCAAGATCCTTCCAGGCGCGATATCCAGCAGACGCTGCACCTCTTCTACCCTTTTGGATAACTGCGCCGCTTTACGCGCATGCACCGAAGCACAGTAAATACAACCGTTCACCTTGCTGGCCACTGCCGCTGCCAACTCCCGATCCTTGCGAGCCAAACCGCCTGAGGTGTAGAAAATGCCCCGATCCGTGATGGTTCGCTGTTCCAACACGGCATGATCGCGCGCCAACAATCGGAAATAGTCAGAATCAGCGTGGCCGAACTTGGTCAATAAGGCTTTTCCCGGTTCATCAAACGCCTCCAACGGCTTGGCGGCAATCCAGGGCTCCCATCCCAGCTCCTGGCGGGTAAACGCAGGCGGCGCATGGCGGCCACTGGCTGTATGACTCGCGGTGCGCCAGGCAGAGGCTCGGACAGGAGCATGGCCACTGGTCGCGACCGGCAATCCGGACAACAAGCGATAGCCGAACAACAGACGGCTCTGGAAACTGACAAAAGCAATCAGCTGTGAAAGCGTGACAATGTCAGCCAACGACCACCCCGCCTGTTGCAGGGCCTGTAAGTGTTTGGCTTCTGCTCCGGCAGGCTTGAAGACCAGGCGTTCTGCATGATCCAATGCGGCCTGCAAGCGTGGGCCGTCTGCGGGCTGAGTCTGCTGCAATTGGCCATAATGCGCCGCCAACTGCCGATCGCCGTGCCATTCGCTGATACGTTGCGCCAACAACAGGCGCTCCGCAATCCCGAAACCTCCCACATCCTGTGGCGCAAACAGTCTCTGATAGCTGGCCTCAATCCCCTCGGTGGCCGCCTGTCGTGTCGCTCTGGCCTGTGCCAAAGGGGAGTTTGGGGTGATTTCAGCCAGTCTGGCCAGGAGATCCTGGGTGTCGGTCATACGTTTTCCTCAGCGTGATGTGAATAAGGAAGCGTGGCAGGGTTACGTCGCTGCCACCCTAATGCGGGTGCGACATCACGAGCTATCAGCTCAATGGAGCGCAAAATATAGGCATGGGGCGGATCGATAGAGTGCACCTGAAACGCCAAGTCGGTGACGCGGGCCAGCGCACTATCCCGTTGCAACGAGGCGATCACCTGCTCTGGCGTACCTAGATGCACGTCAAAAGCGCGGATCAGACCGTCGAGCGACTCATCCTGCACCTGATGCCCACTGGCGCGTAAACGCTCCAGTCCACGGCTAAGCCCCTGTGCAGCAAAATCACGTGCACGGTTCTGATCTTCGGTGACAAAAGCGGTACGCGATCCCATGATGCGCGGCTCTACCCCTGGCGGCAGCGCGGCAAGGTAGGCGTCAATAATCGGATTTTGCAGCTCATCGAGTGACGTATCCGGGGCAGCTTGCGGCCTGGGTTGAGTACGTGACAGCATCAGCCCATCCCCAGCCTTACCGGCCCGGATCCCTCCTTCAACCGAGAAGGTGGCTTGCCAGACGCGTTTTTTCAGTTGGGGAGCAGCCGGATAAAGGCGGTTAGCTACGTTGCCGAGTGCTTCACCGCCCCAGGCGTCCAACAGAATGCGTAAATTATCGTTAAACGCCGCATTGCGCCGCTCAGCATCAATACCAAAAGCGCTAAACGAAGACGGGGTTCCGCCTGCCGCCAGCCCTACTTCCAACCGGCCGCCGGAAAGCAGATCCAACACCGCCGTATCTTCCGCCACGCGAACCGCAGATTCCATCGGCAAAGTGATCACTCCCGTCCCCAAACGAATGTGTCGGGTGTGCGCCGCAGCCTGAGCCAAAAAAACCAGGGGTGAAGGCAACCCGCCCTCATCCTGATGAAAATGATGCTGTGCGACCCAAGCGGTGTCGAACCCGGCGCGTTCGGCATGAACAATCTGCTCGGTGGCCAGTCGGTAACGTTCCTGAGCACTGCCGTTATCCAGCAGGCGGGTAAAAAAGCCGAGACGTTTAGCGCTCATGAGGCATCCTTCAAAGTTTGGTACATTGCACGGCCAGGAATGGCCGCAATCAATTGGCGGGTATAGTCACTGCCCGGTAGAGCAAATACCTCGGCGGTGGCGCCTGCATCCACCTGTTGCCCACGGCACAGCACCGAGACGCTGTGCGAGATTTGCCGCACCGTCGCCAGATCGTGCGAGATAAACAGGTAGGTCAGCCCCAGTTCTTGCTGCAGTTGCTGCAATAAACGCAGGATTTGCGCCTGCACGGTGACGTCCAACGCCGAGGTGGCCTCATCCAATACCAGCACCCGAGGTTGCAGTATCAGAGCACGGGCGATGGCGACCCGTTGGCGCTGGCCACCGGAAAGTTCACGTGGTTTACGCGTCAGGAGTTCTGCAGGCAGAGCCACTCGCTCAAACAATTCCCGCACCCGCCGGTAACGCTCAGCCTTGGCGACAGGCTCAAAGTTGAGCAACGGTTCTTCGATCGCCTGATACAAGGTTTGTGCCGGATCGAGCGAAGCAAAGGGGTTTTGATAGACCAGTTGGATACGCCGCCGAAACTGGCGTAGCGCCTCGCCCTTCAGCCGGGTAAAATCGACGCCGTCGATGATGATTTGCCCGGCATCTGGCCGCTGAAAACCCAGCAGGCAGCGGGCCAAGGTGGTTTTACCGGAACCAGACTCGCCGACCAGCGCATGAGTAGCGCCGCGCTGCACGCTGAAGGACACGCCATCCAGCGCCCGGAATGCCTGCCCGCCTCTGCCAGCAAAACGGAAATCCTTCACCAGTTCGTTGACGACGATTGCCGGTTCCGCCTTACTGACAATCGCTGGTGGGGCGACGGAGGTCAGCGAAGGCGCATCGGCAAACAAACGGCGGGTATACTCGTGCGTTGGTGCCTGCAATACCTCTGTCGTTTGCCCCTGTTCCTGTACCCTGCCCTGACGAAACACCAGCAGCCGATCGGCCCGTTCTGCCGCCACGCCCAAATCGTGGGTGACGAACAGTACCGCCGTGCCAAACTCCTGACGCAGTTCGTCGATCAGATCGAGAATGCGCTTTTGCACCGTCACGTCCAGCGCGCTGGTCGGCTCATCGGCAATAATCAACGCGGGCCGTAACGCCATGGCGATGGCAATCAGTACCCGCTGTTTCATGCCGCCGGAAAGCTCATGCGGATACTGGCGCACGCGCAATTCAGGATGAGTCAGCCCTACACGGGTGAGTAACTCCACCACCCGAAGCTGCACCAGCTTGCGGGGCAGGCGCTGATGAATGTTGATGATCTCGGCAACCTGCTCACCGATGGTTTTAACCGGGTTCAGCGAACTGGCGGGATCTTGCGGGATCAGGCTTATCTGCGCACCACGCACCGCCTCCCACTGGCGCGGTGACCAGTGTGCAATATCGGTGCCATTAAGCCGGATCGCCCCTTGCTCCAGGCGGCCATTCTCCGCCAGCAGGCCGATAATCGCCTGGGCCGTGGTGGTTTTCCCCGAGCCTGACTCCCCAACCAGGGCGACGACTTCCCCCGGCTGAATGGTGAAGGAAACGTTGTGTACCACCCGCTGGCTGCTGTTGCCCTGCTGATAGGCGATGGAAACGTTATCCAGCTCCAGCAAGGGTACTGGTGAAACGGTTGTCTGTAGGTTCATCGGCGTGTGTTCCCTAATGCATGGCTGATACGGTTGGCGGCCAGCACCACGGCAACCACCATCAGGCCGGGAAAGGTAGTCAGCCACCAGGCCGTTGAGATGTAGTTTCGCCCTTCGGCGATCAGCAAGCCCCACTCCGGCGTAGGCGGTGGCGTGCCGTATCCCAGGAAGCTCAGGGTGGCGATCGCCAGAATGGCATTGCCAAACTGTAGGGCGGAGAATGCAATCACCGAGGTCAGCGAATTAGGCAGAATATGCCGCCATAACACCGCCCAAAAATGCCCGCCGCTGCCGTAGGCCGCTTCAACGTAATCGCTGTGCCGCACCCGCAGCACTTCTGCACGGGCCAGACGCGCAAAGTTGGCCACCGACGAGATCCCCACCGCCAGCGCCGCGTTCAACGTGCCGAAGCCCAATAGGATGATCACGCTCAAGGAAAGCAGCAGCCCAGGGATCGATAGCAAAACATCAACCAAACGCATCACAACATCATCGACGATGCCGCCCAAAGCCCCGGCGACCACGCCCAGCGACGTCCCCACAACCAGCCCCAGTGCCACGGCCACCAACGCTGCGGATAAAGTGTGTGATGCGCCATACACGATCCGAGCGTAAAGATCGCGCCCCAGTGGGTCGGTGCCTAGCCAGTGTTCACCCCCGGGAGCCAGACGTTGTGCTCCGGCAATCCCTTCCGTGCCGCTGTATGCAGTAAACATCTCCGGTGCGATCGCCCATAGCACAGCGATCGCCAGCACGATCCAGGCCAGCCACAGGCTAAGCGGATAACGCCGCTGAACGTGCCTGGCTGTACGTAAACTCCCTTCAGTTTCCCCACCGGACAGATCGCGTTCCGGCATCACGGATTTTTCCAACGGAAGACTGCTCATCGGGTCGCTCCTGCAAAGGTTGTCAGTCTGGGATCAAGCAGTGGGAACAGCAGATCGACCAGCAGATTGAGGAAGACAAAGGCGGCGGCAGAGATCATCACCACCGCCTGTAACACCGCCACGTCCTGGTTCACTACCGCCTGCTGCGTCAATTGCCCCAGGCCACTGCGGCCAAATACGGTTTCGGTGATCAACGCCCCGGCAATCAGTTCGCCAAACAAAATGCCCGCGATAGTCAGCACCGGCAGCATGGCGTTACGCGCCACATGTCGCCACAGCACCCCACTGCGGCTAGCCCCTTTGGCTCGTGCCACCGCCACAAAAGGCTGAGTTTGCACGCTATCGATGCTGCGGATCAGGATCTGCGCCAGCGGAGCAGAGATTGGGATCGCCAAGGTGGCGATCGGCAACAGCAGGCCAACCCACTCCCCTGGATTGATGATGGGCACCAGCTTCAGCCGGAATGAAAAGATCTGGATCAACACAATGCCGAGCCAGAAGGTAGGAACTGACACAAACAGCGCAGGCAGCGATTGCAGCGCCGCTTTTAACCAGCCAAAGCCGATCAGATTGGAGATAAAAGCAATCACCAGCGCCAACAGCAAAGCCAGCGTGAAACCCAGTACCGCTAATTGCAGAGTGGCGGGCAGGTTGGCAGCCAGCAAGTCACTCACCGGCACACCGTTCTGGATCGAATAGCCCAAATCGCCGCGCAGGAAATTGCCCAACGTATGCAGATATTGCTGCCACAGAGGCACATCGGCACCGTAGGCGGCACGCATATCGGCGATCTGATCCGGGCTAAGGCCCATATCCGGGTTCTGGAATTTAATCAGGATCGCGTCGCCGGGCAGTACCTGCAGCAAGATAAACGACAGGGTGAATGCCGCCCACAGCACCAGCAACGCCTGCCCGGTTCGGCCACTCAGGTATTTCAGCATCTATGTCTCCTCGAATATGGCGTTACCGTTTCTCTAACCACGCGCCATAGAAGCTTGGCCGCCCCACGGCTTCAAAGTTGACGCCTTTCAGATAGGGAGCTCCAGCAAAGACCTGCGGCTCTTCAAAGAACGGGATCACATAGGCCTGATCCAGCAGATACTTTTGAGCCTCACCGGCGATCTGTAGGCGCTTGGCTGGATCCACCTCAGAGGCGATCCCCAGCAGCAGTTGATTCAGTGAGTTATCGATGAATTTACTGTTCTGGCTGGTGCCCCCCTGCTGCAACAGGCCATCACGATTGGTGGGGTAAAACTGACTTTTAATCACATCGGGATCGGCACGGCCCACTTCGACCACCGAAGCCGGGGTCTTCTGTGGATCGAGGTTATCCGCCACCCGGCTGCCCGCATCGCCTGCCAGGATATTCAGCCGTGCCCCCACCTTGCCCCATTGTTGCGAGACCAACTGCAATACCGCCTTGTTTTGCGGCTGTGGCAGCGACTCGTACACCGTTAACAACAGCTGCTTACCGTCTTTCTGGCGCAGGCCGTCGCTGCCCTTTTGCCAACCAGCGTCATCCAGCAGGCGGTTGGCCTTCGCCAGATCGAAAGTCAATTTTTCAGAGAGATCGACAAAACCGGCCGCCGAGGAGGCAATCACCGATTTGGCGGGTGGATAGTTGGCGGAGAACAGCGTCTCGACGATCTGTTTGCTATCGGTGGCATGCAGTAGCGCTTGCCGTACGCGAATGTCGGCCACCAGCGGATTGTCTGGCCGGAAGGCAATGCTGTCGTTGACTCCACGGGTTGGCGCGGCATAGATCGTAAAGCCCTGATCCTGAGTTTGCTTCTCATCGTAAGCCTGGATCTGGCGAATAAAGTCCGCCTGTCCGGCCTGCAACGCGCCAATTCGTACGCTGTCTTCCGGGGTGACGATCACCTTGATGGCATCCAGATTGGCCCGCCCTTGCTGAGCCAGCTTGGCCGGTCCCCAGCGATAGTCTTGGCGTACGCTGAGATCGACCTCGCGCCCCAGAGTTTCACCGCTTACCACAAACGGGCCAGAGCCGATGATATGGCGTGCATCACCCAGTTCATCATATTGGCGGTTCAACGTGGTGAGCGATACCAGCCCGGAGCCGATGGTCGCCGTACCTTGCAGGAAGCCTGGGGACGAGCGTTTGAAATAGAATTTAACCGTCAGCGGATCGATGACCTCACTGTGGTCATAGTTATTGATCACCTCGGAAACCGGCAAGCGCAGCGCTTTATTGCCTAGACCATAGGTATCAAAGTTCTTGGCTACCGCGTTGGCATCCAGCGGTGTCCCGTCGGAGAAGGTCACACCGGGGCGGAGTTTGAAGGTATATTCCGTTTTATCAGAGTTGCTGGACCAGGACTCGGCGATCCAGGGTTCGATCTCCAGCGTTTTCGGGTTCTGGTAGGTCAGCTTATCGGTGATCTGGTTAAGGATACCGCCGTTGGGATAAAACCCGCCGGAAGGGGGATACAGATTGGTATGGGCCTGCTGCTCCAGGTAGATCAGAGTGCCACCCTGCACCGCCGCGATGGCCGGGCTCGCCGCAGCCGCTGCGCCTAATACCACTGCCAGTCCGCTGGTTAACGTCTTGAAAGGAAAATTAAACATGGGTGCCGTGCCTTCTTTATGTCGGTTTGTTATGGGTTAGATAACAAACCAAAACGGCACGAAGTTGAACGAACTAATTTAGCTAACTAATGATGGAAAAAGCAGTAACGCGCCAAGCAACGGTTGGACGCGCCTGCACGCCCCTTCAATCCACCTGATACTGCACAATCAATTGCCCTTTCTTCATCTTGACGGCGGTAACCTGCACCTTGCCCAATGCCGCCAGCGAGCGCACATGGGTGCCACCGCAGCCATAAGCGGGGAGCTCGCCAAACCCAACCTGACGGACGCCTTGCTGTTCCTGCTGCCTGCGCGGCAAGTCGGCGGCAATCAAGTCCGTCAGCCGTTGTTGCAAATATTCCTGTTCCAGTTCTGTTGCTTGTGTACCCGGTGCAAAGGTAATGCGCCCTTCCCCCGGCCAGTGGTGCGCCTTCACCGGCTGCCAGCCCTTGCTTTCCCCCAGCCAGCCAATCAGATGCCCGGCAGAATGCCAGCGGGTATGCAAGTGACGTTGTTCCCCGTCGATCTCCAGCGTGACCGGGCCACAAGACAACGGCTCAGCCAGATAATGGAGCAGTTGATCGCCCTGCGCGGCAACTCGTAACACCGCTACACCGCCGATCGTGCCGCTATCGCTCGGCTGCCCGCCGCCCTGTGGGTGAAACAGCGTGGCATCCAACTGCACCGCGTAGCTACCATCCTCTTGCGCCGTGCAGGCGAGTACCTGAGCCTGGAGCTGCAAATCATCGTGATAATAATAAAGTCGTTCGGTCATGGGGCTTTCTCCTGGTTAACGCCGTTATTATATTCGTGCCATAATCGGCTGATAATCCGTCTTCACTACAATGGACCTTTGCGCCGTGAGCACAAATCTTTCCACCGCACTACTGGTTGAAATGGCCGTTTTTGTTCAGGTGGTGGACAGCGGCAGCTTCTCCGCCGCCGCCCGTCAGTTGGGCAGTTCCCCTTCTGCCACCAGCCGCAGCGTTGCCCGGCTGGAACAGGCGCTGAACGTACGGCTGTTGCACCGCACCACCCGCAAACTGCGCCTAAGTGAACAAGGCGAGGCCGTGTTTCAGCGCTGCCGCAGCATGCTGGATGCCGCCAACTCAGTGTTGACCCTCAGCGGCCAGGGCAGCTCAGAGCCGGAAGGCACGATTAGCGTCAGCGTACCGAAGGCCGTCGGGCACTTTGTTCTGCACCCACATATGCCAGAGTTCTTACGCCGTTACCCACAGGTAGATGTTCATCTGCGGTTGGAAGACCGCTACATGGATTTGATCGACGATCGGGTCGATCTGGCGCTGCGCATTACCGACCGCCCGTCACCGGGCCTGATCGGCCGCCCGTTGATGACCATCGAACATTTGCTATGCGCCACTCCGCATTACCTGGCCCAACAGGGCACGCCGCGGCACCCGCGGGACTTAACGGAACATAGCTGCATTTATCTGGGGGAGACGCCCAGCGACGCGCGCTGGCGTTTTCGCCGCAACGGCAAGACGGTTTCGATTAATGTCCGGGGGCGCTATGCCGCCAACCACACCGGGGTTCGGCTGGATGCGGTGAAACAGCATATCGGTATCGGCAGCCTGCCCTACTTTACCGCCCGCCAGGCACTGGCCAGCGGTGAGATTGTGCAGGTGTTACCAGAGTGGAATTTCCTCAGCAGTTATCATGGCGATCTGTGGCTGCTGTATGCCCCAACTCAGCATCTGCCCCCTAAGCTACGGGTGTTTATCGATTATCTGGTGGCGAGTTTGGGCCAGGAACCCGCGTTAAAGCGCCTTGCGCAGGGTGATATTGATGCGGTGTGACCCCACCAGCGAATGATAGCCCTCTTTCACCGGCAAGATGCCGTGGAAGCACAATCGCGACGGGCCGCCCCAGACCACCACGTCGCCGTGGGCCAGCGGGATGCGCCGCGTTCTGTCGCTGCGTTGCAGGCCACCAAACTGAAAAACGGCCGGTAACCCCAGCGATACCGAAACAATGGGCGCGGAAAAGTCATGCTCGTCAATATCTTGATGCAGCGAAAGCTTGCTGCCTGGATCGTAGCGGTTCATCAGGCAGGAGTCCGGGACGTAATGACCGAACCCGGCCTGCAAGGCCGCTTCATCGGCCAATGCCAGCAGAATTGCCGGGATCTCTGGCCAACTTTTGCCGCTACCGGGATCGCGTTGCGAATAACGGTAGCCATTGCTATCGCTGTTCCAGCCGTTACCGCACCAGCTCATCGCCACCGACATGGTGAAACCGCCCGGCGTGGTCATATGCCGCCAAGGCACCTGTGCTACCACACCGTTGACCGCCGCAAGCAGTTCCGGGCCGTGCTCGCGAACAAAGCCGTGCAGCACCACCGCCCCCGGCGCAATCTCCTCGCGCCAGGGCGGCGGCAGCGCATCTTCAAACAGATCGATTGTCATCGCCTTTACCTGGATAAATACACAGGTGTAATTCTAACCGCTTGGCCGTTGTTGTCCAGTCCTGCGTAATTCGTTGTTGTTCGAGATAAATAACCTTAGAGTAGCCGCTGGATCTTAATCTATACCCTATGGATTTCAAGCGCAGTCAACAACGCTGTAGTTTGAAAGACGACGGGTAAATAATCAGGAACGCTGGTGATCAAGGGCATCATACTTTCCGTCGTCGCTTCCCTGCTGTTCGGCGTGATGTATTACTACACCTC
>NZ_JBKJYW010000156.1:0-10400 GCF_046715635.1 Serratia sp. (in: enterobacteria)
GGGGCATACTCTCAGTCAGACTCTTCGTCTTCCGGCAGTGCCTCCATCGGCACTAGAGACGCCAACAACTGGGGTTTACCGATAAAGTAGCCCTGCATATAATCCACGCCCAGACTTTTAAGCGCATCGCGCTGCTCGGCCGACTCGACGTATTCCGCCACAATCGACAACCTCCTCATCAGCGCCACCTTACAGATTGACGAAATGATCTGGTAATCCACCTTGCTGGTCAGCATGTCCTGCACAAAACTGCCATCGATCTTCAAGATATCGACATGCAGCTCCTTCAGGCGATCGTAGGTGGCATAGCCGGTGCCAAAATCATCCAGGGCAATGCGGCAACCTAACTGACGCAGCTCTTTCAGCGAGTTCTTGGCATATTTCACATCCTGCACCAGATGAGACTCCGTCACCTCCAGCACCAGTTGGTAAGGCTCAATCTGGTATTGCCGCAAGGCATCGCGCACGTCTTGGCACAGGCTCGGGCGGCACAACGAGGACGGTGACAGATTCACGGCAAAGCGCGCGCTAGGCATACCTGCGCGATGAAGCGCCATAAACTGCAAGGTTTGGCGCAGTACCCACATATCCAACTGGTAAGCTAAACCAAACTCATGCACCACCGGTAGAAATTCGTTGGGGGGAATGACGTTACCGTCATCATCCAGCATACGCAGCAGGATCTCGTGGTAAGAGTCGCCGCGAACCCCGACAATCGGTTGAGCCATCAACATGAAACCGTCGTTATCCAGCGAGCGTTGCACCCAGTGTAACAAGGCGACCTTGCGCTTGATTTCATCCTGTACCACATGATGATCGTTCTGCACATTTTCAGGCCGGCCGCTGGTCAGCGACATTTCCGCCAACGAGCTCAATTCCCCCAGCAGCAAATGCAAGTGTTCCACTTCTGAATAGACACCGCAGTAGCTCATCCCCAGCGGCGGATGGATCGGTAGGCCGTTCCACACCAGACGAAACTTCTCCAGCGTACTCTGGATTTTAGCCACCCGGGCCTCACCGTCAGAACCGTTCAGCCGCAACACCAGATCGTACCCCGGTAGATGATAGACGTCCTCCCCTTCCTCCAGTACCGTGCGCAGGCTGCCCGCCAGCTTCTGTTTGAAACGGATGCGCAACTGCATGCCATAGTTCCGGCTGAGCAAATCCAGCTCGGAAATGCGCAGGAAGCACAGCGTAGAACGCGGCACCTTGGCCAGATCGCGCTTCAATGCACGCAGGTTGGGTAAGCCGATAACCGGATCTTTCAGCGAGGCGTTTTGCGCCTTGGCATGGTCCATGCGCTGGCGAGTATGCACCGCAGAGGTCAGCAAAATACTGAGGGTGAACGCCAGCATCATTGACGAGATCATGGTCAGGTTATGCAGCAGGCTGTCCCACTGCACATAGCCCGGATAGTTAAAGAACAGCACCAACAGGGTTGCCGCCCAGATAATACAGTTGAACAGGTAACCAAAACGCATGGCGCTATACAGCATCACCGGCAATAACAGCGTCAGGCTGTAGTCGGGCACCTGCATCGCGTTGGTATCTGCCGAGTGGTAAGCAAGCACCACCACCAAGGCGATCAACGCCGCCAGCCACAGTTGCAGCTCGCTCTTTTTGACCGACGGCGCCATCTGACGGCGGATCCTTCCCAACAGTACGCGGGCAAATTTGGGGTTTTTCACGATCCGCAAGACGAAATAGAACAGCTGCATGGAAGACAGGCAACCGATCAGGATAGCCTGGAAGTTGATCAGGGCATGCAGATGATTCCCGCTACCGGAAAGCATACCGAGTTCATCCGGTAACAAATCGAGGCCGATAACCAGCTGTAAACCAAATATAAACAGCACCGGCGGCATCAGCACCAACCAGATCAGCCGGTGTTTACCCAGCTTCAATTCGGTGAGCCCGACACACCAGCGGCGCTGGGACTGGCAGCGATAGCCCCACCAGCAAATGCTCAGACATCCCACATACAGCAACGTCAAGATCACGTCGACTTCGCTGCCGGCACGGTTTGAGTAGCGGATAAAGATAGCCAAAGCGATGCCTGGCATGGCACGCCAGTCATAAACCATCAGCAAAGAAAAGCAGACCACCAGCGGTAGATAGATCAGATACACTTTGCCATCAGGCAGCATCAGACGCGGCGAAAGCCAGCCTGCAAGCGGCACCAGCAGCAGGCTCAGCACGACAGGCTGCCCCCACCAACGGTCACGTAAATTATTCCAGAACTTTAAAATACCCATCAAGACACTGTATCCGCTAAGGCGTGATTCACTTCGTCGCTTAAGCGCTTTTAAATCGTAGAGAAGGTAGGATCCGATCCCACCACAAAACCATTCGGGGAGCAGGCTGAGACATGCGGTTCCAGCATCAAGAATGGCTGTGAATTCTATTCTCTGTGATAGCTTAAGATTTGACCACGATCAATTAATTAAGAAAATGCTTATAAAAATCCATAAGACACTTTGCGGGTCGATAATAACCTATTAATACACAACAAAAAATCAGACAAAATCTATAGCCCGCGAATTTCGAGTGACCGCTTAAAAAGTGAGGGACATAAACCCCTGCTAAATTACTCGGTCAAACGCACGGAAATAAATGGACATCTTTTGTCATCAGAGCCTAGAATTCCGTTTACAATTTTAATCAATGTTAGCCGCGGCAGGCATGCCTCAAACAACAGTAATCGCCACCATCATTTTCCAGCGGCAGCCCCAATGCGGTGCTTGAACCATGCCAATGGGAAAAACCGACGGGCTCAATGAACCATGAGAAAGACCTCGACCGGGCGCATGACCAAAGTAGTGCTGCTGATCAGTTTCATCATTCTAGTCGGTCGCCTGCTGTATGCCGCCATTGCCGCAATCCCCCATCATCAGGAAAAGAGATCGCTGCCTGAACCGCAGACCCAGGAAGCCCGCGTGGATAATCGGTGATTACCCTGCCCTACCAAGCGACCATCACCCTGAGTCACTGGCACGTCAAAGCTTCTGACCCTGCGCCATCAGATTGATAAAAATCACGCCAGCCACCGCTATGCTCTATCTTTTAAAGATAGTCTAAAAGGAACCCGGTGTGCCAAGTCAGCGTTAAGGAATTCCATGTCCGCCGCAACACATAACGTCAAAAAAGTCGCTGAGTATCGTCAGCGCATTCTGAGCCTGTTGTTGAATAATGCCCCTTTGGTTGACGGCATTCTTGGCCGCTCAGGGGATGAAAAACAACTCAGCGAAGGCGAACTGCTTAATCATACCGCCGAAATCACCCACTTGCTGCAAGATATGCACGCCGCTGACCTGGCGGACCTGCTGGAGGCGTTGCCGCAAGATGAACGTCTGGCGCTGTGGCGACTGGTGGATAACACCAAGCGCGGCCAAACCCTAGTGGAAGTGGCCGAACCGGTCTGGGATAGCCTGATCGAAGAGATGAGCGATAAAGACCTGCTCAAGGCGATCAAAACCCTGGATGTCGATGAACAGGCCTATCTGGCGCAATACCTGCCACGTAACCTGATGGGCCGCCTGCTGACCTCACTGGAGCCAGAACAGCGTGAGCAGGTGCGCGAGATGGTGCATTACGGTAAGGATACCGTCGGCTGGATGATGGACTTCGAACTGGTCTCGGTACGCCCGGACGTCTCTTTGGGGGCCGTACACCGCTTCCTGCGTCAACGTAAAGCCATCCCGGACGCCACCGATAAGCTGTTCGTCACCGACCGCAAAAATACCCTGCTAGGCGAACTGCCGCTGACCGCGATCCTGCTTAACGATCCGCAAACGCCAGTGTTTAAGGTGATGGACAGCGATCCTACCACCTTCCAACCGGAAGACAAAGCCGAAGCGGCGGCCAGCGCGTTTGAACGTTATGACCTGATCAGCGCCCCGGTGATCGATGCCAAAGGCAAACTGATGGGGCGGTTGACCATCGAAGAGATCGTTGACGTGGTTAATGAAGAGAGCGACACCACCCTGCGCCGCATGGGGGGGTTAAGCCCGGAAGAAGACGTGTTTGCCCCTGTCAGCAAAGCGGTGAAAACCCGTTGGGCCTGGCTGGCAATCAACCTCTGCACCGCCTTTATCGCCTCCAGGGTCATTGGCCTGTTTGAACACACCATTTCACAGTTGGTGGCGCTGGCCGCCTTGATGCCCATCGTCGCCGGTATCGGCGGTAATACCGGCAACCAGACCATTACCATGATCGTGCGGGCGCTGGCGCTGCATCAGATCGAAGAGGGCAATATTTCACGCCTGTTGTTCAGAGAGTTGGGTGTAGCCATCATCAACGGGGTAGTCTGGGGCGGCATCATGGGGCTGGTCACCTATCTGCTGTATGGCGATCTGGCAATGGGAGGCGTGATGACGCTGGCCATGATGCTCAATCTGCTGGTCGCGGCGCTGATGGGGGTGATCATACCGATGACCATGCTCAAACTGGGCCGCGATCCTGCCGTGGGCTCCAGCGTGCTGATCACCGCCCTGACCGATACCGGCGGTTTCTTTATCTTCCTGGGGTTGGCGACCGTATTCCTGATTTAGTCATCGTCACCGATAGGTAGACCAGCGCAGAGCCAAGTTGTGCGTAACACTGTGGCTTGTCACAAGACGAGTATATACTTGGGTAGGTATTACACGCCTGCTGTACTACCCTCTGGTGAGTAAAATGGCAGCAGGTTTTTCCTGATCGATAGCATATAGTGAAGGTTACCGATGGATCTCAGTGCAGCGCAGCACCCACTCAAAGCTAAAGGTACCTTGTTCACTCACTCGTTGCTGAGCGCATTGATTGTGTTTCTGCTGGCCTATCTGTGCCTGACGCTGTCTGCGGAATCCAGCCACTTCACCCCGCTGTGGTTCCCGACCGCCGCCGTGATTATGCTGATGTTCCACCAGCCAGCGCGCAATTGGCCATTGCACTTGATCTTTAGCGGGATCGGCATGTGTGTTGCCAGTTTCGTGCTGTTCGGCCTCAGTTGGTTCCCGGTCAAACTCACGCTGATTAACCTGCTGGAAGCCACCGTCTGTACCCTGCTGTTACGGCGAATACTGCAGCCAGACGATCCGTTAAACGGCTTGGCAAGCTGGTTGAAATTTGTTTTCTGCGCCGTGATCTTCACCCCCATGTTCAGCGCACTGCTGGCGGCCACGGTGGCCCCCGCACCTGGGGAAACCTTTTGGCAACCCTTCAGCACCTGGTTTATTTCCGAGGCGATCGGTGTACTGGCTCTGGCACCGATCGGGCTGGTTTATCGCCGCTCAATGTTAAAAACGCTGAACCTGTTCGAACTGCTGCTGGTATCGCTGGGAACATTGACCTTCAGCTATCTGGCGCTGCTCAACCTGCCCTTCCCGTTTACCTTTATCATCCTGCCGTTGCTGTGGGCAGCGATCAGTCTGCCACGGCTCGAAGCCTTTATTATCTGTTTTACCACTACCCTGATGATTACGGTGATGATCTCGCTCGGGCTACTGCATTTTCAGGATAGAGAGACGTTTTTAAGCGATGTGAAGATCTACCTGCCGTTGATGTTGATCCTGATCCCGGCCCACGCCATGGCGATGGTGATGCATGCCTTCCGGGTGGAAAAAGAGCATATCGTGGAAAGCGAAGCGCGTTTTCGCAATGCGTTGGAGTATTCGGCCATCGGCATGGCACTGGTGTCACCAGAAGGGAAATGGTTACAGGTTAATCAGGCACTGTGCAAACTGCTGCGCTATACCCCAGAAACCCTGCGCCGCCTGACGTTTCAAGAAATCACCCACCCCGATGATTTAAATGCCGATCTGACTCAGTTACAAGACCTGCTTGATGGCCACATCAGCAGCTACACCATGGAAAAACGCTATATCCGCAGCGACGGGGAGAGCGTCTGGACTTTGCTGGCAGTATCACTGGTGCGCGACCCCCAGGGCCAGCCGCTGTACTTTATTTCCCAAGTAGAAGATATCAACGAGCTCAAACGGACCGAAGCGGAGAACCGCAGCCTGGTAGAACGCATTACGCTAGCCAATCAGGCCGGTGGGATCGGCGTTTGGGAATGGATGCTGGCCGGAGATAAACTCACCTGGGACAAGCGGATGTTCGAGCTGTACGAACTGATGCCGGATCAAACTCCCACCCTCGCACTGTGGAGCTCTTTGTTGTTGGAAGAAGATCGCGAACGTATCGAGCGGCAATTGGCGACGCTCACTGACCGACACCAGCCGTTTGTGATGGAGTTCCGCATTAAGACCCGACTGGGGGGAGTTCGCCATATTCGCGGCCAGGGTAATACCATCCTCGATGAGCACGGTGTACCGAAGCGGATGATCGGTACCAATATCGACATGACGGAAATCAAATCGCTGGCCGAAGCGCTGCATGAAGAGAAGGAACGCTTGCACATTACGCTGGACGCCATCGGCGAGGGGGTAATCTCCACCGACCGCGACATGCGCATCACCTTTATGAACCCGGTAGCAGAACAGATGTGCGGTTGGCCGCTGGAGATGGCGCTCGGTATGCCGATCAGCGGTGTGGTGCGGATGACCAACGGCCAGGACGGCCCAGAAATAGAAAATCCGGTGCAAAACTGCCTACAAGTGGGTCCCCCGCTGCCAGCAGAATACGCGCTGGTACTGCATAGCCGCGACGGCCGCCGCTTCGACGTACAGGAATCGGTATCACCGCTGAAAACCATCGAGGGCGAGGTGATGGGGGCAGTGATGGTATTGCAGGACGTCAGCGCCTCGCGGGAACTGATGAAAAAACTCAGTTACAATGCCTCACACGATGCGCTGACCAACCTGAAAAACCGTACCAGCTTCGAGAAGCGGCTGAAGGGTGCCGTTGCCAGTGCGGTTGAACACCAACAACAGCACTCGCTGGTGTTCCTCGATCTCGACAGGTTCAAGGCGGTTAACGATAGCGCCGGACACGCGGCCGGCGATGCCTTGCTCAGGGAGATTGGCGAGTTGATGCAACGCCAGCTGCGTAACAGCGATTGCCTGGCACGGCTCGGTGGCGACGAATTCGGCCTGATCCTGTTCGACTGTTCGTTGGAACAGGCCAAGCTGCTGATGCAACAGATGATCGAGCAGATCGGCGAACATCCATTCTGCTGGGCAGGCAAGATTTATCATGTCGGGGCCAGTGCCGGTATTACGCAAATCGGGGCCACTAGCGGCAAGAGTAGCGAGCTATTGGCCCAGGCCGATATCGCCTGTTATACCGCCAAACACCATGGCCGCGGACAGGTTTATATTTATGAAGCCCGACAAAAGCAGCAGATGGAGCGCCAGCATGAGCTGCTAACGCGTCAGGAAGTGCTGAATATTATCGATAATCAGCATTTGCTGTTACGCGCCAGGGCAGCCTCGCCGCCTAAAACGCCACAGGCGGTCTGTTTCTATCAGCTAAAGCTGCACGTTAGCCCACCCGACGAACGCCTGTTAACCTCTGAGTCCTTCTTCGCCGCAGCTCGGCTCTACGGCCTGCTGCCCGACGTCGATCGTTGGTTGGTGAGCCAGGTGCTGGAAAGACACGCCGAGGCTCTGCGCCACAAAGGATTGGCCATTGCGCTGCCATTGGCCATGGACAGCGTGCTGGATCTGGATTTTCAAACTTATTTACAGGAGTTACTGGCGGCTTCCGTACTGCCAGCCAGTGCGCTGTATCTGATGGTGGATGAGACTATCGTGCTCGATCACCCACAAGATGGCGGTGTCTTTATCCGCCGTTTGCAGCAGATGGGCTGCAAGCTGATCGTCAATGGCTTTGGCCGCAATCTGAACGCCTTCGATCAGTTAAACGGCCAGACGATCGATTACATCCGCATCGACGAGCGTTTTATCACCGATGTCCACTGCAACCAAATGGATGAGTTGATGGTTTCTATGATCCATGGTGCAGCACATCGTATTAAGGCCCAAACCCTGGCCGGACCCGCACATCAGCAGGTTACGCTAAATGCGCTGACCGCCATCGGGGTCGATCTGGTAGACGGTGACACCGTTGCGCTGGAGGTACCGCTGGGCGATTTACTCAGCGGCGGCTACTTCGGTATCCACTGAAGGTACCCAGCGATCGTTATGCCACAGATGCAAGGTGGCGTAGGAACGCCAAGGCCGCCAACGTTCGGCATAGCGCTCAATCTGGCGCGGCGTCATGCCGGGGAAACGCTGTTTGATCAGATAGTCCCCTGCCAGAAAAACGTCCGGCCATGACCAGGCCCGCATAGCGATATAGCTGGCGGTCCAACTGCCTATCCCCGGCAGTGCGGTTAACTCTTTGATACCCTGTTCAATATCCAGCACGTTATCCAGCTGCAAACGCCCTTCTGTCACCCTGCGCGCAATTTCAATCAGCGCCGCCGCACGCTTCAGTTGTACACCCAATGGACGCAGTTCTTCCGGTTGCAGCTGAGCGATCCGCGCCGCCTGCGGAAAAACATGAGTGATATCGCCATACGGCGGCTCCAGCGCCGTTCCCCAGCGCTCCGCCATCCGTCCGGCAAAGGTAGCCGCCATCTTGACGCTGACCAACTGCCCCAACACCGCACGCGTAGCCTGCTCAAAGCTGCTGACGCAGCCTGGCAAACGTAAACCGGGCGCATCCGCCGCTAGCGCACCTAACGCCTCGCAAATGCGGTCTGGTGCAGCATCCAGATCGAACAGTTGGCGAATGCGCCGCAGGACTTCGGTCGTCACCCTGCTGAGCGATGGGGCTATTTCCACCCGCACCCGATTACGCGCCTCTTCCGGCTGGACGCTCACCCAACCGCAATAATCAACGCCGCCCTGATCCACCGCGATCGAACGGCAGTATTGTTGACCGACAACGCTTTCCACCCCACTGACCGCACGTGCCTGTAAGAACCCCAACATACGCACCCAATCGTAAGGTGGCCGGTATCCCAGATGAAACACCAGCCCGCTGGTGGCAGCGCGCTCACTACGGCCAGCGGTGCTGCGCAATGCCGAAGGGATCAGGCGATAGCGAGCTTTAAACAGCTCATTGAAACGCCGCAGGCTACCAAACCCGGCAGCAAACGCCACCTCACTCAATGGCAAATCGGTATCCGCCAACAACCGTTTGGCCTGCAACAGACGGTGCGATTGAGCGTAATCGATAGGGGAAGCGCCAAACTGGTCGGCAAAAATGCGCCGCAGATGGCGATCGGAAATCCCCAGGCGGGTGGCCAGCTGTTCACAGCTGTGTTCTGAAAGATAGCCCTGCTCAATCAGTTGGACCGCAACCTGAGCATAGCGATTGCCCAGATCGATCAGCGCCAGCCCTGGAGCCAATTCGGGACGGCATTTCAAGCAGGGGCGAAAACCGGCCAGTTCGGCAGCGGCGGCGCTGGGGTAAAACGTACAATTTTCGATTTTCGGCGTGCGGGCGCTACATACCGGCCTGCAATAGATACCGGTGGAGGAGACACCAACAAAAAATCGTCCGTCAAACTTACGGTCACGCGCACTCAGCGCGCTATACAGCGCCTGTTGTTGATTCTTCATGGCATCGCTCGGAGTCAGTTTTTTGTTCATTATGGCGCTCGGACCTGTGGCTGACGTGCGGGAATCGGACATTAACCTGTTTGACTCACTTTGTCGGGGTGCTGTTAAACGGGCGCAGCATGCGGCGCCCCTACAAATTCAGTGCCCTTGTCTCCAACCTGGTTCAAGTTAACCATGCCGCCGCGATTGCCGCTAAATTTTTCGCCAGTTAGCGGCCCACTCGTTGCTCGGCAGACCAGTCTCGGGTAAAGTCGCCCCCCTTCATCGGCATGGGGAACGAAAAATGTTTATTGGCTTCGATTATGGCACTGCCAACTGTTCTGTCGCCGTTATGCGCGATCAGGGTCCTGAATTACTGACGTTGGAAAACAACGAACCCTATCTCCCTTCGATGCTGTGCGCACCGACGCGTGAGGCGGTGAGTGAGTGCCTGCATCGCCACTGGCAGGTGCCAACCGGCAGCGAGGAAAACCAGCAGTTGCTGCGCCGCGCCATCACCTTCAACCGCGAAGAGGATATTCCGGTCAATGGCGATAGCGTGCTGTTTGGCCTACAAGCGCTGGCACACTACATCGAAGATCCGGAAGAAGTCTATTTTGTCCGTTCGCCAAAATCCTTCCTCGGGGCTAACGGCCTGAAGCCACAACAGATTGCGCTATTTGAAGATCTGGTGTGCGCCATGATGTTCCACATCAAGCGCCAGGCGGAAGGCGTATTACAGACCAGCATCGATCAGGCCGTCATTGGCCGCCCAATCAACTTCCAGGGCACCGGCGGTGAAGAGGCTAACCAGCAGGCGCAGGGGATTTTGCACCGCGCCGCACAACGGGCCGGTTTCAAAGAGATCGAGTTCCAGTTCGAACCGGTTGCCGCTGGGCTGGACTTTGAAGC
>NZ_JBKJYW010000157.1:0-2569 GCF_046715635.1 Serratia sp. (in: enterobacteria)
TGACCGTACCGTAGACGTGACCATCCGCCGTATTCGTAAACACTTCGAATCCACGCCGGACACGCCGGAAATCATTGCCACCATTCATGGTGAAGGTTACCGCTTCTGCGGCGATCTGGAAGAATAAACCGGTCATACGTCACAAGTTAAAAAGGGTTCAGCTTGCTGAGCCCTTTTTGTTTGCATTTTATTTAGCCTCACCCCAAGGGATGATTGGCACTGCGCTCAGGGCATTTTTCGGTGAACCATCCACCACCCGATCGGAATAGCTCAGGTAGATCAGCGCATTACGATTCGCATCATAAAAACGCACTACCTGCAGCTTTTTGAACACCAAAGAAGTACGCTTCTGGAACACCACGGTCCCCTCTGTCTTACCCTTTTTAATCTTGTCGCTCAGCTCGATCGGCCCAACCTGCTGACAAGAAATGGCGGCATCCGAGGTATCCTCTGCCAGCCCTAACCCACCTTTTATCCCACCGGTTTTAGCCCGGCTGATATAACAAGTTACATTTTTCACATCGGGATCGTCGAACGCTTCCACCAAGATTTTATGATCTGGACCAAACAGTTTGAACACCGTATCGACCGATCCTACCTGTTCCGCCTGTGCGCTATTAACCGTTGCGCAAACCAGGCCAAACAAAAATATCCATCCTTTTTTCATTCACTTAACTCCAATAGAACAGCGTGTTAAATAACAGGGCTGTTAATAAAATCACCGACGTCTCAGGTCACAAAAGGGGGGATTCCCCGGCCCAGATAACTCTTTTTAGCACAGAGAGCGAAAAAAATCTTTGGGAGTCGTGGAGGGAAAAAGTTGCTATTATGCGGCATCGTCATCGCTTCATGCCTGTTAACACAAGTTTCCCCGCCTTCCCGCAACGCATATCGCAAGAGTGCCGTATGTAATGCAACTGATTGATCAATAAGTCAGTGGGCATCAGGTATCAGCATGACAAATTAAACAGTTCAGGTTCCGAACCTGAAGCTCTACGAGGAAGATCTATGGATCAAGCCGGTATCATTCGTGATCTGCTTAGCTGGCTGGAAAGCCATTTGGACCAACCTTTGTCACTGGATAACGTGGCGGCAAAAGCGGGTTACTCTAAATGGCATCTGCAACGGATGTTTAAGGATATCACTGGGAACGCCATCGGGGCTTATATTCGGGCAAGAAGATTGTCCAAAGCCGCCGTCGCATTGCGCCTCACCAGTCGGCCTATTCTGGATATTGCTTTGCAGTACCGTTTCGACTCACAGCAGACCTTCACTCGCGCATTCAAAAAACAGTTTGCGCAAACCCCGGCGCTGTATCGCCGTTCGGAAGACTGGAACGCCTTCGGCATGTGCCCGCCAATACGTCTGGGTGCCTTTACGCTGCCTCACCCAGAGTTTATCACGCTACCAGAGCTGGACCTGATCGGCCTGACGCAGAGTTACTCCTGTACGTTAGAGCAAATCTCCAACTTCCGCTCAGAGCTGCGCACCCAATTCTGGCAACAGTACCTGGGGCAGATAGAAACCCTGCCACCGGTGTTGTACGGTCTGCACCACTCGCGGCCAAGCCAGGAAAAAGACGACGAGCAGGAAGTGCTGTATACCACAGCTCTGGAAGTGCAGCACGTTCCGACCAAGGTGCTAGAAGGCCAGCCGATCACGCTGCAGGGCGGTGAATATGCCATGTTCAGCTATCAGGGGCCAGCATCCGGCCTGCAGGACTTTATTCTGATACTGTATGGCACCTGCCTGCCAGCATTGGAACTGACCCGCCGCAAAGGACATGATATTGAGCGCTTCTATCCGCAAGGTGACCGGCGTCCGCCTCAGCCACCTAGCGAGATCCGTTGCGACTATCTGATCCCGATCCGCCGTTAACGCTGTAGCTCATCCAACGCGGGCATGTCCAGATGCGAGATATCGCCCGCGCTTTCCACAATCCAGCCCGGAGCCAACCAGGGGCTTTGCTGATAGTCGATGCGTGACAGCGAGCAGTTGCGCAAACGCAGACGGCGCTCGGCATAGGCCGGTAACCCTAACACCGTCCCGATCAGGCACCCCAGCGCGATGCCGTGGCTGACAATCAACGGTTTGCTGCCTTGTGGCAGTTTCAGGCACTCTGTCAGCGCCGCATGCATCCGCGTGGCCAACTCCGTCATAGATTCACCTTGAGGGATACGACCGTCAGCAGTACCATCGACCATCTGTTTACGCCACAGCTCTTCTTGCGGAGTCAGGCTGTCGATCAAACGTTCTTCCAGAACGCCCATATGCAGTTCACGCAGCCGGGCATCAACCATAACGTCGCAGCCGCAAGCGTCCGCAATAATTTGCGCGGTCTGACGGGTGCGGCCCAGATCGCTGGAAATCACGTGCGTCACGCCCTCGCGGCTAACGCGTTTGCCAACCAGATGAGCCTGGTGAACGCCAGTGGCGGTTAAGGGGCTATCGGACTGGCCCTGAATGCGGCGTGCTGCGTTCCATTCCGTTTCGCCGTGGCGAACGAGGTATACCTGTAACATTATGCTTTTCCGTTATACTGCGTGAAACTTGAGTTTATCTGTGGCTC
>NZ_JBKJYW010000158.1:0-10840 GCF_046715635.1 Serratia sp. (in: enterobacteria)
ACCGCAGGCAGGTGGTTTTACCCGAGCCAGAAGGCCCAAGCATGGAGAAAAACTCGCCGTCCTGTATTTCAACAGAAACCCGATCTACGGCGCGAACATCGCCGAAAATGCGCGAGACATCGATAAATTTCACAGCAATGGTCATGATGTACGCTCCAAAATGTTGCCCCTCACCCCAACCCTCTCCCAAAGGGAGAGGGAGCCGTCTGGCGCTCGCAGGTGAGAACAATGAGGGTTATCTACCGCCCATAATGGCGATGTAGTCCAGTTGTTCACCCCAACCCTCCCAAAGAGAGAGGGAGCCGTCTGGTGCTCGTAGGTGAGAACAATGATGGTTATCTACCGCCCATAATGGCGATGTAGTCCAGTTGTTCACCCCAACACTCTCAAAGGGAGAGGGAGCCGTCTGGCGCTCGTAGGTGAGAACAATGAGGGTTATCTACCGCCCATAATGGCGATGTAGTCCTGTGTCCAGCGGCTATAAGGGACGAACTTGCCGCCCTCTGCCTGTGGCGTTTTCCAGAAGGCAATTTTGTCGAACTGGTTGAAGCCGTTGGTTTCGCACCCTTTGTCACCGAGTAAGGTGCTGGCTTTGCAACCTGCTGGAACTGCCGGTAACGAACCAAACCAGGCGGCGACGTCACCTTGCACTTTCGGCTCCAGCGACCAGTTCATCCACTGGTAGGCGCAGCTTGGATGCTTAGCCTCGGCGTGCAACATGGTGGTATCTGCCCAACCGGTAACCCCTTCTTTCGGGAATACGGTAGCGATAGGCTGGCCTTCGCCTTTCAGGGCGTTGGCCTGGTATGGCCAGGCGCTGGAAGCCACCACGCCTTCGTTTTTGAAATCACTCATCTGTACCGAGGTGTCATGCCAGTAGCGGTGGATCAGCGCGTGCTGGCTGCGCAGCAGTTTCAACGCCGCCTGATACTGCTCTTCGTTCAGTTGGTAAGGGTCTGTGATACCGAGCTGGGGTTGAGTCGCCTTCAGGAACAGTGCCGCATCGGCGATATAGATTGGACCGTCGTAAGCCTGCACCCGGCCCTGATTGGTCTTGCCATCCGGCAGGTTTTGTTGCTGGAACACTACGGCCCAGCTGTCTGGCGGCGTCGGGAAAGTTTTGGTGTTATACATCAGCAGGTTTGGCCCCCACTGATACGGCGTACCGTAGGTGTTGCCCGCCACGTTGTACCAAGGGCCGTTCAACAGGCGTGGGTCGATATTCTTCCAGTTAGGGATCAGCGCAGTATTGATTGGCTGCACGCGTTTGCCGAAGATCAGGCGCAGCGAGGCATCGCCAGAAGCGGTGACCAGATCGTAACCGCCTTTCGCCATCAGGCTGACCATTTCATCAGAGGTCGCGGCGGTTTTCACATTCACCGCACAGCCGGTTTGTTTCTCAAACTGGGTCACCCAGTCGTAATTCTTGTCGGACTGACCACGTTCGATGTAACCGGGCCAGGCGATGATGTCCAACCGCCCTTCCCCTTTGCCCAACTGCTGCGGCGTATCGGCGGCCTGAGCCATACCGCAGAGGATCGTCATACAGAGCGCGGTGACTGTGGTGATTGCGTGTGTTTTTCCCATCGTAATTACCCCTGTGTTGCATTAGATATGCGGCAAGGAACGGTTGCCGCCGATTTTTTATCGGCCGTGTGGCTAGAAGGAAGCCTTGAACTTCGCCATCACGTGCCGGACAACGCTGTAATCCTGTAATGAATCGCTGGAGAGATCTTTGCCGTAGCCGGAGCGCTTTAAGCCGCCGTGGGGCATTTCGCTCGCCAGCGTAAAGTGGGTGTTGATCCACGTGCTGCCATATTGCAGATGCGCCGCGATATGCAGCGCGCGATCGATATTCTGTGTCCACACCGAGGAGGCCAGACCGTATTCGGAGTCATTGGCCCAGGTCACCGCCTGCTCCAGAGTGTCGAAACGCGTCACGCTGACCACCGGGCCAAACACTTCACGCTGGACGATTTCATCGGTTTGCAGGCAGCCAGCCAATAGCGTGGGCTGGTAGTAAAAGCCGGGGCCGGAGTGTGCCGCCGCACCGGTAATCAATTCGATATGTGGCTGGCTGAGAGCCCGTTCGACAAAGCTGGCTACCCGGTCACGCTGGCGGCTGCTGATCAGCGGGCCGATTTCATTATCTTCGTCACGCTTGCGGGCAAAACGCAGGCTGGCGACCGCTTCCCCCAAGGCTTCCACCAGCTTCGGATAGATGCCTGCCTGGGCGTAAATACGGCAGGCCGCGGTGCAATCCTGCCCGGCATTGTAGTAACCGAAGGTGCGGATACTGCTGACGACCTCATCCAGATCGGCATCGTCACAGACGATCACCGGGGCTTTACCGCCCAGTTCCAGATGGGTGCGCTTGACGCTTTTGACCGCCGCCTGCAGGATTTTTTGCCCGGTAACGATATCGCCGGTAACCGACACCAAACGAACCTGCGGATGACCAACCAGATGGCTGCCTACGCCTTCGCCACCGCCGTAGACAATGTTCAACACGCCTGGCGGCAGGATTTCCTGCAACGCGGGCACCAAGGCGAGGATGGTCAATGGCGTATGTTCGGAGGGCTTGAATACGACGGTATTGCCTGCGGCCAGCGCCGGAGCAATCTTCCAGGCCGCCATCATCAACGGATAGTTCCATGGCGCGATGGAGGCCACCACGCCGATCGGGTCACGCCGGATCATTGAGGTATGGCCCTCAACATATTCACCGGCCAACTGGCCTTGCTGGGTGCGCACGGCCCCGGCAAAGAAGCGAAATACGTCAATGGCTGCGGGGAGATCGTCGTTCAGTGCCTGATGGAAAGGTTTGCCGCAGTTCAGTGCTTCAAGGCGTGCCAGATGTTCTGCCTGCCGTTCAATGGCATCGGCAATGCGCAGCAGGATTGCTGCTCGGAAAGCGGGAGTGGTACGTGACCAGTGGGAAAATGCCTGCTGCGCGGCGGCAACTGCGTTACCGACTTGGGTTGGCGTTGCCTCGGCAATGGAAACCAGCGTTTCACCGTTGGCAGGATTAACAATAGTTTCCTGATGGCCTTCACCTTCGACCGACTCGCCGTTAATGAATTGCCGACAGGACAAACCTGAAACCTGCTTTAGCTCTGCCATTGCGCTGCCTTATGTGACCAAAACGTTAACCAAATGTGATAATTTAGTTTTAATCAGACTAAGCGAGCGCACTGCGGACAACAAATTCTAAATACTGAAGGCAGCGTTCGATTAAATCGAAGGCTTGAGGCCGGTCATATTGGTTTTACTGTTCTCACGCGCAATGGTGAGAAATGGCGTCACCAATTCAGGCCGCGCACTGCCACGCCGCCAGGCCAGGCCGATATCCAACGGTTCCAGCAAATCCACCAGCTTGCGCGCTTCAATCATATTGCCCTCCAGCGACCAGGCGCGGTAAGCCATATCCGGCAGGATGGCAATGCCCATGCCTGCCGCCACCAGGCTGCGCACCGCTTCGGTGGAAGCGGTTTTCATGGCGATCTCCGGCTTCAGACCCGCTCGTCCCCAGATGCGCCGGGCATGAACGTCCATTTCATCAACGTTGAGTTGGATCAGCGGCTGTTTGGCCACGTCTGCCAAACCAATGCTTTCGTGCTCCAGCAGCGGGTGTAGCGGCGGCAGCCACAAGCGATACGGAGAATGCATCAGCACTTCGGTCTGTAAGGCATCGCGGTCTTCAATGTTCGACAGGATCAGCACCCCGATATCGATTTCACCGCTCACCAGCAAATGCTCGATATAGGGCCGTTCGTCCTCAATCACCTGGATGGTCACGTTGGGATAGGCAGACTTGAAGCGCTTGAGCAGTTCTACCAGGAAATACCCCGCCACCAGGCTGGTAACGCCGATGGTCAGTTTGCCACTCAGGCTCTCGGTACCTAGCTGCAGGCTGCGTTTGGCATTATCGACCGTTGCCAGGATCAGGTACGACTGACGTAGGAACTGGTGCCCCTGGTGGGTCAGGTTCATTCCCTTGGCGTGGCGCTCGAACAGCCGTACACCAATGTCGGTTTCCAACTGTTGGATCGCCAGCGTGAGCGAAGACTGTGACACAAACACCGCCTGCGCCGCCGCCGAGATCGACCCGGTTTCGGCCACGGCAATAAAATGGCGGATTTGGCGTAACGTCATCATGGTAGCAACCTCAAACAAAACAGTTGGTTTGAGTGTAGATGCTCACCGGTAAGCCATCAGGAAAAGTGTGAAAAACGCGATAGCGTTCGCTTTTTTAGAACGCAAAGGGAGAGGGAGTGCACAAAAACAACAAGGCGCAGCTAAGCTGCGCCCTGGAAGGACAAAACCTGACTCTATCGGCGATTAAATCGCTTCTTCGTCCTGCTCGCCGGTACGGATACGCACCACACGGGCCACGTCGAAGACAAAGATCTTACCGTCACCAATTTTACCGGTCTGCGCCGTCTGCATGATGGTTTCCACACAGGTATCCACGATATCGTCAGCTACCACGATCTCGATTTTAACCTTTGGCAGGAAGTCGACCATATACTCGGCACCACGGTACAGTTCGGTATGGCCCTTCTGGCGACCAAAGCCTTTCACTTCGGTCACCGTCATGCCGGTGATGCCAACTTCGGCCAGTGCTTCACGCACGTCATCCAGTTTGAAGGGCTTGATAATCGCGTCAATTTTTTTCATTTTTAGTCCTTAATTACCAATTTTTACGGCCAAAGCCGGAGGTGATCGGGTAGCGGCGGTCTTTGCCAAAGTTACGGGCGGTAATGCGCGGCCCGACGGCGGCCTGACGGCGTTTGTACTCATTGATGTCCACCAGGCGGATCACCTTGCGCACCACGACTTCTTCAAAGCCTTCAGCCACCAGATCGGCGACCGATTTATCGCGCTCGACATAGCCTTCCAGAATAGCATCCAGAATGTCATACGGCGGCAGGCTGTCCTGATCGAGCTGATCCGGTGCCAGCTCGGCAGACGGTGGACGATCGATCACCCGCTGAGGGATCACGTAGGAGACGGTATTACGGTATTCGGAAAGCTTGAACACCAGGGTTTTCGGCACATCTTTCAATACGTCGAAGCCACCAGCCATATCACCATACAGCGTGCAATAACCGACAGCCACTTCGCTTTTGTTACCCGTGGTTAACACAATACTGCCGCGTTTGTTAGACAACGCCATCAGCACCACACCACGGCAGCGGGCCTGCAGGTTTTCTTCGGTGGTATCGCGTGCCGTATCGGCAAACATCGGGGCGAGCTGGCCCATAAAGGCGTCGAACATCGGTTCGATCGAGACGATGTCAAATTCGATGCCGAGGATTTCGGCCTCTTCCTTGGCATCGGCGATGCTGATATCTGCCGTATAGCGGAACGGCATCATCAAGGCCTGAACCTTGTCTTTGCCCAACGCATCAACGGCGATCGCCAGGGTCAGCGCCGAGTCGATCCCGCCGGACAGGCCCAGCACCGCACCTTTGAAACCGTTCTTGGTCACATAGTCGCGTACGGCCAGCACCAGCGCTTCATACACCTGCGCCAGCTGTGGTAACTCCGCCGCCGGAGCCGTCATCGGCACCACTTCAAGGCCTTTGAACTCAAGCAGAGTCACCTGCTCGGCGAAAGCCGCCAGGCGATGAGTCATATTGCCTGCGGCATCAAAGACTTTTGAACAGCCGTCGAAAATCAGCTCATCCTGCCCGCCGATCTGATTGAGATAGACCAACGGCAGACCGGTACGCTGGCAGTGGCCCGACATCAGGGTTTTGCGGATATACGGTTTTTCACGGTTATACGGGGAAGCATTGATCGACAGCAGGATCTCTGCCCCCGCCGCTTTCGCCGCATCGACCGGTTCCGGGAACCAGAGGTCTTCACAGATCAGCAACCCCAGGCGATAACCTTTCAGCTCCACCACGCAGTTTTTATCGCCCGCATGGAAATAGCGCTTCTCATCGAATACGCCGTAGTTAGGCAACTGCTGCTTGAAGTAACGAGCCTGCAAAGCTCCTTCTGAGAACAGGGATAGCGCGTTATACAGCTTGCCGTCTTCACGCCACGGATGGCCGACCAGGATCGCCACATCGGCGGAGGCCTGTTGCAAGCGGTTAAGCTGAATATCGCAGCGCTGGTAGAAATCATCACGGTACAGCAGGTCTTCCGGCGGATAGCCGGACAGCGCCAGTTCGCTGAACATGACCAGATCGGCTCCCGCCTTCTGCTGCTCCTGCACGGTTTGCAACATGCGCTCGCTGTTGCCTTCAATATCGCCCACCAGCAAATTAAGCTGGGCTAACGCAATGGAAAGTGATCTGCTCATATCTCTATGGTCTGCCATGCCACAACAAAGAAAACGGAGTGTAAATCATTCCGGCTACTTTGTTGAGAACCTGCGCATGCAGGTTCAGAAAAGAAAACATCATTCTTTGAAATCGTTGGCATCCAGTTCATGGCGCGACAACAATTTATAGAACTCAGTACGGTTACGGCCCGCCATGCGCGCGGCCTGGGTGACGTTACCCTTGGTGATCTGCAACAGTTTACGTAGATAGTGTAATTCAAACTGGTTGCGCGCCTCGACAAAGGTCGGCAACGCCGTGTTTTCCCCTTCCAGCGCCTGCTCGACCAGCGCTTCACTGATCACCGGCGCCGTGGTCAATGCCACACACTGCTCGATCACGTTCACCAACTGGCGCACGTTGCCGGGCCAACTGGCGGTCATCAGGCGTTTCATGGCATCGGAGGAGAAGCTGCGTACAAAAGGTTTGTGACGCAGTGCCGAAGCACGTAGCAGATGGTTGGCCAGCAACGGGATATCTTCAGCCCGCTCGTTGAGTGCCGGTATTTTCAGGTTAACCACGTTCAGACGGTAATAGAGATCTTCACGGAACTCGTTTTTTACCATCGCTTTAGGCAGATCGCGATGGGTGGCGGAAATGATGCGTACGTCAATATCCAGATCGCGGTTGCTGCCCAATGGGCGCACCTTGCGTTCCTGTAACACACGTAGCAATTTCACCTGTAGCGAGAGCGGCATATCACCAATCTCATCCAGGAACAGCGTGCCCCCCTCTGCCGCCTGGAACAAACCTTCACGGCTGCTGACGGCACCGGTGAACGCCCCCTTGGCATGGCCAAACAGTTCCGACTCCAGCAGTTGCTCCGGCAACGCGCCGCAGTTGATGGCGATAAAGGCTTTCTTGGCCCGTGGGCTGGCTGCGTGGATGGCTTGTGCCAGCACCTCTTTACCGGTGCCACTCTGGCCGTTGATCAGCACGCTGACGTCCGACTGGGCGACCATCTTCGCCTGTTCAAGCAGCCGTAGCATAATGGGGCTACGGGTGACAAAATCCTCACGCCAGCTGTCATCACCGGCAGGGATCGACGATAGCGACAGCGCTTCATCGATCGCCTTGTACAACGCATCGCGATCGACCGGCTTGGTCAGGAAGCTGAACACCCCCTGCTGGGTCGCCGCCACCGCATCCGGGATAGAGCCGTGTGCGGTCAGGATAATCACCGGCATCCCCGGTTGGTATTTCTGGATCTCGGCAAACAGCGCCATGCCGTCCATTTCATCCATCCGCAGATCGCTGATCACCAGGTCGATCTTTTCGCGGGCCAGCAGGCGCAAAGCCTCTTGGCCGCTTTCCGCCGTGGTTACGTGAAAACCTTCGCTGGTGAGGCGCATTCCCAGCAGCTTAAGCAGGCTGGGATCGTCGTCAACCAACAAAAGATTGGCCGGTTTGCGAGCTGTCATTGCGCTGGGGACTCCTTGTTAGCCGCGGGCGGCGTGTAGGTCTCTTCCGGCTCTACCGGCAAAGCGGTACCGGTTTCAGTCACCGGGGCGGGATCTGCGGGTTCGGCCACTTTGGCGGGCGCTGCGGGCTTGCCTGAGGCATCCGCTTTAGGCTGCGCCACGCTGCTTTCAGGGATTTCCCCCTGCAGTTGCTTACGTGACGAGAGCTGGCGTTCGATATCGGTCAGGTTCTCCAGTTTGCGGGAGGTCTCCTGCAACTGGCTCTGCAGATGGATCTGGTTCTGGCGTAGCGAATCGATCTGACTGTCTGAACTTTCCTGCAGGTGCTGGTAACGCGCCCGCTCGTCAAACAGGGAAATTTGCAGCGCCTGCTGCTGACGCCACAATTGCAGCAATGGACGCAGCGAGTTAGGGAACTCGAGGCGATAGCTGTTCAGACGATCGACGATCTGGCGGCGCTCGTTCGAGCTCGGTTCAGCGCTGCCCAGCAAAATGCTTTGCTTGAACACGTTCTGCCAATTGTTACCCGGCAGGGTTTTCGCCAACGCTCTGGCCTGCGTGGAGCCGATACGATCGGCACAGTCCATCGCCCGCAGCCAAAAGAGTGAGTTTTCCAAGGCTTCTTTTTCGTCAAGCTGCCATAGCGTATCGCAAGGCGCAATGCGGTAATCCACGACCTTGGTATCTGGGATCGCTTCCTGTTGCTGCTGAGCCGGGCCGCTACTGATGGCACGATCGACACAGCCGATCAGCAGAAACGGGGCAAAAAGGATCGTGCCCAAAAAAGAAAGCGAATGTTTGCCGAGCGGTGCGCGTAGAGAAACACGCGGTGAACCTTCGGTCTGCGATTGATAAGCGCGATTAGACCCTGTGTACATTATTTATTCATTCTCGGCGGTTAATGGCAATTCAATACGGAAGCAGACGTCGGCATCGGCGAGATCCACCAATGTCAATTCGCCACGCATTCGGCGAATGCAGTCCTGTGCAATACTCAGCCCCAGTCCACTTCCTTTAACGGCCCCTTTTCTCTGGTGACTCCCCTGGAAAAAAGGCTCAAAAATCATGGTTCGTTCCGCTTGCGGGATCGCGCTGCCGGTATTGGCAACGTCAATCTGTACCTGTTGGCCGACCTGGCGGCTGCGGATCCAAATGTTACCGGATTCCTTGCCGTAGTGCACCGCATTGGAGTAGAGATTATCCAGTACGCGCATTAATAGCGTAGGCTCTGCCCAGCAGATTTCCGCCTCAAGTTTGACTTCCGTACGGATCATCTTGGCACGTGCTGGCAAACTGTGGGCGGCGACCACCATATCCACCAGTTCTTCCAGCTCGACGTTTTCATGTTCCGACGGGCCATCTGCCAGTTTGCGGTTGTAATCCAGCAGTTGCTCAATCAGCAATTGCAGATGGCGGCTGCTCTGATCGAGGATCGCCACCACCTCTTTCTGATCGGAGGTGAGCGGGCCTGCCACACCATCGGCCAACAGCTCGGTGCCTTCACGCATGCTGGCCAGCGGCGTTTTCAGCTCATGGGAGATATGGCGCAGGAACTCATGGCGCTGCGATTCCAGCCAGGCCAGGCGCTCGCTCAACCAGATAATGCGCTGAGCCAAAGAACGCAGTTCACGCGGGCCTTTAAAGGACGCCGTCATACCGATGGGCCGCCCTTCCCCCAGGCGGTTAATCATACGCTCAACGGCCTTGACAGGCCCGATAATCATGCGGGTAAACAGTACCACCAACAGCACGCTGACCAGGAACAGCAACAGCGCCTGCCAGCCAAAGTATTGGCCGCGCTCGGCGATCGCCTGCTGCAGTTGCTGCCCACGGGAAAAGATCACGGTGCGGGTGGCCTGGACCATTTCGGCGTTGGAATGTGAAAAGGACTCTAACAGCAGTGAAGCCTCCTTGTCCGGCCCGCTGCTCTGGCACTTGATGGTAGCAAGCTGCGTCAGCAGTTTACGTAGTGTCTGGTAGTAACGTTCGTCCGGCAGGATCGGGGCGTGGGCATCCAGCATTTGTGAATACTGTTTACGCTGGTTCTGGTACAGCCGCTCCAGAGTGGGATCGACCAGTACACAATACTGGCGATAGCTACGCTCCATTTCCAGCGCCACGCTGGTCATTGCCTCACTGCGGCGGGCATCGACCAGCGTCGTACGGTTGATATCCGCCGCCTGCGCGCTGAGATGATCCAGGCTCTGGTAGGCCTGATAAGCCAATACCAGCAACGGTAACAGCACCAGCAGGAACGCCATTACGACCAATTGGCGCAACGAGCGCGGGAATAGACGCCATCTTTTCAAAGAAATCATCTCATTATCTCTAGTCTGCCCCGATGCTAACCGACTATCCGGGGAGAGAAAAGCCCGGCAGAGGATTAATGGCGTTCAATTAAGCAAAAACAGGCCCCCTCACCCTAACCCTCTCCCAAAAGGAGAGGGGACCGATCGAGTTCGCCGATTTTTATGCGTAAACCCTTAATCTCCACTTTCCGAAGTTGTACGGGCCAACCAAGCGCTCCGGACAGCTCCCTCGCCCAGAGGGGACCGATCGAGTTCGCCGATTTTTCTGCGTAATCCCTTTCTTCTCCACTTTCCGAAGCTGTACGGGCCAACCAAGCGCTCCGGACAGCTCCCTCGCCCTGTGGGAGAGGGTTGGGGTGAGGGGAAAATAGTGGCTGGATCGCCAATAAAGCGTTATCCCCAAAAGAGGAAACTGATGTGGTTTGAGAACGTATCGAGGGAAATAACGAAGGCATTGCGGTTTTGCTTTTGACGCTGGGGCATGATGCCCCATCGCAAGGAATATGTGGATGCACTTACTCCTCGTCCCCAGGTGATGTAGCACTAGGCTGGCATCTGATTGGGACGAATAGCATCCAAAAAGTATCCGGGATTGATGAACACTTCATCACAGTTGGATACTAGGCGGTGCCTCACTCCACGTGTCGCCCGATGCTTGATAAAGTCGCTTGCGCGTCTGTTATCGGTTTGGTTGGACGATAGGCACCATTTCTTAGGCATCATTCGGAGGCTTATGAGGCGCTGTTCCGTACTAGACGGGGCCAATCATAAAAAG
>NZ_JBKJYW010000159.1:0-21444 GCF_046715635.1 Serratia sp. (in: enterobacteria)
GTGGTGGTGCTCCAGCAGGCGGCGGCGCTCCAGCGGGTGGCCAGCAGGGCGGTTGGGGTCAACCTCAGCAGCCACAGGGTGGCAACCAGTTCAGCGGTGGTCAACAGCAGCAGGCTCGCCCAGCGCAAAACAGCGCACCAGCGGCCAGCAACGAACCGCCAATGGACTTTGACGACGATATTCCGTTCTGATTGCCCTCAGGTTCAAAACGAAAAGCCCCTTTTTGGGGCTTTTTTGCTTTAGAGGGCATTACGCCGAGAAGCCACCGTCAATCATCAGGCTGGCACCGGTGATATAACCCGCCTCTGGCCCCGCAAGATAAGCCACAAAGCTGGCGATCTCTTCATCTTTGCCATAGCGGCCAATGGCCATCATGGTTTTCATCAGTTCGGCAAAGTCGCCATCCGCCGGGTTCATATCGGTATCTACCGGGCCGGGCTGGACGTTATTGACGGTAATGCCGCGGGAACCCAGATCGCGAGCCATGCCCTTGGTTAAACCGACCAGCGCCGACTTGCTCATGGCGTAGATCGCCCCGCCGGCAAACGGCATGCGCTCGGCGTTGGTGCTGCCGATATTGATAATGCGGCCGTTGTCGTTCATATGGCGCGCGGCCTCCTGGCTAGCGACAAACACGCTACGGACGTTAACGGCCAGTGTGCGATCCAGATCCGCTAACGACAATTCCTCCAGACTGCCCATGGCCAGCACGCCCGCGTTGTTCACCAGAATATCCAGCTTACCGAAGCTATTTACCGTCTGGCGTATCGCCTGTTGCAAGGCCTCTGCGTCAGCACTGTCGGCACGAATGGCGATGGCTTGACCGCCAGCGGTCGTAATGGCTGCGACCACCTCATCGGCTTTATCGGGGGAGGAGACGTAAGTGAAAGCGACGGTTGCGCCTTCACGTGCCAGGCGTTTAACGATGGCGGCACCGATACCGCGTGAACCACCCTGGACAAAAGCTACTCTACCTGACAGAAATTGCGTTACTGACATGATATTTCTCCAGAAGTCGTGAAGGTTATTGAATAGCAAAAGCAGTATCGGGAAAGCGTGGGCTGGGAATTGCCAGAGCATGCCGTGAGCAGGGCTCTATCGGGGAAGTGCCGGTTGGCTGGTAAATTATAGAGCAGTTTGGTGAGTCTGGGTTTTGTCGCCCGCTAAAACGCGAAAAGCCCCTTGCGGGGCTCGTAATCTGACGATTAGTTAAAGATTTCTGCTGTGCCGTACAGCTTGTTCTGGCCACCGGCAGAAACGATGCGGTAAGAGTTGGCACCGGATGCGGCGGCTTTGCTTGCCAGTTCGGCTTCCAGGGCGCTCAGGTTGCTGGCACCGTTTACGGAAACCACACCGATTTTTTGTGCGTCGGCGGCCGGTTGGCTGGTGACTTGGTCAGCGGCAATGCTGGCGAAAGAAGCGGAAGTTAACAGTACAGCGGTAGCAAAAATTTTGATGCTTTTCATGATTCATTCCTCAGGGGTTTTGTTAGGTGAGAGGCCGTTTTCTCTCGATGTGTTGAATGATAGGCCACTTGGACGGAATGGAAAATCGGAGAGTTTTGAGTGTATTTGTCAAATAAACTGAATTAGTAGAAGGGTTGGCGATAGTTGAAATCACAACTACCTTTTAACCAGGGCGTTTAAGGAGTGTATGTGATGATGGCAGACCGGTTTATTGGCAGTTGGGCGCTGGTTTCTTCCGTATTCAAAGGGGAGGATGGGGCAATACATCATCCTTTGGGCGAGCAGGTGTTGGGGCGGATCAACTATGAGGCCAACGGCACTATGGCTGCGCAGCTCTATAGCGCAACGCGGCCAAGGTTTGCCTCAGAGGATTTGGTGCAGGGTAGTGATAGAGAGATCCGCATCGCCTTTATAAATATGCTTTGTTACTTTGGCCGCTATCGGATTGATGAAGATAAACAGTGTGTCATTCATCAGGTCGAGGGCTGTTCATTCCCCAACTGGCTGGGTAGCCAGCAGATCCGCTTCTACAGTTTCACTGACGATAAACTCACATTACGCACCGTACCATTGCAACTGGGTAACAGCGTGCAAATTGGTGAATTGGTGTGGCAACGGCTCCAGGCCGTCGAGGGAGAAAACCCATGATTATCGTACATCACCTGAACAACTCGCGTTCGCAGCGCATCTTATGGTTCCTGGAGGAACTCGGTGTTCCCTATCAGGTTTTGCGTTATCAACGCGATAAAACCACCATGCTGGCACCGCCCGAATTGAAAAAGATCCATCCATTGGGTAAATCACCAGTAGTGGTTGATGGCGATCTGACGCTGGCGGAGTCGGGCGCAATTATTGAATACCTGCAGGAGGCCTATGACGCACAAGGGTTATTCACCCCCACGGATTTCCACGCCCGCCAGGAGTATCGCTATTGGTTGCACTATGCAGAGGGATCGTTGATGCCGCTGTTGGTCATGAAACTGGTGTTCAGCCGCTTAGGTCACCCGCCAATCCCATGGGTAATGCGCCCAATTGCCGGGGCAATCGGTAAAGGGGTACAGAAAGAGTATCTGGATAAGCAGATTGCGACGCATCGCGACTATCTGGAGCAACACCTGAATAAAAGCACCTGGTTTGTGGGCAATGAATTTAGCGCTGCGGATATCCAGATGAGTTTCCCGGTGGAGGCGCTAGCTGGGCGAGGCGGGCTGGAGGGTAGCCCGAAACTGCAGGACTATCTGCAACGCATTCACGCGCGCCCTGCGTATCAGCGGGCGCTGGAACAAGGTGGACCGTTCAACGTGCTGGGTTGAAGGCTTGAGCTATACTCGATAGGATAACTTGCATAGGAGGTAGCCCATGGCTACGCAAATTTTTGTTAACCTGCCCGTCAGCAATTTGCCCGCTTCTATCGAATTCTTCCGCCAACTGGGGTTTATCTTCAACCCGCAGTTTACCGATGACACCGCCGCCTGCATGGTTGTGAGTGAGAGTATTTACGTGATGTTGCTGACCCACGAGAAATTCCAACTGTTTACCCCCAATCCCGTCAGCGATGCCAACAAAGCGACGGAAGTGCTGATTTGCCTGTCGCAACCCAGTCGTGCCGCGGTAGATGCGTTGGTTCGCAAAGCTATTGCCGCCGGTGGCAATACCTATAATCAGCCACAGGAACACTGCAATATGTACGGCCATGGCTTCCAGGATTTGGATGGTCATATCTGGGAACTGATGTACATGGATGAGCCCGCACTCGAGGCGTAATAAACTGTCCGCCCTGGCCGATCGGGGCGCTCTCCCTCTCAATCCATCATGTGATAAACCTCACACCTGCAACAATGATAGCCGCTAATGCTTTTTCGCATAAATTGTCGCGATCTTTAGTTGATCGGACGGCATAGAAGGCTAGATAATCGTTTGCCTTGAAAATCCCGCCCAGTAGCGCTTGGGATTTTGGGGACTAGACCACCATAAATCACCCGCTGCATGCGATGAGAGTTAAACGTTTGCCTTTTACACGCCGCGTACCTGAAGGGTAAGGAAGCGAACGTGACGGAAACGGTTTCGTCATGACCATGCATCAGTGGGATAACAAGCCTTTTCATCCAGGCTGGCAGCAATGAAAAACAGGGGACAGCAACATGTCGAATTCTCAAGCAAATAACGCCGTGACACCCAAAGGCGGGCTTGATGCGTATTTTAAACTTACAGCACGGGGTACTAACGTGCGCCAGGAAGTGGTGGCAGGGTTAACCACCTTCCTGGCGATGGTCTACTCGGTGATCGTGGTTCCCAGCATGCTGGGTAAAGCCGGTTTCCCACCGACTGCGGTGTTCGTTGCCACCTGCCTGGTTGCCGGTTTGGGGTCGTTGCTGATGGGATTGTGGGCCAACCTGCCGATGGCGATTGGTTGTGCTATTTCACTGACGGCGTTCACCGCCTTTAGTCTGGTGCTGGGCCAGCAGATCAGTATTCCCGTGGCGTTGGGCGCCGTATTCCTGATGGGGATCCTGTTTACCATCATCTCGATAACCGGTATCCGCTCCTGGATCCTGCGTAACCTGCCAATGGGCGTGGCGCACGGCACCGGTATTGGTATCGGCCTGTTCCTGCTGCTGATCGCGGCTAACGGTGTCGGCCTGGTGGTGAAAAATCCGCTGGATGGTTTGCCAGTGGCGCTGGGGGCATTTACCTCGTTTCCGGTGGTGATGACGTTAATCGGGTTGGCGGTGATCTTCGGCCTGGAAAAACTGCGCGTACCTGGCGGTATCCTGCTGGTCATTATTGCCATTTCGGTGATTGGTCTGATTTTCGACCCGGCGGTGAAATATCAAGGGCTGTTCGCCATGCCCAGTCTGGCGGGGCCTGACGGTAAATCGTTGATCTTCAGCCTGGATATCATGGGGGCCTTACAGCCTGTAGTGCTGCCAAGCGTGTTGGCATTGGTAATGACCGCGGTGTTTGACGCTACGGGCACCATCCGTGCGGTCGCCGGGCAGGCCAACCTGCTGGATAAAGATGGCCAGATCATTAACGGTGGCAAAGCGCTGACCTCTGATTCCCTGAGCAGCATCTTCTCCGGGCTGGTTGGGGCTGCACCTGCTGCGGTTTATATCGAATCTGCCGCGGGTACGGCGGCGGGCGGTAAAACCGGCCTGACGGCCACCGTGGTAGGGCTGTTGTTCCTGTTAATTCTGTTCCTGTCACCGCTGTCCTATCTGGTGCCAGTGTATGCCACAGCTCCAGCGCTGATGTACGTTGGCCTGCTGATGCTGAGCAACGTCACCAAGCTGGATTTCGACGACTTTGTTGACGCGATGGCCGGTTTGCTGTGCGCGGTGTTTATCGTGCTAACCTGTAACATCGTGACCGGCATCATGCTGGGCTTCAGTTCGCTGGTGATTGGCCGTGTGTTCTCTGGTGAATGGCGTAGGCTGAACATGGGTACCGTGTTAATTGCGGTAGCGCTGGTTGCATTCTATGCGGGTGGTTGGGCAATTTAAGTCTTTCCTCAGCGGGGCTGGTTTGCTGCCCCGCTGTTTTACCCTCTTCAGACAATTCTTCTTATTCTCTGCAACGTGAGTTGAAAAGCACAACAAGCTTTAATCCTGTGAAAAAAAGTGATCTACTATCCAGATACTTTTGCCAGCGTACTTTGGTGGTCTGAACTTTAGAGTCTAAGGAAAGCATGGAAATCTTTTTTACAATCCTCATCTTGATCCTGGTGGTCTCCCTGTCAGGGGTGGTAACACGTATGTTACCGTTCCAGATCCCGTTACCCTTGATGCAAATTGCCATTGGGGCCCTGTTAGCCTGGCCGAATTTCGGGCTGCACGTTGATTTTGACCCTGAGCTGTTTTTAGTGCTGTTTATTCCGCCATTGCTGTTTGCCGACGGTTGGAAAACACCGACACGCGAATTCCTGCACCACGGGCGTGAGATCCTGGGGCTGGCATTGGTGCTGGTGTTGATCACCGTTGTCGGAGTGGGGTATCTCATTTACATGATGGTACCGGGTATTCCGTTGGTTGCTGCGTTTGCGCTGGCGGCGGTGTTGTCACCTACCGATGCTGTGGCACTGGGTGGTATTGTCGGCAAAGGGCGCATCCCCAGAAGCATCATGGGCGTGCTGGAAGGGGAGGCGTTGATGAATGACGCTTCCGGCCTGGTATCGTTAAAATTTGCCATCGCGGTGGCGATGGGCACCATGGTGTTCACCGTCGGTGGTGCCTCCATGGAGTTTCTGAAGGTGGCGATTGGTGGCCTGCTCGCCGGTGTAGCGGTGACCTGGACCTACAGTAAGTCGCTGCGCGTGATGAGCCGTTGGAGCGGAGACGATCCGGCCACGCAGATTGTGTTGCTGCTGCTGTTACCCTTTGCCTCCTATCTGATTGCCGAACATATCGGCGTGTCTGGCATTCTGGCTGCCGTCGCGGCGGGGATGACGATCAGCCAGTCTGGCGTGATCCGCAACGCCCCGTTGGCCATGCGTTTGCGTGCCAACAGCGTCTGGGCAATGCTGGAGTTTGTGTTCAACGGCATGGTGTTCATCCTGTTGGGGCTGCAACTGCCGGGGATTTTGGAAACCTCGATTGTGCAGGCGGAGCTAGACCCGACTATCGAGACCTGGTACCTGTTCACCGACGTGGCGATTATCTACGCCGCACTGCTGGTGCTGCGTTTCAGTTGGTTGTGGGTGATGAAAAAGGCCAGCAACCGCTTTATGAAAAAGCGTCCACTGCAATTTGGCGAGTACAGCATGCGTGAGCTGTGGGTCGCTTCTTTCGCTGGCGTTCGTGGGGCGATTACGCTGGCTGGCGTGCTCTCCATCCCGCTGTTACTTAGCGACGGCACCGCCTTCCCAGCGCGCTATCAACTGGTGTTTATCGCCACTGGGGTGATCTTGCTGTCGTTGATTGTCGGCGTACTGGCCTTGCCGTTATTGCTGCGCGGGGTGCACGTGGCGGACAAGAGCGTCAGTAAGACCGAAGAGCGCATGGCGATTGCTATGGCAGCCGAAGTGGCGATCGAAAGCATCAACAAGATGGAAGAACGGCTGGCAGCAGACACCGAGGAAAACCTCGATCCGCAACTGCTGAAAGAGGTCAGTTCCAGGGTGACTGGGATGTTGCGGCGGCGCATTGCCAGTAAAGACGATATTGAAAACGCGCTGGTGTTGGAAAACCTCGAGCGGCGTTTCCGATTGACCGCCTTGCGGGCGGAGCGTGGTGAGCTTTATCACCTGCGTGCCACGCAAAAAATCAGCAATGAGACGCTGCAAAAACTGCTGCACGATCTCGACCTGCTGGAAGCCTTGCTGGTGGAGCGAGAAGGCTAAGCACATCTTTACGGGGGCCGCTATGCGGCCCTTATCTTACTCAGCCAAGGCTTCGGCATCTCGATCCCCTTGCGCCTTACTCTCCTTGCTTTGAATCAACTTCAACGCCAGATACAGGTCGGGAACCAGGATCAATTTACGTTCTTTACCGTCGGCCCGATCCAGACGAAACCAGCGTGTCAGTTCGGTACGTCGCCCTGCGAGCACCAGGCCGATCCCCCGCAGTTGCAGATCCCGCTTCAATTCCTCGACAGCGGCTAACACGCTAATATCCGCATGGGTGAAGCTGGCGACTGCATCAATGACCACCCAGCGCGGCTGGCCGGGGGAGGCATCTACCAGCGTGGCGATCCGCCGCTTGAAATAGGCGACGTTGAAATAGGTCAACGGCGAGTTAAAGCGGTACATAATGACGCCATCGACCGGCTCGACTCCGTTACTCTTACCTATCGAATGGATCATTCCGTCAGAATTAACCCCCAGTAGCTGCTCGGTTGGCCGGAAAACCGTCTGTAGAAATTGCAACAGGCCCAGCAGCACCGCCAGCCCAATGCCAGGAATGATCCCCACCAGCAGAACACTCAAGAAAGTAAACAGCGCCAGATAGAACGCAGAGCGATTGCGTTTACGCAGCCGGAAAATACTGCGCATATCTAACAGTGACCAAGAGGCGTAAATCAGCACCACGCCAAGAACCGGGATGGGGATAAACTGCAGCGGCTCGCTAAAAAACGCTACCACCATAGCGATTGCCAGCGCGGCAATCACCGAGACCAGTTGGCTCTTGCCGCCGTTGGCATCGTTAACGGCGGTACGGGAGTTGGCACCGCTGATGGCGAATCCCTGCGAAAGCCCAGAGACGATATTCACCAGCCCCAGCGCACGAAACTCACTGTCGGCGTCAACGTCGTAGCCATTTTTTGCCGCAAAGCTCCTAGTGGTCAGCATCATGCTGACAAAGCTGACTACGGCCAGGTTCAGCGCCGGGATCACCAGATCGCGCAGCAGCCCGGGTTTAAAATCAGGCCATGACACCATAGGCAAACCGCAACCGGTATAGCCCCCAACCGTTTCAATTCCAAAGCGTGGCAAATTCGCCGCCCAGGTCAACGCCGTCGTCAGTACCACGGCGAACAGCGGTGCGGGCCAATTAGGCCGGTAATAATGGACGCCAAGCAGGATCAGCAGCGTCAGCAGTGACATAAGCACCGTGGGCCAATGGCTGTTGAGCAAGTTAACCGGCAGCGCGTAAATACGTTCAATCAGCTCGCTGGAGGGCGAGGTAAAGCCGAATACCTTGCTGATTTGGTTGACGATAATCGTAAGTGCCACGCCGTTGAGCAACCCATTGAGGATCGGGCGTGATAGCAGGTCCGCAATGGCTCCCAGCTTGAAGCGGCTGGCAATCAGGCACCAAGTTCCCATCATCAGGGTCATCACGATGGTTAATTGCCAGTGCAGTTCGGTATGGCCAGCCGCTAGCGGAGTGACCACTGCGGCGATGACGGCGCAGGTGGCGGCATCAGGTCCGACGATCAGCTGACGCGATGAGCCAAAAATGGCGTAGGCGATCATCGGTAGAATGCAGGAGTAAAGCCCGACGATAGCGCTCACGCCAGCCAACTCGGCGTAGGCAATCGCCACAGGTAATGCCACTGCCGCCACCGAGAGGCCAGCGCGGATATCGGGTTTCAACCAGCTGCGCTCGTAAGCAAGCAGGTTCATCAGGCCAGGGGCGATACTCTGGAGGGATTTCCGCGGCATATCTTTTCCATCCGGATGAATAAGGGGCATGCTGTCTCTTTCGTTGGTCGCAAGAGTAAGTCAGCGGCTTTTTAGTGATTTTTTGTGAGCATTAGCCGAAGTATAGCAGGCGATTGTGACCTGAATTTGGTGGCCGTTGAGCAACGGAAGGTGGAAAATTTTACGAGCCACAGATTGATTCTGCTACCTGATGGCAACTCCGAATCGGCTCCCTCTCACTAAATGAGAGGGGTGAGGGGGAGACCTAAGACTACGCGGTAGCAGGTAATAGGCCTGGGTGCTGTGGGAGAGGTCGCTGTCCTGGTGCCAGATTAGCCTCTGGCAAGGATTAACGAGCGGCCTGGATCAGGGCCACAATCAACGGGGAAAGTTCCCCACGTAACGCTGCACGTTCCGACTGGAACAGGGTAGCGGCATAAAAACGGTGCCCCGGCAGTTCCACCGAGCGGACATCGCCTTCAATATCATGCCCACTGATGATCAGCGGGTGCTGCTCCAGATCCGTCACAAATTCAGGGTTAACCCCAAAGTTACAGTGATAGCCTTCGTGAGTCTCCAGCTTGCCATAGGCTCGAGCGATCAGCGTATTTGGCTGAAACAGAATGGTGCCGTTTTTCTCAACCAGTGAACAGCTCAGTGGTGCGATCACCAAGCGGCCCCCGCTGTCGGTCTCTGCATGACCGGCATCATGCCAACCCATCACATTGCGTGCATATTCCACCACCGCATATTGAAACCCGCCGCAAGATCCCAGCAAGGGGATGTTCTGCTCGCGGGCATGGCGGAGGGTCATAAAGACGCCGTCATCGTTGCGATAAGGGCTGCCAGGGACCACCCAGATAGCATCATAATCCTGCAGGGCAGAGACACCGGTCAGGGTTTCGGTGGGGAGCCACTGGGATTGGATATCAATATCGAGGTGTGAAGCGATAAGTTGGAGAGCGACGGGGATGGCCTGATGGGCAACGGCTTCGCTGCGGTAATCACCAATCAGAGCAAGACGAACCTGCATTTTCATCGTTTCTTTTCCTGAGCGGGTAAAAAAGGATGTTACAGCAGAGTTAAAAACGGGTCTGTGACTTTTTCAAAGGAGAGCACAAAATGTGCGAGGGATTGAGAGTGTGCTACAGATTGGCTCCTGTACCTGATTTCGACTCTGTAAAGCTCCCTCTCCCTGTGGGAGAGGGTTGGGGTGAGGGGGGATTGCCGATCTTGACTGACAAACATCACATCCCAGACAGAGAGTTTAATACAGCGAAGGTGAACCCGCCGGACGCGTTTTGAAGCGGCGGTGCAACCACAGATATTGCTCTGGAGCACGCATGATCTCTTTCTCTACCACTTTATTCATGTAGGCGGCAGCGGCCACTTCATCGTCGATTGGGTAGTCCTCTAACGCCGGCTGGATCAGCAGATCGTAGCCACAGCCTTTCGGGCGGCGGATCAGCACGACCGGTACCAGCGCCGGTTTGGCCATGCGGGCCAGCATAAAAGTACCGCTGGTGGTGGCGGCCTGATCGACGGCGAACAACGGGGCAAATACGCTGCCACGTGGGCCGTAATCCTGATCGGGAGCAAACCATACGGCTTCGCCCCGCTTCAGGGCTTGCACCATGCCGCGCAGATCTTTGCGATCCAGCATGGCTTTGTTGGAGCGCATGCGGCCTTTGGTCTGTGCCCATTCCATCGCCTTGTTGTTGTGTGGGCGATACATGGCCATCATCGGCTGACACAGGCCCATCGCCCGGCCGCCCAACTCCAGAGACATGAAATGCACCCCAATCACCAGCACGCCACGGCCATTTTGCTGGGCTTGCTTCAGGTGGTTGATGCCGGTCACGTTGAACCAGCGCTTTACGCGTTTATCTGACCAGAACCAGGCCATGCCGGTTTCCAGCAGGCCCATGCCGAGGGATTCGAAGTTACCGATAATTTGACGTTCGCGCTGCGCCTCATCCATCTCTGGGAAGCACAGTTCAAGATTGCGGCGGGTGATCGACACGCGGCGTTTCAGGAAGCGCATTGACGTGCGGCCCATCCATCCGCCGAGCTTGTGCAGCACGGGGTAGGGTAGCTGAACTAACAGGAACAGGACTGCCAAGCCAAACCAGGTCAGCCAGTAGCGCGGGTGCAGTAATGCACGTTTAAAAGTTTGTGGACGCTTCATATTAACTCTGTATGCGAAATGGGGTAGAAATCTGTAGCGCATTAAGAAGCGACTCAATAGCGATACCGTACTCTGACACCCAGTCATGACGATCGTTTAGCCATTGACTAAACTTTTACATTCGAAGGGCGGTTCGCATTGCTATCAGGCTTCGGAAGGACGGCTGCTCGCGAGCGAAGGGGCTCTCGTATCTAGGATTATACCACATAAAGCATGGGGGGAGAGTGGGGGGGGCGAAGATCCCCATCGGATTTTTTGCTGTATTCTGAGGTATGGGCGGGAGCCGTTTTCTCCATCCAGCACAATTTTTTTCTAAGAACTGAGCAGGGCAGGAAAAAATCCCCATTATCGCCCACACTATAACAGGCACACTTTAGGCGTTGGCTAGCGGCATGATCCTTATTAAATCATTTAATCAATCAAATCGGCCTGGGAAGGTCGGTGTGCGGGTTAATGGGCTAATAACGCTTAATTTGTATTGCGATATATTAAAAATGCAGGTTTTTATTCGTGACTCTCTATTAATAAGGGAGGAATTGCTCTTTTCTCTTCGGGTTCCGGATGGTGGCGGTGGCGATGAAAAGGCTCCTTATAACGGCGGCATTAACCAGTCTATTACCTGGTTACAGTAGTTACGCCGAAGAAAGTTATCTGGTCTACGGCCCAAAGCATACTGCCGTATTTCAAGTACGTTTCTTTGATGTGGGTGATGGCCCTGTTATGGGGGAGCCAGCGGATCCGTATGAGTCGACCTGGGATTTGAATCGGCAACAGAAAGAAAAAATACTGGGTGCAATGCATTACTGGGCCGAAGTGATTGTCCCCAAGCCAGGGCAATCGCCTGCCGTCATCAACGTTGGGACGTTTGATGTGGTTAACGCCGCAGGTTTCAGTGACCTGATAACCCATGGTGCTGGCAGCATTACCCAACTGCAAGCTGCTCTCAATGGCGTCGATCCTGGAAAGCTGGCCTTCGGTTCCCATGCCCAATTTATCATGGGAAAAATGGATTTCGATACGGATCCCTATGTCCCTGCGCAATTACCGAGAACGGGAAGAGTGGATCTGACCAGCATTGCGGTTCACGAACTGGCTCATGGGCTGGGTATCTACAGTATGGCTTTTGGCTATGAAGAGATTATTCCCTACACCCCGTTCTTTGATGCCAATATACCTTTTAATGCCTGGACCGCACATCTACGCGACGATAACGGCAACCCAGCTCGGCCCGGTCAGGTAATACTGTGCACGGGGTGCAATAACCCCTGGGATCCGCAAGGCTTTGATGTGCGCCTCGATAAGGGGTATTTCACAGGTAAACACGTCGATGAAGTGCTGGCGGGGGCTATGCCCGGTGTTCCGGTGAAAATGCTGGATGACGATGGCTATGTTGATAATAACTATATGAGTCATATCGAGCTGAAAAACAGCATTATGAGCCATCAGTACTACCGCAACCGCACCACCTTTATGGAAGCCGAATTGGCACTGCTGCAAGACATCGGGTATCAGATCGATCGGCGTAATTTCTTCGGCTTTTCGCTATACGGTGATGGGCAGATATTGGTGAATCAACACGGCTACTTTTTGCGTAATGAGCAGGGTGATGGCTACATCGTGTGGCAATATAATACCGCGACACAGGGCGTGGGTTTACATGTTTACGGCAGCAATAACCGCATCTTCCAGCAAGCGGATCTGCTAACGGAGGGAGCCGGTGGAGCCGGTATCCGCATCGACGGGCAAAATAACACCCTGGTTGTGGAACCCGGCACACGTGTCTATGCCGATGGCCTTAATGGCCGTGCGGTGATGTTTGCTTATGGCAAGGATCATAACTTTATTCAACGTGGTGATATTCAGGCGCTGGGGGAAAATGGCGCGGCCATCAGTTTTGACTTTGGTAATAACATGATGGGTAACGATGGGGAGTATCGTGGGTCCTGGATGCGTTATATTTTCGGCTATGAATTCGATTTACTCCCAGAGTTGAAGGGCGCACTGATAAACAGCGCAGACATTAGCGGGCGTGTTGCTGCGAAAGGCGCGGCGATTTATATCTCGCCAAATGCGCTGGTCAACAATATCAATCTATTAAATGGTGCCCAGATAGAAGGGAATATCTACTCTGCTTACAATCAGCTAGATGAATATGGGCAGCAACGCCTGACCCAGTTTACTTTTGGGCGCATGGCGGATCAGCGAGGGCAGGCAACCGATCAACCAGACCCCAATTTCAGGTTCAACTATCAGGGCAATATCTTCGGGATCGGCAACCTGGCCCTGAGCACGCGCGGCGGGCTCACCTCACTGAATGGCCAGCATGAGATTTATAGCATGTCTATCGCACCGGGCTCCACGCTGGCTGGCAACAGCGATTATACCTTGAACCCGGCGGGACGCTTTGTGAATGACGGTATCCTCGCGCCAGGTAATTCGCTAGGGCAAATTGAGGTCACCGGCCACTATCAACAGGGCGAGAATGGGCAGTTGTTGTTAGAGGTCGATGGCCGTGGTGGACACGATACCTTGGTGGTTAATGGCCATGCGGAATTCAACGGCCAACTGACGTTCGCCCCGCAGCCAGGCTGGTATGCGACAGACTGGCAACTGGATTCGGGCGAGATGCTGAAAGCCACCTCACACAGCGGAGAATTCCGCGCGGTGAACGTTTTGCTCAGTTCCCCCACGCTGACCTTGCAGGCAACGCCGCAGGGAGAGGATCGTTGGCAACTCGCGATGTTGCGTGCTGACAACCCCTACAGCCAGTATGCCCTGGATAACAATGCTCGGCAGGTCGGCCAGGCGCTGGACCACATTGTGTTTGTTGCAGATGCAGACATCCAGCCACTGTACCGTACGCTGGACTTTTCTGCCGCCGATGGTGGGGGCATCAGCAGCGCTTTGCCGCAGCTTTCGCCTGCTGCGTACAGTGCGATGTTCGCCAGCTCTCTTAATCGTGAACAACAGATTACGCGGATCGTCAGTGGATCTCATCCCACCACGCCAGGGCAGCAGGTTGCAGGTGAGTGGCACAGTTTTGCCATACCGTTTGGTGGCGGTTTCTGGCAGCAGCGCCAGGGCAGTCAAGTTGGCTATGATGCCAGCAGCTACGGCGTAATCTTTGGTGCTGAAAAGCACAGCGAGCAGAATAGCGACTGGGTTTATGGCTTCCATGGCGCGGTCAGTGGGCAATCGGTAACGGCAAAAGCACCGCAAAACGCCAGCGGCAAAACCACGGCTTTCGATCTGGGTATCCAGGCCCGTTACGCTGCCGATCAACCGGCGGGGATGTATCTATTCGGCAATGGTCGGTTTGGCATTGAAGATAGCCGTTTGGATCGCAGCATAAGCGTCGAGACTTATCAGGCGAGCCAACATGCCAGTTGGACCGGCCTGGCGGGTTCTGTTGCTGCTGGTGGCGGCTACCGTTGGGCGCTGAATGACCAATGGAGCGCTGGCCCGTTGGCCGCACTGCATTACACCACCTTGCATCGACCAAGTGTGACGGAAACGGGCAATGACAGTAGCCGCTTGGCGCTAGGTTCTAGCACCTTTGATTCGCTACGCTCCAGCATTGGGGTAAACAGTAGTTGGGATCTGCCGCTCTCTTCGGGCGCTGCTATTGCTGCCGATCTGCAACTCACCTGGGATCACGAGTTGCTGGATAGCGACGTGTCGCAAGAAGCCTCTTTCGCCAACTACCGCGCGGTGAGCTTTAGCAACAAGAATCAGGTGACTGGGCGTGATTCCTTGGGGGTGAAAGCCGGGGTTCGTTACCAAATCAATAAAGATGTGGAGTTGGGCTTGGGGGTAGAGAGCGAGCTGTTCCGTTCGGGTTATGATTCGGTAGCGGGCAACCTTTCTGCCACCTGGCGTTTCTGACAGGCCGGTATGATAAAAGAAAAAGGCGCTTACCAAATGAGGTAAAAGCGCCTTTTTTCAACATCTTAACTGATTGTTATCAGTTCATGCCGTATTTTTTCAGTTTCTTACGCAGTGTACCGCGGTTGATCCCCATCATCAGGGCTGCGCGGGTTTGGTTGCCACGGGTGTACTGCATCACCATGTCCAACAGTGGCTGTTCAACTTCAGCCAGTACCAGCTCATACAGATCGTTAACGTCTTGACCGTTCAGTTGAGCAAAATAGTTCTTCAGTGCTTGCTTAACCGAGTCACGCAGAGGCTTTTGAGTCACTTGGTCCTGTGAGTTCACGGTTGAAACGGTCAGTACGTCAGAATTTACGCGTTGTTCGAACATAGTTCTGTCAGCTCTTTTTTGTTACGCAAGATTTTCGAAATATGCCTCCAACGCCTCCAGCTGTTCGCTGGCATCCTCTATGGCGTTGAATGTGCGCCGAAACTGGTCATTAGGGGCATGCTCCTGTAAGTACCAGGAGACGTGCTTTCGAGCAATCCGAAATCCCTTGCCTTGGCCGTAAAAGCCGTGCAATTCCCGAATATGCCCTATTAACAAGCGCTTCACTTCGCCAAGTGGCATCGGTGGCAGCAGCTCCCCAGTGTCCAGATAATGCTGGATTTCCCGGAAGATCCAGGGTCTCCCCTGAGCAGCACGGCCTATCATCAGGGCATCTGCCCCAGTGTAGTCGAGCACTGCTCTGGCTTTATGCGGGTCAGTAATGTCGCCATTCGCGATGATCGGAATAGAGACATTCTGCTTAACTGCCCGAATGCTGTCGTACTCCGCGTTGCCGTTGAACAGGCAGGCACGGGTTCGGCCATGAATCGTCAGGGCCTGTATACCACAATCTTCGGCCAGTTGGGCAATTTCTACACAGTTACGGTTCTCTGGTTCCCAGCCGGTTCGGATCTTAAGTGTTACCGGCACATCCACCGCGTTAACCACCGCGAGGAGGATCTGTCTAACCAGATCCGGGTACTGCAGTAACGCAGACCCTGCAAGCTTCCGGTTCACTTTCTTGGCTGGGCACCCCATATTGATGTCGATGATCTGTGCACCGCTGGCCACATTAATGCGCGCCGCGGCGGCCATATCATCAGGATCACATCCGGCTATCTGCACGGAACGGATCCCTGGTTCATCGCTATGTACCATACGCAGACGTGACTTATCCGTGCGCCACACCTCCGGGTTGGAGGAGAGCATTTCGGATACAGCCATCCCAGCACCCATTGCATGACATAGGGTTCTGAATGGGCGATCTGTGATGCCGGCCATCGGGGCCGCAATCAGGCAATTTGTTAACTGGTGGTGTCCAATGCGCATAGACAAAGAGTGACCATACTGTGTCCGCAAGGGCGCGTATATTACGCATTTTTTCATTCAGATGAAAGGCCAAACTTTAACCAATTGACGGTTATTGGGCGATAAAAGTGCGCTTATACGCCCTTGGTTAAAATATTATGTTTATTTAACAATGTGTTGTGTGATTGTGCTTAATTTGCGTGCGCAAAAATATTCCACTACCGGCAGGATTTTATCTTTATGCGTTGGCAATAACAGATCGTAACATCAGGTTATTTGTAACATTGTCAGCTTAATACTTTGACAAATCGGCCAGAATGATGCTGGGAATTACCGCCACCCCAGTGAGGGCAGCGGCGGGGGTAGCTGGCAAAAATCAATCGACGATAACGCGGCCGTTGAGCGGCTGTACCGGACGATTGTTGTTATGGTGGACTACCGAGTGGAATTGACTGATTTGTTCGGCAGAAGCGCTTACAGGCTGATCTAGCACCAACCAACTGACCCCTTCAGAGCAGGGCGGCGTCGTTAGTGAACCGCTGAAGCGGTAGAAGTTAAACTGTTTCGGCAGCAACGCCTTGATATCCAACGGCTTGTTAAGCACGGCAGTTTGATCAACGGCGGTAGGCATTTGTTGCCAGGCCTGTGCGAGTTGTGGGTTAGCTTTACCTTCCTGGAACATCAGGGCCAGCACCGCCAGGGCACCGTCTTTGTCCTTGTAGACAAAGTGGGCTTCCAGTGGGAACTGTTTGCCGTCGATCTCGTTTTCGCTCGGGGAGTGGAAATGGAACTGCTGCAGCGTGAAGATGTCTTTATCCAACAACAAGGTGTTGCCTTCGCTGACGTTCACCTGAATGGTGTGGCCGTTGTTGACGATTTGCTGTTTGCCCGGCTGGAACGCGAGATCAAGCTTGCCATGCTGGGTTTTCAGTGCGCCTTGAATATTGACCGGGGACTGGTTTTTACCAGTTTCACACAGTGAAAAATCGGGTGAGAGCTTGCCCCAATGCGCCGGATCTTCCTGGCCTTCATAGCCCCAATGAGCATGTTCTGCGGCACCGATCGAGAAGCTGGCGGCCAACAGGACGGCCAGCAACATTTTTCCTTTCATTTCCTGATCCTTGTAAACGAAAACACCAATTATCCTGGGTGGGAGGCTCATGTGCTGCGGGCCGCCATCACCCCGCACAGGAGAATACGCCTGGCTTGCGTAGGGATAAATTAGTCAATTCTTAGGAAAAGAAAAAACCATCGGAACTGATTAAATTTCCGATGGTTTTTGGCAAGCGGGAAAAATGTAACTAGTTGCGTTGGCCGGTAATGCGGCACCACTCTTCGCGCTCGGCCACCGGGTCGAGGTTGAATTTATCCTGATAGGCTTCGGCTACGCTGGCGGCCTGGGTCGCCAATACGCCTGACAGGCCCAGATAGCCGCCGGATTTTGGCAGATCGCTGATTAATGGAGCCAGCTCACGCAGCGGGCCAGCGAGAATGTTCGCCACTACTACATCGGCCAGCAGATCGGCAGGTTGGTCTTTTGGCAGATACAGCTCCAGACGCTCTGAAACGCCGTTACGCTGCGCGTTGTCGCGGCTGGCCTGAATGGCCTGGGGATCGATATCGATGCCAATGGCGCGGGCGGCACCGAGTTTTAACGCGGCGATCGCCAGAATGCCGGAACCGCAACCGAAGTCGATGACGGTTTTGCCGGCCAGATCCAATCCATCGAGCCATTGCAGGCAAAGTGCGGTGGTTGGGTGTGTGCCAGTGCCAAACGCCAGGCCAGGGTCGAGCATGACGTTTACCGCGTCAGGATCGGGCACGTCACGCCAGCTTGGGCAAATCCACAGGCGCTCGCCAAAACGCATCGGGTGGAAGTTATCCATCCACTCACGTTCCCAGTCTTTATCTTCCAACTGCTCGATTTTGTGGCGGAAACCGGCACCCAACAATGGGTGCTGTTCCAGTATGGCGACCACTTCGGTCATATCGGTTTCGGCATCATACAGGCCGATCACATCGGTATCGCCCCACAGCAGGGTTTCGCCCGGCAGCGGTTCAAACACCGGGTTGTCGTGGGTGTCCTGAAAGGTGACCGACACCGCGCCGCTTTCAACCAACGCATCGCTCAGGTCTTCTGCCTGGCTGCCGGTGGTGTTCAGTTTTAGTTGGATCCAAGGCATAACAATTCTCTCAAGAGGGTAGGGATGACGCCAACTGGCGCTTTTTGCCGTAGACGTTACCGAGATAAAACGCCAACAGGCTGAGTAACAGCGAGGGCACAATAGGGTGCAATCCGGCCAGGTGCAGGTCGAGGCTGGCTAATAGCGTATAGCATACCGCACCGGTGACCATTGAGCTAAGGGCACCCTGAGCGTTGGCGCGTTCCCAGTACAGGCCCAGCACCAGCGGCCACAGGAATACCGCTTCCAGCCCGCCGAACGCCAGCAGGTTCAGCCAGATGATCATTTCAGGCGGGCGCCAGGCGGCCAGCAGCACCAGTAATCCGAGGATCAGCGTGGTCAGGCTGGAGAAGCGTTTGATCATCTTCTCATTGTTCATCTGCAGCGGACGTACGCCCAGATAGAGGTCTTTGATGATGGTGGCGGAGGATTGCAGCAACTGCGCATTGATGGTCGACATGATCGCCGCCATCGGTGCAGCCAGGAAGATCCCTGCGGCGTACGGGGGCAGCACGGTGATCATCAACGTCGGGATCACCTGATCGGGGATCTTCAGATCTGGCAGCACCGCACGGCCCAGAGCGCCAGCCAGATGCATACCAAACATCAGGATTGCTACCACGATGGTGCCGAGGATAATGCCACGGTGCACGGCTTTGCTGTCTTTATACGAGATACAGCGCACGGCGGTGTGCGGCAGGCCAATCACGCCAAAGCACACCAGGATCCAGAACGAAGCCATAAACGGCAGGCTGAGGATCTGATCGCCGCCTTGCGGCGAGACCAACGCCGGATCGATCTGTTGCAGCTTATCAACCGCGCTGTGCAAGCCTCCCGCCGCGTGGATCACTGCAACCAGCAGTAATATCGTGCCCAGCAGCATCACCAGCCCTTGCATAGCATCGTTCAGCACGCTGGCACGGAAGCCACCAAATGCGGTGTACAAGGCAATACTGATACCAAATATCAGCAGGCCGGTATCGTAAGGAATACCCGCCGCAGTCTCGAGCAGGCGTGCGCCACCGATAAACTGTACCGTCATCGCCCCGAGGAAGGCGACCAACAGGCTCAGGCTGGCCAACCACACCAGCAAGCGGCTCTGATAGCGGGCGAACAGCATATCGTTAAGCGTGATGGCATTGTAGCGCCGCGCCAGAATGGCAAACTTTTTCCCCAGCACGCCAAGTGAAAGCCACACGGCAGGCAGTTGGATCATCGCCAGCAGCACCCAGCCGAGGCCGTACTTATAGGCAGCACCAGGCCCACCAATAAACGAACTGGCGCTGATATAGGTGGCGGTCAGCGTCATGGCCAGCACAAAGCCGCCCATCGAACGGTTACCGAGGAAATATTCACTCAGAAAGTTACCGCTCTGGCGACGGGTGTAGGCATAGACCGACAGGCCAAACACCAGCAACAGATAGGCGATCAGCGGCAGAATGACTTCAGTTTGCATCGCTATCCTCCAGGGGAATATCGCGGAAGATGCCGCGTACCATCAGCCAGCACAGGCCAATAAACAGCAGTGGTACCAGCAGGCAGGCCATTTCGAACCAGTGCGGCAGCCCGGTGATCCCGGCGTTGCTGTCTGGCAGATAGGCCGCCAGCGACCAGGCCAGCAGGTAAAGCAGCGTCAGGCCCAGTGCCCAGCGTGCTTCGCGGTTAGCTTGAACAAAGCGTTGTTCCATCCGTGCCTCCAAGGGGTTTACGGTGATGGATTGGCAAAGGAGGGGATTTTACGACAAGGGACGGTTTTGCCAAGCCGTTATGTGAGCAATCGGGATAAAAAAACCGGCCAAAGGCTGGCCGGTTGATGGGATTTACTCGATCTGCGCCAGGCTGGATAGGGTAGAGAGGTTAGGGTGAGGGGGCAATTTTCCTCCCCAGCCCCCAAATAAAAAAACACCGCAGAAGTTCTCATGCGGTGTTTTTTATTAACCCAATATCGTTACCCGATAATCAGGTTTCTTGCAGACCCAGCTTCTTCTCCAGATAGTGGATATTGGTACCACCATGCTGGAAGTTTTCGTCGGTCATGATCTTCTGCTGCAGTTCAACGTTGGTTTTGATGCCATCGATGATCAGTTCAGCCAGAGCGTTCTTCATGCGGGCAATCGCCACGTCACGGTTTTCACCGTAGGTGATCAGCTTGCCAATCATGGAGTCATAGTACGGCGGCACGGTATAGCCAGCGTAGATATGAGATTCCCAACGCACGCCGAAACCACCAGGAGCGTGGAAGCGGGTGATCTTGCCTGGGCTTGGCAGGAAGGTGTTCGGGTCTTCGGCGTTGATACGGCATTCCACCGCATGGCCTTGTACCTTCACTTCGTCCTGTTTAATCGACAGCGGTTGACCGGCAGCGATACGCAGCTGCTCTTTGATCAGATCCACGCCGGTGATCATTTCGGTAACCGGGTGTTCCACCTGGATACGGGTGTTCATTTCAATGAAATAGAACTCGCCGTTCTCATACAGGAATTCAAAGGTACCCGCACCGCGGTAGCCGATTTCCACACAGGCTTTTGAACAGCGTTCGCCGATGTAGCGGCGCAGCTCTGGAGTGATCCCCGGTGCTGGTGCCTCTTCGACCACTTTCTGGTGGCGGCGCTGCATGGAGCAGTCACGCTCAGCCAGATAGATGGCGTTGCCCTGGCCGTCTGCCAACACCTGAATTTCGATGTGGCGTGGGTTTTCCAGGTACTTCTCCATATACACCATGTCGTTGTTGAAAGCCGCTTTGGCTTCCGCTTTGGTCATGGAGATGGATTGTTCGAGATCTTTGTCGCCGCGCACAACGCGCATGCCGCGACCGCCGCCGCCGCCGGAAGCCTTGATGATCACCGGATAGCCGATGCGCTTGGCGAAGGCACGGTTTTTGTCCATGTCATCGGTCAGCGGGCCGTCGGAGCCAGGTACGCAAGGTACGCCAGCTTTTTTCATCGCGCTGATGGCAGAAACCTTGTCACCCATCAGGCGAATGGTTTCGGCGCGTGGGCCGATGAAAATAAAGCCAGAGCGTTCTACCTGCTCGGCAAAATCGGCGTTCTCGGACAGGAAGCCATAGCCCGGGTGGATCGCCACGGCGCCGGTAATTTCGGCGGCGGAGATAATGGCCGGGATGTTCAGATAGCTTTTAACCGAAGGCGCAGGACCGATACAAACGGTCTCGTCCGCCAGCAGAACGTGTTTCAGATCGCGGTCGGCACTTGAGTGAACGGCAACGGTTTTGATGCCCAGTTCTTTACAAGCGCGCAGGATACGTAGCGCGATCTCGCCACGGTTGGCGATAACAATTT
>NZ_JBKJYW010000160.1:0-24028 GCF_046715635.1 Serratia sp. (in: enterobacteria)
GTGTTGGCCGATGAGTCCAAAATCGAATTTATTGTGCAAAGCGATCTCTATCTGACGACCAGCGCCAAATATGCCGATGTTCTACTGCCCGAAACCAGCTTTATGGAACGTTGGAATATCGGCGAAACCTGGGGAACAGCGAACTATTTGATCTTGTCAGAAAAGCTGATCGAACCTGAATTTGAACGCCGTTCCGATTACGACTGGATCCGTGAAGTGGCACAGAAACTGGGCGTGGAGCAGGAGTTCAGCCTCGGACGCAGCGAGAAGGAGTGGATCGTGCAGATCTGGGAAAACTCCCGTAAGGCCATGCCCGATGAGCATTTGCCGACGTTTGAGGAGCTGCTGGTGCAGCGCCGCCACCTGTTCAAAGGCAAGCCGCATATTGCCTTTGCCGATAACATTCGTGATCCACAAAACCACCCGTTCCCGACGCCGTCAGGAAAGATCGAGATTTTCTCCAAGCGTCTGTATGACATGCACCACCCGGAAATTCCGGCGCTGTCCCACTATGTACCTGCTCATGAGGGGCCGGAAGACCCACTGGCAGCCAAATACCCGCTGCAGTTGATCACCTGGAAAGGCAAGAATCGGGCTAACTCCACCCAATATGTCAACCCGTGGTTACAAGAGGTGCAGACACAAAAACTGTGGATCAACCCGGCAGATGCCAGCCAACGCCGTATTGCACAAGGGGACTACGTGCGTATCCACAACGATCGCGGCGTAACGCTGGTTCCGGCAGAGGTTACCCAGCGTATCATGCCTGGCGTGGTCGCATTGCAAGCCGGAGCCTGGTGGCAGCCTGATGCCAACGGCGTCGATCACGGCGGCTGTGCCAACGTGCTTAGCTCTGCGCGGATCACCGCGTTGGCGAAAGGCAATTCTCACCAAACGATGCTTGTGGAGGTTGCCAAAGCATGAGTAAATTTATCGAGTATGCTCCTGTCAGCGATCGTCAGCTTGGGTTCTATATTGACTCCTCGCGCTGTTCCGGCTGCAAGGCCTGCCAGGTCGCCTGTAAAGACAAGAATAACCTGGACGTCGGGCGGCGTTTTCGCCGCATTTATGAAGTCAAAGGCGGTGGTTTTGTCTCCACCGGCCAGGGTGGTTTCCATAACAACGTGTACGCCTATACCCTGTCGATTTCCTGTAACCACTGCCAGGATCCGATCTGTACGGTGAACTGCCCAACCACCGCGATGCATAAACGCCCCGGTGATGGCATCGTGCGCGTCAACACCGATAAGTGCATCGGCTGCGGCTATTGTGCCTGGTCGTGCCCATACGGCGCACCTCAGCTCAACGAGACTACCGGCCAGATGTCAAAGTGCGATTTTTGCATCGATTTACAGGCTGCTGGGGAACAACCTATCTGCGTTACAACCTGCCCGTTGGGAGCCATCAAGTTTGGCCCCATTGATGAACTACGAGCAAAATATGGTGACCTGTGTGATGTGCAGGGTCTGCCTGACTCCGCCCTTACTCACCCTAATCTGGTCGTCAAAGCGCATCAAGGTGCAGAACAGGGGAGTAAATAATCATGCACGAATGGCCACTTATCATTTTCACCCTGCTGGTACAAGCCTCTGTCGGTATTACTTTGTTCACCACCTTTAACCTGGTGGTGGCCAAGTCTGGGCTGGACGGTCAGGAAAAGCGGCGTTATGCGCTGCCTTTTATGCTGATCGCCTTGATCGCCGGAGCGCTGGGTCTGATGGTTTCAACCGCCCATCTGGGCTATCCGCTGAATGCGTTTCACGCCTTGCGGCATGTGGAAAGCTCCTGGCTGAGCCGTGAAATCATCTTTGCCAGCCTGTATCTGGCATTTTTAGGGCTTGGGACACTGATTGCCCTGATCTCAAAACGGCTGTCGCTCGCGTTGCTGCTGGTTGCCTCGTTGCTGGGGATCGTCGACGTATTCTGCATGAGTGCCATCTATGTTCACAGCTCGGTGGTGACGTGGATGCATGTTAACACCTACCTGATGTTCTTTGGTTCGGTACTCAGCCTGGGCGCGGTAGCCAGCCTGTGGTCGCTCGCAGTTCGCCCCAATCTGCCCTCTCAGTTGGTGAGAAAACTGGCGATAACGGCGATAGCCTTGCTAATTGCCATCACGCTGTGCCGCCTGCTGGCGCAACCCATGTATATGGAATACCTGGCCTCGGCGCAAAATAGTGACGTTGTCACCTTCCCTCATCAACCGTTGGCCGCATTTGCTCAGTTGGCCAGCCTGCGTTTGGCCGCGTGGGTCGTATTGATCGCTGGCGTGTGCGCACTGTCACTCTGTTGGCGTTCCCACAGCATCAACAAGCGGTTGCTCACCTTGGGTAGCGGGTTAATTGTGGTAGCTGAAATACTGTTGCGCACTGGTTTCTTTAATATCCAATAACCACCGTCTTTTCTAGTAACTTGGGGGGCTTAACGCCCCCCATTCACTACTTCATCGTTTTGGCATAGTTATTGGCATGCACCTCATGGCGCTTACGCATTTCCAGCGCGTCGTGGAAGTTGCTATACAAGGTCTGATAGCGCTCCAGGCAGTAAACGCCCAGTAGCGGCAACAGTGCACAGAGATACAGCGGGATAAACTGTGGCGTGACCTGCAATGTCGCAAAAATCAGGCAGATTGTTATGCTCCAAAGCTGCGAGGCCAGCAACCAAATCAGGCCACGGCGCCAGACCGTCAGTTTGCCGGTAAATGTCCAGGGAGTAATAGGCGCAGCGCTGGCATCCAAGCTGCCATTGAGTAGCTCGCCAAACAGCACATAGCGCCGTGAACGGCCAGCGAATGCCAGCATAAACAGCATCACCACCCCCATCAGGATCATAAATGCAATGATAAACGCCGGATCTGCATAGCCAACGGCCAGGCTAAACGCGGGCTTGCGGGCAATCGGTAAAACCAGGGCAAAATTGATCAGCAGGCTTAGCAGCAAGTCTTCTGCCACACAGCTTGGCAGGCGGCGCAACCGTGGGCGATAAGTCTCTGGCTCGCCGTGGGATTTCAGCGCCAACAGGATATTGAACGGAATGGATTTATTCAGTTGCACCAACATCAATGCAGGTAACACCACCACGCCTAGCAGCGCGATCAAGGCATAACGCCAATCTGGACCTGCCAACCAACTCAGGCTACTGAGCGCTGCCACCAGGCATAGAGTCACCAGAGAGGCACCAAAAGGCCGGTAAAGCAATTTGGCCCAGCCCTCTGTTCTACGTTGCGCATAGCTCGTCAGCACCTCAGGGGCTTCAAAGACCCGCATCGTATATATGCTGTACGTCCAATAGCCCCGGCCATCGCGCATCATGCCCCAGACAATGGACAATGAAATCGCCCCCAGCCCGGCAATCATCTCCAGCAACGTAATATCAACAGCGTTACGGATCAGTGACGAGGTCAACACGGCGGAGATCAGCACCACGGGAACCGTGGCTGCCCGTAGGTATTTTTTGCTGAAGCTAGCAAATGTTGGGATCATGGCACCCTTACCCCGCCTGTTGAACACGGCTGCCAGCGAGATGGTAATAGTGCTGAATATGGTAATCCTCCGCCGGGCCATAATGCTCCGCCAGCAAGTGGCTGAGTATTTTCTTGTTACTGATCTCCAGATAGCGCCGATGCCCCATCTGTGCCCAGCGATCCATGCTTTCACGCCAGCGCACGGTATTAATCAGGTGCAGCGCCAGGTTCTCCTTGATCTGCGCCACGCTATATTCTGCGATGCCGCTGCTGTTCATGATCACCGGGCAGACCGGGGAGGAGAAAGGTAAATCGGCCAGGGCCAGACGCATCTGCTCCACCCCTGCTGCCATCAACGGCGTATGCCAGGCACCGTTGACACCCAGCTTGAGGGTATTCACGCCGGAGCGGGCCAGATGATTCACCAGGGTTTTAACCGCAGTCAACTCCCCGCCAACCACTTGCTGCTGGTGCCCGTTATCGCAGCACACGTTCAGTACCTCCCCCAACCCCATCTCATCGATCTGGTCACGTAGCGCATCGTGACTGTAAGGTTTGACCACGTACATCGCTCCTTTGCGCTGCTCGGCCAGGTTTTGCATGATGGTAGCGCGCAGCGTAATCGCGCGGAACAGGGTTTCCAGATCCATCACACCCGCAGCATACAACGCAGTGTATTCCCCGGCACTGTGCCCGGCATAACCGGTTTCCAACACATCACCATGCTCGCGCAACGCGGTCAGCATAGCGGCATTAACCGTCGTGACGGCCAATTGCTGATAGACGGTTTTAGTCAGGCGCGTCATTGGCCCTTTCAGGCACAGCTTACGCACGTCTACCCCAGAGACATCGCTGGCGCAGTCCCACACGGCGGTCGTTCCCGGTGAGATATCGCAAACATCGCTGCCCATACCAATGGCCGGAGAGCCTTGCCCCGGGAAGATCATCATCCAACCGTCTGCCGGGTTAGTCGCGGTGGTTGTCTTACCAATTGATTCGCATACCTGCATAAATATTTCCTTTTTCGCCGAAGGTGCCAAATTCACTCTCTTTACTGCCAAAGCTGGCCGCCGCGCCGCTATAAAGCTCAAGATTGTTCTTGAGCGGTGTGGTCAGGTGCACATTCAGCACGTGGCTGCCATCCACCAGATTGACCATGCCGGAGATCGACCAATCGATACTGCCAACCTGTTCTTTATTGGTACGGGTATAGAGAGTGAGGTAGTGTTTGCCGAGCAGATTGCCGCCACGCCCGACGTTATCGGTTTCTGCCGCCATCATGCGGGAGTACTGTTGGAACTCTGGAGGGGGCTTTACGCCAAACCCACCATTAAAGAAGCGGATAGTATCGAAATTGTCTTGCCACTGGCTGCGGCTATAGCCCTGGCTCTGGCCATAATATTCCGCACCGTATTCGGTTTGATCGGCAGTGGTGTAACGCAGGCCAACGCCGATATCCGCTTGCGCACCGCTGGAGCGGATTTTGTACGGTTCCCGCTCATTGCGTACCACGGCAGCACTGTCCAAATGGCGCCAGGTCTGCCCATGGGATACCGAGCCTTCTACGCTGAGGATCAGGTTATCCGTCAGGTTGCCGCTGGTGCCTAACGCCAGCGTTTTCTGGTTGCCGGTCAAGAGGGAAAAAGTGGGGTTAAACGCCGCTAAACCGGTCGCCGTATAGCTGGCGTAATAGCGGTCGGTGCTGTTGGTGCGCAGCACGGCATCCCATTCCGACCCCGCTTCCTGACGCTGGTCGTTGCGCTTGAGGCGTGGAAAGGCCGCCAGCGTGTAGGTGCCTTCATTGCGGTACAACGAACTGCTGACACCATAAGCTCCTTCTTCATAGAAATTGCGCCAGCGATCCCCCAAGCCAAATACGCGTACGCTACGCATATTGCCGCTGATATTGCGCAGCAGATCGAGAGGTGCGACAGAGAACAGATAGCCACTGGTCTTACGCACTTTGCCCGCATCGATATACAGATTGTCCCTGGCCGCCCAACTGACGACAGCCTCGTTGAGGATGCCCAAGCCCTGGTGACGTTTATCCTCCAGGGATCCTGGTTGATGAGCCTGCAGGACATATTCTCCGCTGGCCTGTGCCTTGGCGCTGAGGGTTTCCGTCAACGTGCAGCGCCCCACGCTGGAAAGGTACAGATTGGCAATCACGTTGTTACGAAATGGGGGATCCTCAGACTGCCACAGCGAATCGGAGGTATGAGAGGAGATCCCCTCAATACCTGCATAACCGCGCTGGATCTGACAATCCACGGCCCAACTGCCGCCGCTGTAGGTTCCCGCCAACAGCAAAATCCCGCTAAAGGGAAGCCGGGCCACCCTGCTCATCCATTTAATCTCAACAGGTACTCTTTCTGGAAATGGCTCTCGGGAAGCGATTCCAGCCTGACGTTGCTATAGCGCATGGTGGTGTAATTATCCTTGCGCAACGCATCCACCACCACGATGGTCGTCGGGCGCATCTGGCCCAGCACTTGCTGATAGTCACGGTAGTACGAACGTTTGAGTAATACTCCATCTGCAGACAGGAAATCAGCCTGGTGAGGGAAACCGGTTTCTTTTTCCACCCAATAGTTGATTGCCGGATAGGTCACATAAGGCCAGCGGCGCTGCAACACAAGCTGGTAACAGATCTGCTCCCCACAGGCCTCTTCGCCAACCAGCGTGGAGATATAGGAGTAGTCAAAGTCGGCGGCGACCACGTCACCATTGGATACCTGGCCCAGTAAGCGCTGCTGGGGTGATATCGGGATCGGGCGCCGCAGATCCGGGGCGAAATACCACATTTTATCCAGGTCCGAGAGCAAGGCTTTGCCTTTGTCACGCACCGGCGAAACAAATCGTACCAACGCACGCGCATCCCCTTTATCTACCTGCTCGGAAGGTTTGTAAAAGCGCATGGAGATATCCAGCACCTGCTGGTTCTCCGTCACATCACGCCCGCCTTTATGCTCAAGCAACGTCAGTGTGTAGCGGAAAGGTTGATCGGGAGCACGTACGCGATCGGCACGGCGAATAATCTCGCGGGCACGCTGATCCTGTTGGGTCAGGCTGCTTAACCGATCGCGATCCAGCGTGAGGGGCGGTTGATCTGCCGCCTGAAGCGGACCAGAGAGACCCAACAGCACCAGGTATCCCGTTATTTTACGTTTCATCTGGACGTCCTTGTGTAGAAAACTTATGCCTCAAGCATGAGGCCGAGATCGGCGATAATAGTGCTGCCACGTATCGCGCTAGACTGGTCAGAGACCAGAAACGCCGTAATATTGGCGACTTCCTCAGGCTCAACCAACCAGCGGCGCGGCCCACTGTTGTGGCGTTGGAACAGCTCTGGCCACAGCCCTTCCAGGAACGGGGTCATATCGGTCTGCACCATCCCGGCACAGATGCCGTTGACGCGAATATTGCGGTCATACAGCTCGACTTCCAGATAGCTCACCAGATTCTCAAGCGCCGATTTGGCGATGCCAAGCGGGTATTTATGTAGCACGCGCTGGCTGCCGAGGCTGGAGATCGCACAGATCGTCCCGCCCTGAGTCATCATCGGTACCACTTCCTGTACGCAGGCGGTATTGCCGATCAGGTTGGTGTTGAACAGCAGTTTCCAATCATTGCGCGTCATATCCATAAAAGATTTGAACGGCGCGGCGGCGGCGTTCAGCACCAGATGGTCGATACGCTCAATCCCCTGCTGCCGCAGTTTTTTCACCATCTCACTGATATCGCGGGTCTCGGCGATATCCGCCTTGGCCAACGTCACCTTCACCCTGGTTTCCGTCGTCATAAAACGTTGCAGGTTGGCAGCACTTTTGCCCTGATCCTTACGGTAGTTGAGGATCAGGTCATAGCCCTCCTGCGCCAGCTTTTCAGCGATCGCCATACCAATGCCACGACCAGCGCCGGTGATAAGTACGGTTTGTCCTTTTGACATGTATTTTCTCCCTGAGGGTTTAAACAAAGCGGAATGCTTGCGCGATAACCAGTTTTGATGCCCGGCGAGCCGGAATAATTGACGCGATCAATGCCGTGACCAGCGGTAACGCGCAGGAGAACCAGAACAGGTTGATATCCTGATCCCACAGCACAAAGGCCAGATAACCCTCGGTATAACCCGGTGAAGGTGGCATCGGTATGCCATTGATATTGATCAGCGTTGCGATGAGCACGCCGAAGCCGACGCTCAGCAGCGAGCCGATAATGCCGATGATGATCCCTTCCAGCACAAACAGGCGGCCGATATAGGATTGGTTAAGGCCCAGCGCGCGCAGCGTGGCGATTTCCCGCGTACGCTCAATGACGTTCATCATCAAGGTGTTGCCGATCATAAACACCACGATGACGCTGACGATAGATTTGATAAACAGGAAGATCCCTTCAAACAGATTCACCACCTGATGATAGAAAATCGCCAGTTCATCCCAGGATCGCGCCTCCAGATTGAGGTTATGTTCAGCAATCAGCTGATTGATCCGGACCAGCACCGCATCGGTTTGTTCCGTGTCCTGCAACATGATGATGATCTTGCTGACATCGCTGGTCTGGAGTAGCCGTTGGGCGGTTTGCAGCGGCATTTTGATGGCCGTGTCGTCATATTCTTTGATACCGGATTGGAATACGCCGCGGATCTGTGAGGACATGGCATTTTGCCCCCCTTGTGGGTTCACCACCAGCATATCGACCCAATCGCCATAGCCCGCCGACAGGGCATTGGCAATCCCCGAACCGATGGTGATGTCCTGTTGCTCAACCCGTGACAGATCGCTGCCGGAGATGATTTTGTCGAGTGACCCCAACACTAACGAGGTTTGGGGTTCGATCCCTACACCGGTAAAGAAGGTGGAAGTCCCCGTGTCGTACTGGGAAATAAGGCCGGTAAACGCCAGTTGCCCGGTAATAGTAGCGATTTTCGCTGCGAGTACCTGGTCGGCCTGCAGCAGGTTTTTCACCTCATCGTAGTGACTGATGGTGTATTGCAACGAATTATTGGCTCCACTGCCGAGATAACCTTTCTCATACAGCTGGATATGCCCGAGGTTGGTGCGGATGGTCTGTTCCCGCAGCGCCCAGAACGAGTAATCGACAAAGCCACCGAAGATAAATACAGCTACGCCCCCCAGCGTGATCGCCAGTAACGTAACCCCGGAACGGCGACGCTGGCGGAACAGATTCAGGAAGGTGTAACGAATATCGGTGGGCTTACGGATCGTTGTCACGATCACCACCAACAGCGCATAAACGATAATGAGGTTGGAGATCCAGAACAGGGCATTCATGGCGTCACCTCCGCCAGCGGCTGGATAATGGCGCTCAGTTCGGCAGGCGTCCACTCCGGCGCGCTGCGGCCTTTCAGCTCAGACAGACGTTTGCCCTCTTCGCCCTGCTGTGCCAATGCTGCCCAGGCCGCTTTAGCGTCGCCCCCCCGTTGGCAACTGCCCAGAGCGTGTGCCAACATCAGCGTCGTCATGGGTTTCAGATCGGCAGGCACGGCGGTGCTTTGTTGCAGATAGGCCAGATCTTTCAACGCAACTACGCAGCGGCCATGGCTGGCCGACACAAAGGCATCCATCCGGGCGCGCAGGAAACGCATCTGCCAATCGTGCTCATCGCTTTCCGCCGCTTCGTCGATATAAAAGAAGCCCAGTTTTGAGGATTCTGCCGCACGCAGATAATTCTTCTTGGCCAGAAACTCCGTAGCCATATACAGTTGGCCGTAGCCATAAAACATCTTGGCAATCCGATAGTCCGGGTGCTGCTGATACAGCACCTGCAACTGGTCGGTGGCGCGGGTTAATTGGCTCATCGGAGCCTGAGCATTAATTTCCAGGATCGCCTGCAAACGCGGGTTACTCCGCGCTTCCAGTTGTAGCTGCGCCAGGCTGGTGGCCTGCGCCAGCCCGCTGGTCAGTAATAATATAGTGACAGCATAACTTTTAAGCCGTAAGAAAATCATTTTCCAACTCCCCATCCCTGATTTCCAACACCCGTTTTGCCCGATCGCGCAGTTGCAATGAATGGGTGGAAATAACAAACGTAGTCTTCAATTCCTGATTCATGGTGAGCAGCAGATCGACGATCTCCTGCCCGGTGCGGCTATCCAGATTGCCCGTGGGTTCGTCGGCCACGATCAGACGGGGGCGTTTCACCAACGCTCGGGCGATCGCCACCCGCTGCTGTTGCCCGCCGGAAAGCTCGCCCGGCGGGCGTTTGTAGTGCGCCGCCAGCCCGACTTTCTCGATCATGTCCATCACCTGATCCTTTGCTACACGGCGGCTAAAACCGTTGAGCATCAGCGGGTAATACACGTTGTCGAACACGCTCAGCACCGGCAGCAGATTGAAGAACTGGAACACGAAGCCAATGGCGTCGGCACGCAGGCGGGCGGTTTGCCGATCGTTGAGCGTTGACAGGTCGTTACCCAGCAGATAAACCTGGCCGCCGGTGGGATAATCGATCCCGGCCATCAGATTCAGCAGCGTGCTTTTGCCACTGCCGGAAGGCCCACACAGCGCGATAAATTCGCCATCATGAATTTCAGTGGTGATCGAGTCCAATGCCACAATGGCACCCGGCCCTTTGCCGAAACGTTTGCTGGCCTGTTGCATCGACACCACGGGCAGCGGCTGCGCGGTATGTAGGGTCATGGTTTTTCCTGATGTTTTGATGGTAAATGAAAGGCCAGCGGTACGGCGGCCAACGCAATCACCCGTGGAGATAGCAAGCCCATCATCATGGCGGTGTCCCCGCGACCCAGTTCTCCAGTAGCCAGGCTCCCCCTTCACCATCGAGCACGCTCAACAGGCTATGCCCGCTAATATTGCTCTGTAACAGGTATTGCCAGGCGAGCGCCGGGTTCATACAGCCGCTGTCGCCGTAAAGCTCACTGAGCGAGACACAGGTCAGGCTGGCGGGTAATTGCTCGAATGCCTGCTGCTGCGTGGCTCGCATTGACAGTGAAGGTGGAGTGACCCCCAATACCGCGCGGGTATCGGCACCGAGATACTGGTGGTAACGGTCGGCCAGTAACGAGGCTCGCTGATACGCTGAGTCTGGCAGGAGCTGATAGTCACTCAGATGCAGAGCTACGCCTTGGCCTGACGCTTTCTTGAGGATCATGCAGCCGACACGTTCGACGCTGACCTGGCTGTTGGCGGACGTTTGCCCCCGTTGGCTTGCTGAGGGGAAACGTTGGGTTTCCGAAAATACCAACACCGGGAAACTGCGAAATTGCCCACAGATAATCACGTTATCGGCCATATTGCTGTTCAGGCAGTCCTGTGCCACCTGCAGGGCACTCATCAAACCATTGCGCTCACCGCGTAGTTTGCAGGTGAAATCCTTGATGCCGTAATCCCGCACGATGTTTTTTGGCAGAATGTCGATGCTCAATGAGTCACGCCAGCTGTTGGCATCTTCAAACACCGAGGTTTCCCCCCAGGCATCCACATAAATCAACGCATTGCGTTCATGGCGTAAACGGAACTCCCCCTTGCTGCCCAACTGTGCCACCGCCTGGGTGCAGGCAGCGCTAAGGCCGTTTAGCCAGTCACGGTAGTTGGCTTTACGTAAGGCTTCTGCAGGCAAGGTTGCTCTGTCAACGCCGAACCGCTTGAATAGCCACTGATTGCTGCCTGCCTTGGCATTAGCTTTTTTATGCAGCCAGGCCTCCCACACGTTGTACCAGCTTGGGGAAAAGCGTTGCATCGCTATTCGTGGCTCCAACAACGAGAAGCCCACCAGATTGATGGCCGTTGTGGGTACGGCTCGTTTAAGCAAGCTCATCAGCATCCTCCTGACAGCGTGAGATCACCATCGCGATGGCCGACCCATCCAGCCCAATACCTGACTTCAAGATATGAGTTCGCTCCAGTGCCAACGGTGGGCAGTCGGCATGGACGTGGATTTGCAGGCTTTCGTCGATGGGATAGCGGGAGGTCGATGCCAGCAACCGGCGTTGCTGTAACGCATCGGCAACCAGCATCAGATCCAATAATCCGCAACAGCTCACCATGTACCCCACCTGGCCTTTGTAGCTGACCACGGGAATACCCGCTTTGCCCCAGACCTTTTGCAACGCCATTGCTTCCGCTTTGTCGCTGGCGATCACGCCATTGGCATGGGGGAAGACGCAGGCAACGTCTTGCACCGTGAGGCCAGCCTCCTGGAGTGCACGCTCAAGCGTGTGCGCGATGGTGCGGAAATCCGCAGTAAAGGAACTGCTCCCCCGGGCACCGCCGCTCTGGCAAAAAACCGAACTGCGCAGGAGGATGGTTGGGTTAACATTGCGCTGACGAGCATGCTGCTCACTTTCCATGATCAGGGCGACGGAACCGGCGGTGGGCAGGATGCTGCTGTTATGATGGCTAAACGGCTGTGCCCCTCCGTCACCCAACATACCCTGTCCCCCCAGGAACATGATGTCCTGCGTCAACGTCTCTATCCAGCCAACGATCAGGGCCAGATCGGTTTCACCAGCAGCAATCGTCGCCTGGGCCAAATGGACGGCGGCTAACGCAGAGTTGCTGGCGCAATATAGCGAAATCGGTGGCCAGCTAAGCTGATAGGTCTGTGTTAAGCGCCGTGCCACTCGATCCTGAGCGTAGCTGGCGGCATGCAGCCGTTTGATTTTCGGGAAAAACAGCAGTTCTTCCTGATCGTTACGATCCTGATAGCCCAGAAAATCGGTAATATTGGCTCGCTCACCATGGCCTACCAGATAAACCCGAACGCGTTTTCCTTGCAGTTGCGCAACGTCTAATCCTGCTCCGCTCAGTGCCTGGGCAATCACCGATTGCAGGCGTTCAAAAGCCGTGCCTATCGGTTGAGATCCGGCGACATAGTGCGGGTTGCAGCTTAAGCGTAATTCCTGCCATTCACTGGCGGTGGCAAACCAGGGCTGGCTGCTGACCAACCGCTGCTTTGTCAGCCCGTTAATCAGCGCCGGAAAATCCGGCGCATAGGCACTTGTGACGCCCCAGCCGCTGAGGACGACATTCTGACTCACGCCACGTTCCTCAGCAGCACGGCATAATGGTTGCCCCCTTCCGTTGCGCCAAGTACCAACGCGTGACGTACGGTTTTCTGCAACGGTTGAGTGACAAAGGCAATATCGTCTGCGCTGAAGTCCTCGGTATATGGGATCGGCAGAATTTCACCTCGCTTCATGATCTCCGCGACCACCGCGATATTGAGGATACCGATGCAGGACTCCACCAGGCCAAACCAGGCGTTGTAGTTGACGAAAGGAATATGGCGGCTGGCTACGCCAAATGTATGGCGTACCGCGCCAATCTCAACCGCATCACGGGCCAGCGTACCGTCGCTGGTGCCACAGATCAGATCCACCTCTTCAGGTTCGATCCCGGCTTCTTGCAACGCCTGGCGAATGGCCACCGCCATAGATTCAATCCTGGCAGGCATGTCATCCTGCGCGAAGTAGCAACCATCGTTGGATTTGCCATAACCGGCAATTTCGGCGTGAATGTGGGCCCCACGATCCTGAGCGTGCTGCAAATCTTCAATCAGCAACATGCCTGCCCCCTCACCCGGGACATAACCTTTGGCGTGCTGGCTGTAGACCTTGAAATCTGCCGGATCGAGCGTCAGTTGCAGATCGTTGTTCAGCGCTTGCAGATAGACGAGAAAGGTGCTCATGTTTTCATCAGCACCACCGACAATCATTTGCGGTTGCAGGTCCTGACGAACCAACTCATAGCCGTAGGTCAGTGCCCCCAACCCGGCGTTGATACCGGTGGCCAGCGAGGTGTTATAACCCTTGATCCCTTCAGAAATGGAACAGAAAGTCGAAATGGCGTTCATCAGCGAACCGGGGAATTCTGAGGTCCGCGCTTTAGTGGGGTCCGGGTGCAGGCTTTGCAGATAACGATATACCGTTGCCTGCGGCCCTTTGGACATGCCAAGGATCATGCCAAGCGTCTGGCCATCCCGCTTGACTTTACGCCCGGCGTCCGCCATCGCCTGAGTGATGGCCAACAGGGCAAAGGTACTGATGATATTGGCTTTACGCGGGTCGAAACGGCGTAGCATTTTGCGAGGATCCAGCCCCTGTACCTGATGCACTCCGGTCGGCTTGTTCAGCTCGCTTGCTACGTCCGTCTTGCCAAAATGGCTCTGCATATAGTCAGACACTTCACGATTTTGCAGCATGGCTTCGAGTAGTTCGCGGTATTCCTGGCGGGTACTGGCATCTAGCATCAATGGATGGAGTTGCGACGGCGGCTCTTTAGCCCACATTTTTGCCAGCATATCCTGCAAGGTATGCCCTACCGCCGTCACCGCGCCCATGCCGGTGATCGCCACCCGTTTACTCTGATAGTAACTTGCCGGACTCTGCTCCGGTTTCACGCTGGCAATCAGACAGCAGTTGTTGCCGCCAAAGGCATAGTTGTTCTTCATGAACATTTTGACTTCGCCGTTCTGGAACTCGTTGGGGACGTAGTTGAGATCGCAGTTCGGGCGTGGCGTGCTGAAGTTAAGGGTGGGCAGGATCTGGTTGTCAGGCAACGTCAGGAAGCAGGCAATCATCTCGATGATCCCGGCGGAGCCGATATTGTGACCCACGTAGGCTTTAGTCGAACTTACCGGAATATCCATGATATTCGGGAAAACCTTTTTCATTGCCAGCGTTTCACAGCGGTCATTGGCCTCGGTTCCCGTGCCATGAGCGTTGATGTAGTCAATGTGCTGTGGCCCGATAGCGGCGTTTTGCATAGCATGGCGCATGACCTGCACAGCGCCGTCCCCGCGCGGATCCGGAGCGGTTTCGTGATAGGCATCGCAAGAGGTGGCATAGGACACCATTTCACCGTAGATCGTGGCCCCCCTGGCAACGGCATGCTCGTACTCTTCCAGCAGCAGTGCCCCCGCGCCTTCGCCAATCGACATTCCTGGCGTGCCGGAGAATGGGCTGGACGGCGTACGTTTCATGGCATGTAGCGCGTAGAAACCGGCAAACGTCGGCAGGTAGATAGGCTCGGTGCCCACCACCAGTACCGTAGCATTCTTGCCGTTCTGGATCAGGTCATAACCAATCCCCATCGCGTTGGTACTGGCCGTGCAGGCGGTCGCTACCAGTTCAAAACCGCCCTTTAACTCCAGCAGTGAAGAAACGATAGCGCTACAAGAAGAAAAGCTGCCGGAGACCGTGGCTTTTTTCAGCGAGAAACGTTCCATCTGGTGTTCGATCAGCGGGATATACGCCTCGGCGCCAGCAGAGGAGACCCCGATGATCAGCCCGGTTCTGTCACGGAGCTCGCCCGGGGGTAATTGCCCCTGCACCAGAGCCTCACGGCCGACCTTATAGGCCCACAGCGCGGCATTATCCAGTGAGCCGACGAGCTCCGCGGGAAGCTCGGGCCAACTCAATGGTTGTAATACCTCGGAGGCGTTCGCATCCTCGAACCTTCCGAGATACTTCTTGCTGGGTTGGATCCCGCAGGTTTTATTCAGCAGTGCCTGTTTGAATTCGGCTACGTTGGTAGCAATGGAAGAGAGGTGACCCATACCGGTGATCACCACTCGTTTGCGCGTGACTGTCATAGTGTCTTCCGTGTCAGCAAACCAGAAATCAAATGTGGATGCGCCATGTCGCCATGGCGCAACAAAACGTTATGCGGTTTCTTCCTTCAGCTTCTGCCACTCAGCCTGCTGCAACAAATCGCGTGGACGCGTGCTGTCGACATAACTGTGTTCAGAAGGGTTAATCAGGAAACTGTAGTTACGGGCGAAAGGTATCGCCGATGTTGTTACCGCGATCGGGCCGCTGGAGGTGACAACCCGGTAGGCGTCAATATCGGCCCAGGCCCAGGCGTCCGTCAGGAACAGGCGGCCCAGGCAGGCATCCAGTTCTGCCGAATAGTCACAGACGATCACTTCACCAATGCAGTTGCCTTCCAACATCACTTTGTCACCGCGTTGGGGAATGGCTTGCGGTTTACCCGCGATGGTCATCCCTACCACCCGGTGGCTGACGCCCTGCTCTACACGATCGTTCAGGCTTGCCAACCCGGTGAAACCGTCTTTGTCGTAGCGTACCGCCCACTGCATTTGCAGCACGATCGGGCAGTTCGTGTAGGCATTGAAAACATGAGGTTCCCAGCAAGGGTTTTCCAGGCGTACCAAGCGCTGGTAATTCAGCCCGCCGGCGCGCATATCGTATTTCTCCCCGGCTTCCTGCATCTGCATCCAAACGTCGGCCAGCAGGTCCTGTGGCCCCATCAGCTTGTAGGAGAACTCGCCATGCTTACCGCTGCGCAGCAGGATCAGATCGTCATCAACATGCATATGCTCCTGGAATGGCAAACCAATGACATCCATGCCATAGACCTCAGCCAGCAACTCCCAGGCGTAAGGCCCTTCAACATGCAACATGCCCCACTCTGGCGTCAGTGATTCGATTGATTCGATCTCATCAAACTCTTCTTCGTTACCCGCCAGCTTGGCACGCAGCATGTCACACAGTGTTTCACCGCTGACCCACTCCGACAGCAGCAGAAAACGTTCGTCATCGCAGGCAATATACAGATCGGTGACGATATGGCCCTGCTCGTCGAGCACCAGGCTGTACATCGCCTGTTCATCGCGGATCGATGAAACATCACCGGAAACCAGCTGATTGAGCAGCGACCAGGCACTATCTCCGCTGATGGCGGCGATACCAAAATGAGAGTAGTCAGACAACAGAATATTTTTACGTACCGCCTGGTATTCCGCCTCTGCCGCGCCATATCCCAGAGGAATGGCGACACCGTTGCGTTCTCCCATCACCGCGCCGTGCTGTTGATGAATTTCAGTGAGTTTGCTCATTCCTTGCCCGCTCCTGTTGCTGATCCGTTGGTGGTTGCCCCCTGCTTGCTAATTACAAATGAAGTCAGAGTGTTGACGCTACGCATGTAGGAAGGATCGTCCCCTTCTGTCACACGGATACCGAAGGTTTCATCAAGCAATACGATGACCTCGGTGGCATCTACCGAGTCCAGCTTCAACCCACTGCCAAACAGCGGCGTATCGTCGTCAATCTGTCTGACGTTCTGGTAAAGGTTAAGGCGCTCTATCAGGCCTGTTTTGATCTTCTCCAGCACAGACTTGCGCTGTTCAATCGTTGCATTAAGCGCGATGTTACTCATAGCGGCGTTTCTCCCTGTTAGTTAACTGGCATACCTTTGCTTTCGGTCTAGCTGCGTTCGGTGCGGAAATTGACAATGCGCCCAGCGCACACTAACGTGCGGCCAACCCGCGCTTCCACTTCGTAATGGTGGAAGCCATTGATATCGCTGAATGCCAGGCGACTATTGACTTCTACGGTATCGCCCGGTACCACCATGCTCTTGTATTTGACGTCCTGGGAAGCGAGCACGCCGAATATGCGTGCTCGCTCGGCAATCACTCGTGCCGTGCCCTCTGGCGTCTGCAACGCCCGCGAGACTTCATCGAATTTCTTCAGTGGCTGTTGGGTTTCATGCTCGTGCAACCGGCAGAAATCGTTCAGCAGACTCAAGTACTCACTGGACTGGCCAAAGATCTCAGCGATCATCACCCCAGGCATCACCGGGTTGTCTGGAAAGTGTCCTGGAATAAAGGAGTCATTAAAGGTGACGTGCTTGATCACGGTGATCGATCCCTTTTCACCCGGCGAAAAGTCTACGATGCGGTCAACCATAAAGATGGGGGCACGCCAAGCCCCCATCTTTAGCAGCAGAGTAGCCGGAACTAAACTCTTGTTATAATTAGCCATACAACATTCCTGTCGATTAACGCATCACCAGGCCACCGTCAGCCACCAGAGTCTGGCCAACGATATAGCTGGATGCGTCTGAACTTAAAAAAGCCACCACATTGGCGATCTCGTCGACTCGACCAAGACGCTTCAACGGGATGGCGGACATGACGGTGCGCACTATCTGACGCGGCACCTTTTTCACCATTCTGGATTCGATCATGCCTGGCGCCACGGCATTGACGCGGATCCCCTTGGCGGCCATTTCGTTGGCCAGGGTGCGGGTAAGGCCGATAATGCCAGCCTTGGCCGCGCTGTAATTGGTCTGGCCAAAGCTGGAGGTGATGCCGGATATCGAAGAGATATTCACCACCGTTGAATTGCGGGCATGACGCAATAATGGCAGCAACCGTTTGGTCACGGTAAAGGTGCCATACAGATTGACCTTAATAACCTGATCAAACTCTTCATACGTCAGCGCGGAAAATACGTTGTCTTTATAGATCCCGGCATTATTAATCAATACATGCACCGCATGAGCGCGTTTTTCAAGCTCGTCGGCCAGGCCAGACACCTCACTGACATCGGCAACGTTGCACTGTAAGATATGCAGGTTGTCACCCTGCGGATGGGAGGATTTTAATTTTTCCAGACCGCTATTATCATGATGGTAAATAGCGAAGACCTTTGCCTGCTGCTCGAGATATTTCTCACAAATAGCTAGGCCAATATCACCGCTGGCGCCGGTGATAACCACATTTTTCCCACCGATATCGGGATAGTGAGACATAGATATTCCCTTATTTAATAATTAACCCAATGCCGCTGCGGCAATGGCATGTGATTGACAATGAGAAATGCTCAGCGTGGCGTGAGTCAGGTTTTTTTCCTGCATCAATCTGGCGAACTCACCGCGAAAGAAATAATAAGGGCAGCCCAGACCATCGTGTCTAATTTCGATGTCATGGAACAGGATACCCAGGCGGAACCCCGTACCAAGCGCTTTCACCGCGGCTTCTTTGGCCGCCCAGAAGCCAGCCAACCGTTCGACGCTTTCGGCCAAATCCCCGAGCGCCAACTGTTCCGCCGGGGTTAACAAACGCTGTGCCAGCCCATTGCCACTACGCGTTAACGCCGTTTTTACCCGTGCGATCTCAATAATATCCACACCAAGATTCATCCGTCCCGACTCCCTTCCTCAAAGCCATTGATGCAATTTCGCGTGAAATAAAAATAGATACAGGTGGTATATTTCGACACTCAAAAGAGATTTTTTGGCGCAATTAAGTCACGGGTGATATGTTTGCCCGTAATTGTCTTTTACCCATAATTGTCTGCCGTGAATATTATCGTAAAATGTTAAATACAATCAATAAATTACTATTAAAAAACACCACTAAAGAATAAAATAGTTTTTTTGACTAATTTTTTATTATTTTATGAAATTAAAATTCATGACAACAGCCAAAATTGTTGCATGCGTCTTTTTTTTATTAATTAAGCGAGATTTTACTTTTTTTGGAATAATCCCATTTAACAGGATTTTTCGTGATAAATAAGATATGGTCAGGAATGACAGCAGAATTAACCTGGTATGCCACTTTTTATATTCCATGTGAATCAAATAGCATTGCAATGATTAATTTCCATCATGAGGATTTTAATCATAACTCTTATTGCTACCAGGCATAACACCCTCATGGGGTTACTGAGTATCGATTAAAATAAGATCGGCTCCCTAACCGGTTGGCGATGACCAGACGTTTCCTGGAAGTCCGTTTTTTCCTGCTTGCCAGTCAATTTTCAAGCAGTAATCTCTTCGGCATTTCAGGCCAGTCTGTTACCCTGCCAGACAGAGCTAGCGCCTAGGCTCACCAGCACAATCGGTCAGACTAAGAAAATTACCGAAATCACGCTGAAATATCAGATTTATCCAATGATAAATTCAGAATTTAATAAGTTGAACTGACCATACTCTGCGGTGCAGAATGCGCGCAGGTTAAATGGAGGTTCGGATGTACCAGATGGGAAATGTCATTAACCAGCAGATGGCGGCGATTTCGCCCCAGGTGCTGGCGGGGTTGGAACAAAAGCTGGCAACGGCACAGGAAAAGATCGCGCTGTGCCTTAAAGGCATGGGAGCCTTGATCCTGCAAAGCACCCGCGACTACCTGCATCGCAATGCCAATTCCCTCCGTTTCCGCCAGTTGGTCGAGCGCACTTTCCCCTTCGAATTATGCTTTCTGGATGAAGCATTGGGTAAATTCAGCCCAGCATTGCTGACGATGGTGCTTGGCCACAAATTGAAGCACCTTACCCAGCTGTTTGTGAGCTTTTATGTGCTGGAGAAACAGGTCGCCGAGCGGCTGTTTTCTGTCGCGTCCGCTCAGGTATTTGGCCTGTTGGGCCAATACCTGCGCCAACGCTCACTCCAATCACCGTCGTTAAAAGGTTGGCTCGAGTGGCAATTGCCGCAGATCGCCACAGCCCAGCCAACGGCAGTGCTCAACCAGCTACCTGCTCTTATCCCAGCCGATCCGGCGGTTTCCCGCACCGGATCGCTAGCGCCCCCCAAACGCCGTATCTGGCCGTGGCTAATGCTGGTGCTGGTATTGCTGGTATCGTTGCTGTTCTCACTGCAAGGTTTTAGCGTGCTACAACCCATGCAGGCCAGTGGCCAGAGCGATGTTAGCTACCGCCGGTTAGCCGATGGCAAGCAGCTCCTGCTGTCGCAGCGCAGCGTCGAGAACCTGCTGATCACCTACATTGAGAGCAATGCGCCCACTAGCGAAAAGCGTTGGTTTACATTAGATCGCCTGCGGTTCGACACCAGCCGCACCGAGTTAACCCCTGCGTCACAAGAACAACTGAGGAATATCGTCGATATTCTACGTGCCTACCCTAATGTGGAGATCCGGCTGGGGGGATATACCGATAAGTCGGCCAATGCACAGATGGATCTGCGTTTATCACAGGATCGTGCCGATGCGGTACGAATGGCGTTGGTCAAAATGGGGATTGGGGAAAGCCGTATCAGCGCCGAAGGTTACGGCTCGGCTTACCCCTTGGTGCCTAACGATGGCGAGGCCAATCGCGCCAAAAACCGCAGGATCGATCTGCGGGTGATTGAGAAGTAATGGCAACTCACCCCTTGGCTACCGCCACCACCTTCAACGGTTGGGCATCCGGCAAGATATTCATATGCTCCAGCACCTGTGCCATAATTTTGCCAAATACCGGCCCCGCCACCGAGCCACCAAAGTGTTTGCCTGCCTTGGGGTTATTCACCATCACCACCAGCGCCACCTGCGGATCGCTGGCCGGTGCCACGCCTGCGGTGTAGTTGATATAGCCGCCATCATACTTGCCGTTTGGCCCCATCTTCTCAGCGGTACCCGTCTTGATCGCCAAGCGATAACCAGGCACTGCGGCGCTAAGGCCGCTTCCCCCAGGCAGCGCATCGCTCTCCATCATATGCACCACGGTTTTCACCACTTCGGCGGACATGATTTGCTGCCCCATCACTGGCGGCGTCACTTTAGTAATGGAAAGCGGACGATAAACACCGAATGAACCGATGGTGGCATATTCACGCACCATCTGCAGCGGCGTGACGCGCAAACCGTAGCCAAAGGAAAAGGTGGCTCGTTCAATATCGGCCCAGCGCGCACGGTGAGCGGGTAAATAGCCGCTACTTTCGTTACCAATCCCCAGGTCGGTTGGCCGCCCAAGCCCAAAGCTACGATAAACGGCGGGCAGTACCGTGGCAGGCAGCGCCAACGCAATATGCGAAACCGCAATATCGCTGGATTTTTGCAGCACGCCGGTGATAGTCAGTTTTGACCAATGGCCCACGTCTTTGATCAGATGGCCGTTCACCGTATAAGGCGTGGTGTCCAGCACGGTATCTGGCCGGATCAGTTTGTGGTCCAACCCCACCATCACCACCACCGGTTTTACCGTCGAGCCTGGCTCAAAGCTGTCGCTGCTACAGACGTTATGAATGTCTTTCACCGGCGTATTGGCGTAGTTATTAGGGTTGAAGGAGGGATAGCTGGCCATACCGAGGATCTCACCGGTATTCACCTTCACCAGCACCGCACAGCCGGAGTCGGCCTGGTTAGCGATCACCCCATCGCGGATCTGCGAAAACAGCACGTACTGAATAAATTTATCGATGCTTAACGTCACGTTCGGTGGCGGCACCGGGTCGACGCTTTTGATCACGCCGATGACCGCACCGCTGCCGTCTTTCTGATAGACACGCAGACCGTTTTTACCTTGTAACAACGGGTTGAAGCCCAGCTCAATCCCTTCCAGCCCCTGATTATCCTGCCCCACAATGCCAATCAACCCGGCAGCGTCTTGCCCCATGGGATAGAAACGGCTGAAATCCTGCTCGGTGCTAACACCGGTCAGGTGTAACTTGCTGATATAGGCCGCATTGTCATCTTCCACCTTGCGCGCCAGATAGACAAAGCGCTTGCGGGCGTTGGCCTGGATCAGGTGTTGAACATCAGCGAGCGGCATTTTCAACACGTTGGCCAAACTCTGCCAGCGCTCGGTGCTGGTATCGGTTTGGGTATCAAGAATATGTTTGGGATCCAACACGATATCTTTGGAAGAGACGCTGACCGCCAGCGCTGCATCGTTACGATCGGTGATCATCGCACGGTTGGTGGGCACTACCTGGGTACGGATCGAGCGCTGGTCAGCCTGATCGGCCAACCGTTGGTGTTCCAGCAACTGTAAATAGCCCACCCGAAACATCAAGAGCAAGAAGCAGACCAACATACCTGCACAAATCCAGCCAAAACGCGCCGTCGAGTAGTTTTTACCGTTTTTCTTGGATGGGGGAGCCACTGTTTACCCTGCGTTTTTATACCCGTCGCCTTTCAAGCTGCAGCGTTGTTACCTGCACAGCTACTCGGCCCATCCATGGGCCTCACCCCTTCGGGGCCGCTGTGTACAGCGTTCAAATCTGTTCCCGACAGATTTGTCCCACCCCAGTCACTTACTAAACGTAAGTTCCTGGGGATGAGATAGCTTGTCGCCTAGCTGCAACTTGAAATTCATAGGGTAAGTACTGATGATTTATCCGCTAAGTCTAACCTGAGTCAGATTGCCAGAAGGTTGCAGTTTGTAAGAAAGTAAATACAAACGCGTTTAATGTTGCACATCTTCACTATCTCCCAGCAACGTCTGGCTACCGTCGTTATCCACCGGCGCTGGTGCATTGGCCGGGTCGAAAATATGGTCCAGGATCGCCCTGGCCGTCGGCCCTGCGACCACGCCATCCCCACCGCCGTTTTCCAGGATCAGCGCCATTGCCACCCGCGGATTTTTATACGGCGCAAACAGGGTATAGAAAATGTGGTCACGCAGGCGTACCGGGATCATTTTGGCGTTGTAAGTCTGGTTCTCTTTCAGGCTGAAAACCTGCGACGTGCCCGATTTGGCCGCGATCTGGTACGGCGCGGTATGGAACAGCTTATACCCGGTGCCGTTAGGCAGGTTCGCCATGCCATACATGCCGTTGCGGACAATCCCCCAATACGGCGATTTGGCCTCGCCAATCTGCACGGCCTGCTCTGGTGGCTGGTAGCGTTCGACTTGCCGGCCCCGTTTCATGGAGTACAACAGATGCGGCGTTTTCACCCTGCCGCTATTGATCAACGTGGTCAGTGCTTTCACCATCTGGATCGGCGTAGCTACCCAATAACCCTGGCCAATCCCCACCGAGACAGTATCGCCCTGGTACCAGCCTTTCTTGTGAACCCGCTGCTTCCATTCCCGGCTCGGCAGCACGCCGCGATATTCCTCGTTCAGATCGATCCCCGTCGCCTGGCCATAGCCAAACTGGCTGAGCCACTGATGGATCCGGTCGATCCCCATCTCATAGGCAACCTGATAGAAGAAAGTATCGGCCGATTCCTCGATCGCCTTGGTGACGTTCAGCAGGCCGTGCCCGGTTTTCAACCAGTCGCGATAGCGGCGCTGCGTTCCCGGCAAGGTCCAGGTGGGTGCACCAAAGAAAGTGGTGGTTGGGGTGATGACACCGGCAAACAGTGCCGATATCGCCATATACGGCTTTACCGTGGAGGCTGGCGGGTATAACCCCTGAGTCACGCGGTTAATCAGCGGTAAATCCGGATTGCTGAGCAGCGACTTGTAGGCCTGATAGCCAATCCCTTTGACGAACGGATTGGGATCGTAGCTAGGGCTGGAGACCATCGCCAGAATGCCTCCATCGCGCGGATCGGCGACTACAACCGCCGCCCTTTGCCCTTTGAGCACACTTTCGATGTACTGTTGCAGGTGCAGATCGAGCGTCAGATAGATATCTTTGCCCGCCTGGGGCGGTTGTTCCTTCAGCAGGCGAACGATACGGCCGTGGTTATCCACCTCCACTTCCTGATAGCCAGTAGTGCCGTGTAACTCTTTCTCGTAATAGGCTTCCAGCCCCTGTTTGCCAATATTGTGGTCGGCCGCATAGTTTTGCGTCAGGCCCTGCTGCTCCAGCTTTTTGACGTCGCTATCATTAATACGCGAGACGTACCCTACCACGTGCGCCAACTGCGCCCCGTAAGGATATTGCCGCTGCTGGTAGGTCTCGATGGTCACACCGTCAAAGCGATATTGGTTTACCGCAAAGCGGGCCACCTCGGTTTCACTCAGCCCGGCCTTTAGCGTAACGGGTTTATAGCGGCTATTGTGGTGCATATCGTCACGGAAGGCGGCGATGTCGTCCGGCGTTAAATCGACGATAGGCGTCAGGTCTTGCAGCAACGTAGCCATGTCGGCGATTTTGCTGG
>NZ_JBKJYW010000161.1:0-2838 GCF_046715635.1 Serratia sp. (in: enterobacteria)
TTCATGGTCCGTCTGACTAAACGGACGCTCATTCAGCAAATCAAGTTCGCTGGCTTCGCTGGATAAAAGCGAATTTGACATCGAAGATACCACCTACATAGATCGCCTGTGCCAGGGGACGCAACTAAAACGGCTCGCGCAGGAGACAATCGCTGCCGGGAGCAGTTTTAGGTACACGCCCTAAGGGGCAGGCGCATGATTCATAAGTTCAGACCCAGAGTCTAGCAAAACGGTTAGATCCTGGTTCTTACATTTGCGCGTGATATTGACGTTAAGCCCGATGCCCGGCAGGCGTCAAGCAATCAGTAAAGACAGGGAGTAAAGTTGCAGGATATTTTGCATTCTTGGTAGGCAGAAATGAAAACCGCCGCGAAGGGCATTCGCGGCGGTTGGGGAAATCTCAGACTTATTTGGCTTTAGCGTCTGCCGCAGCCTCGTCAGCCGCTTTCTCAGTTTTGTCGTCAGCCTTGGCTGCCGGTTTCACATCCAACAGCTCAACATCAAACACCAGCGTGGAGTTGGCAGGGATCCCTGGAACGCCATTTTTACCGTAAGCCAGTGTCGGTGGGATAACCAGCTTGATCTTGCCGCCTTTCTTGATCTGTTTCAGGCCTTCGGTCCAGCCTGGGATCACGCCGTCCAGACGGAATGACAATGGCTCGCCGCGATCGTAGGAGTTGTCAAACACGGTGCCGTCGGTCAGAGTACCTTTGTAGTTAACCACTACGGTATCGCTGTCTTTCGGTGCTTCACCGGTCCCTTCTTTCTCTACTTTGTACAGCAGACCAGATTCGGTTTTCTTCGCGCCTTTTTCTTTGGCAAAGGCTTCAGCGTATTTAACGCCTTTCGCTTCGTTTTCTTTCGCGTCCTGCTCCATCTTCGCCTGAGCAGAAGCCTTCACGCGCACTTCAAAACCTTGCAGGGTTTTTTCGATGTCAGAGTCATTCAGCTTACTCTGCTTGGCAAACGCGTCCTTAACAGCCCCGAGCATCACATCTTTGTCCAGCTTGATGCCCAGTTTTTCTTGTTCATCCAGCGAGTTTTCCATGTAACGACCGAGTTGAACACCCAGTGCGTAAGCGACCTGCTCATCGTCGTTTTTGAACTTGCCGGTGCTTGGTGCTTCTGCAGGTTTAGCCGCTTCAGCAGCAGGAGCTACCTCACCGGTAGTGGTAACGGTAGCTGCATCGGCAGGTTTGGCCGCATCGGCTGCCATAACTTGGGTCGCATTCAGAGCAAGAGCCATAGTGGTTGCCAGAAGCGTGACTTTAAACAAAGATTTCATCCATTTCTCCAGTGTCTGAAGCTGTGCCTCAAACCATCATTAAGTAAGTTGACCGGGCTACTATAGCTGCCTGAAACAAAACAAAACAGTCACACAGGTAACCAATCGAGTCAAGATGTGACCCCATCTTGGTAGCAAAGTTCAAGAAAAACAACTATCACATTGATAATTAAATGTTTTATTTAACACTTTTGCGGATTGAATCGCCCGCTTTGCGGCAGTGAAAAACCGCCGGTCGAAATTGGCGGGCACAAAGCTGACCGCTACTGATAACATAGTGCCAGAATCCCGGATTTAACAGTGCCAGAGGTAACAACATGCACGAGAAAGACTACGAGAACCTGCTGCAGCGGTTGGAAGAGATGGAAAGCCGTCAGGCCTTTCAGGAAGTGACGATTGAGGAACTCAATCAAACCGTGGTGCAGCATCAGCTTGAAATGCTGAAGATACAAGAGCATCTGCGCCTGCTGACCGACAAACTGCGCGCCAGCCAACCGTCGATGATCGCCTCGCAGTCGGAAGAAACGCCTCCCCCGCATTACTAAAAAAGGCCGCCGAAGCGACCTTTTGTTGCCGTTACAGCACCAGGATTAGTGGCAGCCGCAACCACCGTTGCCACCACAGCCGCCTTTCTTGCCGTGGTCATGATCGTGGTCGTGATCGTGGCCATGACCGCCGCAGCAGCCTTCACCGTGTTCGTGGTGATGATCGTGCTCGCCGTGAACGTGGCCGTGGGCCAGTTCTTCTTCGGTTGCTTCACGGATCGCCACAACTTCTACGTGGAAGTTCAGGTCTTGACCAGCCAGCATGTGGTTACCATCAACCACTACGTGGTCACCATCAACTTCGGTGATTTCAACCGGAACCGGGCCCTGATCGGTATCAGCCAGGAAGCGCATGCCTACCTGCAGTTCATCAACGCCCATAAAGACGTCTTTAGGAACGCGCTGCACCAGGTTTTCGTCGTAGTTACCGTAAGCTTCGTTAGCGGCAACATGAACGTCGAAACGATCACCAGCTTCGTGACCTTCGAGTGCGTTTTCCAGACCTGCGATCAGAGAGCCATGCCCGTGCAGATAGTCCAACGGTGCACTCACCGGAGACTCATCAACCAAAACACCGTCTTCTGTACGTACTTGGTAAGCCAGGCTGACCACCAAGTCTTTTGTTACTTTCATGATATCTCCTACCGTTGGAAACTAAATCGGTGGAGATTGTAGCGGAAATCTCCAGCGCTGTACCCTTCAGCATAAAAAATCACGGCAGATAACGCTACTCTGGATGAAAAATACCGATCACCTGCTCCTGCGGGCGAACGTGTTTTTCCACTTGTTGCTCAGTCTGGCGCTGATGGTGGCCACACTTGACGCACTCCACCACTTCGACCTGGTCTTCACGCCAAACTGCCAGCGTATCCATAGCGTTACAGCTTGGGCAAACCGCCCCGGCGATAAATCTTTTACGTGTTGCAGACATCATTATGCTCCGAATTATTCGTATTCATCCCAGCCGTCGAACTGCCGTTTTTCTTTCTGCATTTCGCGATGGAAAAG
>NZ_JBKJYW010000162.1:0-2537 GCF_046715635.1 Serratia sp. (in: enterobacteria)
TAGGTTTGAGTCGTTTTGTAGTGGGTTTGCGTGAAAGAGAACGGTGTGGTGGGTAAGCGCAGAGGTTAAAACGTGGCACGGTAGATCCCCTCTCCCTGTGGGAGTGGGTTAGGGTGAGGGGCGCTACACAGGGCTTAACCTATTGATCTTCTTTTAAATCTAAGCCCCATAACCCATCATTTTCAGCAACTGCTGCGCCTGCTGCACCGCTTCCTGCCGATGTGCGACCCCTAGTTTCTGGTACAGATTACGGATATGGGTTTTGATGGTGGTGGCCGCTACGGCCAGTTCCCCGGCGATCTGATCGTTGCTGTAACCGGAGTAAATCAGACCCAGCACCTGCCATTCACGCTGTGTCAGCGGGCTGGTGCGGATCAGCTCCGGTACTTGTGGGTGAGTTAACAGCTTATCGACGAAGTTCTCGTCAAAATGGGCGAACTTGTGCCGATGATGTTGGTTGATATCGCGCAGAATACGCTGGGCGCGATGCTGTTCCATCTCAGGCAGCGTGTTGAGCTGGATCAGTTGACGCAGTTGCTGCGCCATGGCCTCTCCCTCGATCACAAAGTGGCTGATAAACCCGGTGCGGTTGGCCAGCGAGAGCGACTCTATCAGCACGCGCTGGGCATCCACTTTGCGGTCCATCTGCCAGTAGAGCTGGTTACTGAGCAGCAGGTTACGGTTGAGATCGCTCACCAACCGCAGGCGGCGGGCATTTTCGTTCAGCTCGTCCAACACCACTTCGGCTTCTTCGTACTGGCCGAGCAGGATCTGCACGCGGGCGATATTACGCCATTGCCCCTGCATAAAGTGGTTGTTAGCCATCCCCGGTTTTTCGGTATGCCGCAGCCAATTGGCCGCTGCGGCGGTATCACCGGTCATCTGCCAGTGGATCACCCTGGGTTTATCGGCGTTGGTCAGCCAGTCCCGGTGATACTGCGAGCCATGCAGCAGGACCTCGCTACGTAGCAGGTGAGCATTGGCATTATCCAGATCGCCACGCGCCAGCGAACATTTCGCCAACATCGCCAGGCATTGCAACTGCTGCTGTGGCTGGTAGTTAGCCAACACCTTCAGCCCTTCACGTGCCGCCTCTTCGGCTTCGTCCAACCGTGCCCACGACCACAGCACCTGCGAGCGAATGCGCAGCAGGAATTCGTGCATCGGTAACTGCTCCAGATGCTGTTCACGCACCAGCTCGAAGGCCTTATCTTGGGTTTCATAGGCGGCTTGCAGGAAACCTTGCGCGATCAGAATTTCACTCTGCTGCAACAGCGCCCACAGCGCATAGTGATAAGCCTGATGGCGGCGAGCCATCTGTTCGGTTTGCTGCATCATGGGCAACGCCCGTGCCAGTTCCCCTTTGCAGTGGTGAACCTCACCGGTGACAGAGGTGGCCACGATACGGCTGTAATAGCTGGATAGCGGCAGGAATTTCAGCGCCTCGGTGGCCAGGCGTTCGGCCTCTTCCGGTTTACCGGCGTTGATCGCCACCTGAGCACGCAGCGCGTCAAATTCAGCATGCAGAGTCTGGTCAATGACGATCTTTTGCTGGAGCATAGCCTGTTCGGCTCGTTCCAACTGGGTATTCACTTCGCTGTAACGGTGCTGGCTTTGTGCCAGCCAGGCTTGCAGCAGCGCCAGTTTCGGGTTCTGGATCAGCCGTTCGTACGGCAGGGCATTCAGACACTCCTCCAGCAAGGCCAGTTCGCTGTGATGGAACAACGACCAGGCATGTTGTAACAGAATATCGCGTAACATGCTGACATCGCTGGCTGCCAACGCATGGTGAATGGCTTCCGCCGGGTACCCGAGCGCCAGCCAACCTTCCGCCGCCGCATGGTGCAGGCCGGGCAGTTCCAGCGCTAATTCCCACTGGCAACGCTGGCGCAGGAACGAGGCGAACAGCGGATGGAAACAGAACCACTCGCCGGAGTCGTCCATACGGTGGATAAACAGGCCCTGGCGCTCAAGCTCTTCCAGGCGCTGCTGGCCGTTGTCTTCCCCAGTCAGGCGCACGATCAACGCATCGTTCATCGAACGCAGTACCGAGCAGCGCAACAGGAACGCGCGAGCATCGGCATCGACGCGATCCAGCACCTCATCCACCAGATAATCGGACAGGTGGCTGGCGTTTAATCCAGCCAGACGTTTGGCCGATTGCTGAGCGGAAGAGGTGGATTGGCGGGCGGAGAGCGCGATCAGCTGCAAGGCGGTTGCCCAGCCCTCCACTTCGTCACACAGACGGCTGCTGTCATTGTGCTCCAGTGGGGAGGTAAGGCGGCAGTCAAAGAACTGTTTCGCCTCCTGGTGATTAAAAGCCAACTGGCGCGTGCTCAGCTCTAACAGCTGATCGCGTACGCGAAGATTGGCAATCCCCAGGGGAGGCAGGGTGCGGGAAAGGATCAGTAGCGTCAGATTTTCTGGCTGGTGGCGCAGGAAGAAACGCATCGCTTCATGGATCTGGTCATTGGTGATCAGGTGGTAATCGTCGATCACCAGGTACAGCGGCTGGTGCCAGTCGGACAGCTCGATAA
>NZ_JBKJYW010000163.1:0-7478 GCF_046715635.1 Serratia sp. (in: enterobacteria)
CCTGATGCGCGGTTCAATGATGGTCGAAGGGCGTATCGCCCGCGTGGTGTATATTTCACTGTACCGTATGCACCAGGTAGCGCTGCATGGTTATACCAAAACCGGCCTGATGATGTTGGTGGGGGGGATCAACCGCGTGATCCGTCCGCGCCTGAAGATGCACTGATGTTTTAACCCGCTCGATCGGTTGATGAAAACCCACGTAGGCTTGCCGCGTGGGTTTTTTTATTGCCGTGAGAGAGGGGGCGGGCATGGTTAGGATTCCTCTCAATTCATTGGTTTTGGCCCATTTTAAGAGCGTTTTGCTCATTGAGTCTTATTGCGAGGGTGAACTTCCTTGTGCAGACTTTAGAGAGTTTACAGACGGTGCGTCACGCACGCCGTAAACCGGGAGAGCGCTTGTGATTAATGCGAGCTGGCTCGGTGCTTAATGCGTGGTAACACATTCAGGAGGATTTCCTGTGAACAAATCAATGATAGCCGGTGTTGGGATTGGTATTGCAGCCGCTCTGGGAATTGCTGCCGTGGCCGGTCTGGACGTATTTACTCCCGGCCCACAATATGCGCAGGTTCTCGCCGCAACACCGATCAAAGAAACCGTCAAAACCCCTCGCCAGGAATGCCGGAACGTCACGGTGACCCATCGTGCACCGGTTCAGGATGAAAACCGCATTGCAGGTTCCGTACTGGGTGCGGTTGCCGGGGGCGTGATTGGTCACCAGTTTGGCGGCGGCCGGGGTCGTGATGTTGCGACCGTGGTAGGTGCGCTGGGTGGTGGGTATGCCGGTCACCAGGTGCAGGGTGCCTTGCAGGACAACGATACTACCACCAGCACGCAGCAGCGCTGCAAAACGGTGTATGACAAGTCGCAGAAAATGCTGGGCTATGACGTGACTTACAAGATTGGCGACCAGCAGGGCAAGATCCGCATGGATCACGATCCAGGCACCCAGATCCCGCTGGATAAAAGCGGACAGTTGGTGCTGACCAAGGTCTGATCTTCGGCATTTACCCCTCACCCCAACCCTCTCCCACAGGGAGAGGGAGCCGTTCTGGCGTCGTATTCAAGTACTGTGATTTATCTTTTTTCCCCGCAGAAGAGAGCTATTCAGTGCGGTTGTCCGGCAGGATTTTGTCGCGGATAGCGAACTCGGTCAGTCCCCTCTCCTTTTGGGAGAGGGTTAGGGTGAAGGACATTGACCATCAAACTGCCAAAGTATGCTCTCTGAACGCCGCCAGCAGCTCGCCGATAAACTTCAGTCGTTCGGCCCGGTCAGTGAGATCCAGCATAAACTTCAGCTTAGTCGGCCCATCCAGGCGGTAAACCTGCGGTTTGCTTTGCAGCAAGCCAATCAGATAACCCGGATCGACCCGGTTCTTCTCGCCAAACTCGATAAAGCCCCCGCGTTCGTTACCTTCGATACGTTTGATCCCCAGTAGCTGTGCCTGTTGACGCATCGCCGCGCTTTGCAGCAGGTTACGCGCCGCATCCGGCAGCAGGCCAAAGCGATCGATCAGCTCAACCTTCAGCTCCTCCAGTTCACCCTCATTTTTAGCGCTGGCAATGCGTTTATAGAAGGACAAACGGGTGTTCACGTCTGGGATAAAGTCATCGGGTAGCAGCGCTGGCATGCGCAGTTCCACTTCCGTTTGATTGCTGGTGAGATCTTCCAGCGAAGGCTCGCGCCCGTTCTTCAGGGCGTCGACGGCGCTTTCCAACAGCTCCATATACAGAGAGAAGCCCACGGTGGTCATCTGGCCGCTTTGGTCTTCCCCAAGCAGTTCGCCAGCACCACGGATTTCCAAATCGTGGGTGGCGAGCGCGAACCCTGCCCCCAAATCTTCCAGCGAGGCAATCGCTTCCAACCGCTTGTGCGCGTCGGTGCTCATGACCTTCGGGTTCGGTGTTAACAGATAAGCATAGGCCTGATGGTGCGAACGCCCGACGCGGCCACGCAGCTGATGCAGCTGTGCCAGGCCAAAGCGGTCTGCCCGTTCGATAATGATGGTATTGGCGCTGGGGATATCGATGCCGGTTTCAATAATGGTGGTACAGACCAGCACGTTGAAGCGCTGGTGGTGGAAATCGTTCATCACCCGCTCCAGATCGCGTTCCCGCATCTGGCCGTGGCCAATGGCAATCCGCGCTTCTGGCACCAGCTCCACCAGGCGTTCGGCGGCCTTATCGATATTCTCGACGTCGTTATACAGGTAATACACCTGGCCGCCGCGCAGTACCTCACGCAGGATGGCCTCGCGTACCACCAGGCTGTCGTACTCGCGGACAAAGGTTTTCACTGCCAGACGGCGGGCCGGTGGGGTAGCAATGATCGACAGGTCGCGCATGCCGCTCATGGCCATATTCAGGGTGCGCGGGATTGGCGTGGCGGTTAACGTCAGAATATCTACGTCTGCACGCATTGCCTTGATGCGCTCTTTGTGACGTACGCCAAAGCGGTGTTCTTCATCAACCACCAACAGCCCCAGATCTTTCCAGCGCAGATCGCTCTGCAACAGCTTATGGGTGCCAATGAGGATATCGACTTTGCCTTCGGCCGCCTGTTCAAGGATCTGCTGCTGCTCTTTGGCGCTGCGAAAACGCGACATCATTTCGATGCGGATTGGCCAGGTGGCAAAGCGATCGCGGAAGTTGTCGAAGTGCTGTTGCGCCAGCAAGGTTGTCGGCACCAGTACCGCGACCTGCTTACCGTTTTCGACGGCCAGGAAGGCGGCACGCATCGCGACTTCGGTTTTACCAAAGCCGACGTCGCCGCAGACCAGGCGATCCATCGCCAGTGGCTGGCACATGTCGCTCAGTACCGCGTTGATGGCCTGTTCCTGATCCGGAGTGGTCTCAAACGGGAAGGTCTGGCAAAACAACTGATACTGCTCACGATTATGTTTGAACGCAAAGCCGGTCTTGGCGGCACGCTGGGCGTAGATGTCCAACAGCTCGGCGGCCACGTCACGTACGCGTTCGGCGGCTTTCTGCCTGGCTCGCGACCAGACATCCCCGCCAAGCCGGTGCAGCGGGGCGTTTTCGTCGGCTCCCCCGGCATAGCGGCTGATCAGGTGCAGGGAAGAGACCGGCACGTAGAGTTTGTCTTCACCGGCGTAGGAGAGGATCAGATATTCCGCTTTGATGCCTCCGGCTTCCAGCGTCGTCAGGCCAACGTAGCGGCCAACGCCGTGTTCCAGATGCACTACCGGCTGCCCTGGGTGCAGTTCTGCCAGGTTGCGGATCAGGGTATCGGTATTGATGGTGCGGCGATTATCCTGCCGACGGCGGCTGACGCGTTCACCGAGCAGATCGCTTTCGCAGATCAACGCCCGGTCACGCAGCGTATCCAGGAAGCCACGTTCGGAGGCACCGACCATCATATAGCGGCCCGACGCTTCGACCTCATCCAGATGATGGATCAGGCTGGTACTCAGCTTGATGCGGCCAAGCAGATCTTGCAGGGTTTCGCGGCGGCCTTCACTCTCTACCGAGAAGACTACGCCACCGGTGAAGCTTTCAATAAAGCGTCGCAGATTATCCAGGGGTGCCTTCTGCTGGGCCTGGACGGCCAGATCCGGCAGGGTTTGATAGCCCAGGTTGGTGCAACCGGCTTTGGCAGGCAGCTCCTCGGTTTTCAACGCCATCCGCGGCCAGGCTTTCAGCTCGGCAAACAGCGCATCGACCCGCAGCCATAGGGTTTCCGGGGCCAGCAGCGGCCGCATCGGATCGATCCGCCGGTTCTCATAGCGTTGATTGACATCGAGCCAGAAACGCTCGGCTGCTCCTTCCAGGTTGCCGGTGTTGACGAGCAGCGTATTGGCTGGCAGATAGCTGAACAAGGAAGGCAGCGGCTGGCTGAAAAACAGCGGTTGCCAGTATTCGATACCGGCAGGCCAGGTGCCTTTACTCACTTGTTGATAAATATGTTCGGCGTCGCGGCGTACTTCAAACTGTTCACGCCACTGGCTGCGGAACAGCTCAATGGCGGCCTTATCGGTCGGGAACTCGTGCGCTGGCAGCAGATTGATGGCTTCAACTTCACTCAAGGTGCGTTGGTTATCCACATCAAAGGTGCGCAGGCTGTCGATCTCGTCGTCGAAAAAGTCGATGCGATAGGGCTCTTCGCTGCCCATGGGATACAGATCCAGCAGCGCACCGCGTGTAGCAAATTCGCCATGTTCCATCACCTGATCGACGCTGCGGTAACCGGCCTGTTCCAACTGTGCCCGCAGCAGATCCCGCGACAGCCGTTGGCCCTTTTTCATCACCAACGCATGGCCATGCAGGAACTCATGTGGGCAGACGCGTTGCATCAGCGTGTTCACCGGCAAAATGATGATGCCACGTGCCATGGTCGGCAGATGATACAGGCTGGAAAGCCGCGCCGAGATGATTTCCTGATGGGGCGAAAAGCTATCGTACGGCAGCGTTTCCCAGTCGGAAAGGGTGGTCACCATCTGATCGGTAAACTGCTGGATTTCGTCACGCAACCGCAATGCATTTTGCATATCCGGGGCGATGAGCATCACCGGGCCGGGATGGCGTTCGGCGATTTCGGCGCATTCAACGGCACAGGCAGATCCGGTGAGCTGTCCTAGCTGGCGTAAATCGCCCGCGCGGTCAGGAAGAGAGTAACGGTAGGAGGATGCGGAGCTGCGGCTATTATCAGAAATGCTCATTCAGTTATCTTTAATCAATGAAATGAATAACAGTTTTTGTGGTGTTCACCGTGGCGCTTGACGCGTGAATACCACAAAACCCTGTTTACCTGGCGCTTGGCTAAAGCTAACCCGTGCTCCCTCACCCCACCCCTCTCCCCAAGAAAAGGAAGCCAGAACGGTGTTGCGATTAGGTACGGAGTATGGCTGTGGCACAGTCGGCTCCCTCTCCCTTTGGGAGAGGGGTGGGGTGAGGGGACTATCAAGTGGTTCAAGCCCATCACCTTTTACCTTGGTTATACTAGCCCAGCGGTTTATAAACTGACACCAGTAATCGCGGGTGAGAGGCTTCCGTTGGCGGTTATTTGGTCAATCCTGCGCCATGGTGAGGTACTGGCCGATTTTATCGACGTCCACGTTGCCACCACTGACGATCACCCCGACTTTTTTGCCCCGCAGATCGATGAGCTGATTCATCGCCGCAGCGGCAGCCAGGCAACCGGTCGGTTCGACCACCATCTTCATCCGCTCCATAAAGAAACGCATTTGCTGGCATAGCTGTTGGTCGGTCACCGTCAGAATATCTTCCACATAGTGTTGAATGATCGGGAAGGTGAGATTGCCTACCTGCTGGGTTTGTGCGCCGTCGGCAATGGTTTTTGGTACCGGGATCCATACTTTTTCACCGCTGCGGAACGCCTGTTGCACATCGTTGCCCGCTTCGGGTTCGACGCCAAATACCCGGCAGCCGGGCGACCAGTGATGTGCCGCAATGGCGCATCCAGAGAGCAGCCCGCCGCCACCGGTACAAACCAACAAAATATCCAGCGGGCCAACTTCTTCGATCAATTCCTTAGCTGCGGTGCCCTGGCCAGCCATTACCTGCGGATAATCGTAAGGCGGGATCACCGTTAAGCCCTGTTCCGCCGCTAGCCGTTGGGTGATGGCTTCCCGGTCTTCGGTTTGTCGCTGATAGATCACCACGTTTGCACCGTAGCCTCGGGTTGCCGCCAGTTTGGCCGCGGGGGCGTCATGCGGCATCACGATAGTGACGTTCACTCCAAGCTCACGGGCCGCCAACGCCATGGCCTGCGCATGGTTACCGGATGAGAAGGCTATCACTCCGGCCTGGCGCTGAGCTGGGGTCAACTGGCTGATGGCGTTATAGGCCCCACGGAATTTAAAGGCCCCAATGCGCTGGAAATTCTCGCACTTGAAAAAGAGCTGGGCACCGGCGATCTCATCCGCCTGGCGGGAAGTCATTACTGGTGTGCGGATCGCGTGGTTTTGCAGGATTTCGGCCGCTTTGGCAATATCGGCGGCGGTGATGCAGTGGGACGTAACGGTCATGGCTACCTCATGTGGTTGGCATTGATTCGTTCAGTCTATTAATTTGCCCGTTGTAAACGGATTGTCAAACGGTTAAACGGCTATCAGCGGAAACAACCGTGTCTTCAGGAAGGTCAAAATCCGGCATTTTCTGTAAACCCGTGCAAACATGATGAATAAAACCGGCCGGGTGGTTCCATAAACCCGGTAGAGCCTTTATTATCCTTGATCACTTTGCTTAAGCTACGGCAACAAAACGGATTTCATGTATCAACCTGTCGCGTTATTTATTGGCCTGCGTTATATGCGCGGGCGAGCATCAGACCGCTTTGGGCGGTTTGTTTCCTGGCTATCCACCATCGGCATTACGTTGGGGGTGATGGCGCTGGTGACCGTGCTTTCGGTGATGAATGGCTTCGAGAAAGATCTCGAAAACAACATCCTGGGGCTTATGCCGCAGGCGCTGATCACCAGCAAACAGGGCTCCATCAACCCTGAGCAGCTGCCAGCCTCCGCCGTACAAAGCCTGCAAGGTGTCACCCGTGTCACCCCGCTTACCACTGGCGATGTGGTGCTGCAAAGCGCCCGTAGCGTGGCCGTGGGTGTGCTGTTGGGAGTTGATCCTCAACAGCCCGATCCGCTGACGCCTTATCTGGTCAACGTTAAACAGCAACAGCTGCAACCGGGCGAGTACAACCTGATTATTGGTGAGCAGCTTGCCGGGCAGTTGGGCGTCAAGCGTGGCGATCGGTTGCGCCTGATGGTGCCGAGCGCCAGCCAGTTCACCCCGATGGGCCGCATCCCGAGCCAACGTCTGTTCACCGTAATTGGCACCTTCCACGCTAATAGCGAAGTGGACGGCTATCAGTTGTTGGCGAACCAGCAAGATGCTTCACGTCTGATGCGCTACCCGGCGGGCAATATCACCGGCTGGCGTTTGTTCCTGCAACAGCCGTTGACCGTGGACACCCTTAGCCAGCAAACGCTGCCGGAAGGCACCCAGTGGAAAGACTGGCGCGAACGCAAGGGCGAGCTGTTCCAGGCGGTGCGCATGGAGAAAAACATGATGGGGCTGTTGCTTAGCCTGATCGTGGCGGTGGCGGCATTCAATATCATTACCTCGCTGGGCCTGTTGGTGATGGAGAAGCAGGGCGAAGTGGCCATTCTGCAAACCCTGGGCCTGACGCGACGGCAGATCATGTCGGTCTTTATGGTGCAGGGGGCTAGCGCCGGGATTATCGGCTCGTTGCTGGGCACGCTGTTAGGCGTTCTGCTTGCCACCAATCTGAACAACCTGATGCCGATCCTTGGCGCGTTGATCGACGGGGCTTCTCTGCCAGTGGCGGTTGACCCTATCCAGGTGACGATCATTGCCGTAGTGGCGATGGCGGTCTCGCTGTTATCCACGCTTTACCCTTCATGGCGCGCTGCCGCCGTACAACCCGCTGAGGCTTTACGTTATGAGTAACCATCCTTTATTGCAGTGTGAG
>NZ_JBKJYW010000164.1:0-3667 GCF_046715635.1 Serratia sp. (in: enterobacteria)
CCCTGACATATTTCCAACACAGATTAAATAGGTTGCCCATAGTGCATTCTCGTTGATGTTGACGCATTCATCATACAATTAAACTGTGAGCTACGCCACAAAACGCATCATGAATTCTCGCTATGCCCATCATGCCATTTTGGCAAGATTGCGACCGCCTTAAGTGTAGTGGGCCAGGCTATTCCGCGCTGCTGAGGCTGGCAGGGGGTTTTTGCTGTTCCGCCAACCGATGGCCGAGGAAGAAGAACAGCAGGCTGAACAACGCGGCGGCGATCAATACCAGGAACATCACCGGCGGTGGCGCGTAGCTTAGCAGGAAACCGCACATCACCGGGTTGATGGCACCCCCCAGATTACTCAGGCTCTGTACGCCGTAATAGCTGCCTTTCAGGTGTGACGGGGCGATAAAATCGATAAACATATATTCGACCGGAATGACGATGATTTCCCCCAAGGTGAAAATCGCCATGGCCAGCACCCATAGCCATATCGATTGCCCTGCCAGCATAAAGCCGAGCAGCCCCAGGACGAAAAATAGCGTGCCGAGCATCAGCCAGCGCAGCATGTTGTCCTGGCGCATACCGCGGCTTAGCAGATATTGCAGGGCGATAACGATGCAGGCGTTGACGATCATCACCACGCCAATCACCTTGTAGGCGAATTCGGCATCGCTAACGGTGATCAGATACTGCGACAGATAGCCGGTAAATTGGCCGAAGACCACCGCGCCTAACGTGCTGCCGAGGGTGAAGTAGATCAGCCGCCGATCGCTACGCAGCACATTCACTGTTTGGCGGAAATTGAGCACCGACGGTGGAGTGTTGCCGGTCTCTGCTAGCGGTGGCGATAGATAGTTGCGCAGGCGGAAGCTGAGGGTTATCACCGTGAGTAATGCCAATCCCCCGGAAAGGTAGAACGGCAGCAGTGGGCTGTAACCGGCCACCATTACGCCCAATGATGAGCCGACAGCCCAACCAACGTTAACCAGCGTATAGTTGATCGAGAAGGCCTTGATACGCTGGTTTACCGGCAGCCAACTGGCAAAGCAGGCCTTGATGGCGATACTGAGCACCGCATAGGCGGTATGTAAGATGGCCAACACCAGAATGACCCCAGCAGGTCGCGAGACCCACGGGATAGCAAAAAAGCTCAGCGAAAATAGCAGAATGGCCAGCAAGATCAGCGGATTTTTATTAAAGCGATCGACCAGATAGCCGCCATAAAAGCTGCTGATGATGCCGATAGTCAGGCTGACGCCAAGAATAATGCCCACGCTTTTGGGCAGCAGATGGAAGTGCTCGGTCAGGTAAATGGTGATAAAGGGCAGCGTGACGCCACGGCCTATGGTCAGCACCAGCGAACTTGCCAGCAATATCTTAATCAGTGGGGGGAATCCCTTCATAACCAAACCTGTTGATGCATACAGTTATTACGCCAATGCAACTACAGTAGCTTATTTTGTGATGCAGAGCAGAGAAAAACGGAAAAATTGTTTAAAAAAAAGAGGCTACGTCTGTAGCCCCTCGGTAATACAGCATTATTTACCGGATTTGGCCTGCAGGGTAGCAAACCAAGGCTGGATGAAATCTTCGCTGCTGCCCCAGCCTGGAATAATTTTGCCCAGTGAGGCGACGTTGATTGGACCGGTCTGGCTGACCAGCAGGGCCTGCGGGATGGCGGCGGCTTTAAACTGGTAGGTTGCTGGGGTTGGCTCACCCGCCAGTTTATTGGCGATCAGCCGTAGGTTGACGGCCCCGATCAGCTTGGTATCCACCGCGACGCTGACCTTCCACGGGCTACCGGCTTCGCGCATCAATTGCAGATCCTGGTTGGAGATATCGATGCTGTACAGTTTGATCTCGGTGCGGCCATTCTCTTGCAGTGCCTTATAGGCTCCCTGGCTGAAGGCATCCCAGGTGCCCCAGATGGCATCGATTTTACCTTTCGGGTATTTGGCGAGCACTGCACCTACTTTATTGGCGGTATCGCCCTGAACGTCGGAGGATACTGCCCCGATCGATTCCAACTCATGAATGCCCGGATTTTGCTTGAGCAACTGCTGGTAAGCGACCTGGCGCCGCTCCATCGGCGGGAAACCCGCGACCCACAGCTTGATAATGTTGGCCTTGCCGTCGAAGTCTTTAATTAACTGGCCGAAGGATTCATTGGCCAGCGAGGCATCATCCTGTTGGGAAACGGTGACGCCGGGGATCGCGCCGCTAACGTCGGTATCAAAGGCCGACACCGCAATGCCTGCCGCGGCGATGCGCTTTACCAGATCGGTAGAATAGGGCGCGCGTCCTTGAGAAAGAATGATTCCGTCATACTTCTGGCTGATGGCCTGGTTGACGAAGTCCTGAAAACGCGCGTCGTCACCGTTGCTCAGGAAGGTATCCACCTTGAAACCGAGTTTGCGCCCCTCTTGGATTGCTCCGGCCAAAAACTGGGTGGTGTTGTCATCGGAACCCAGGTTACGGATCACCGCGACGCGGATCTGCCCTTGATGTTGGGCAATAGCGTCAGGAACGGGGGCAAGCGTGGCTTCTGCGGCCAGCAGGGGCAGGCTGGTCAGCAGGCTTAGGGCGAGCAGTGAGGTCTTTATCGTTTTCATTATTGGCTCCGAAGCAGGTGAAGAGTTCCCGGTAAAATAAACAATGCATACCCTATAGATTTCAAGTTGTAGCTAGGCGACAAGCTTGTTCATCCCCAGGAGCTTACGTTTAGTAAGTGACTGGGGTGGACAAGCGCAGGTAACAACGCTACAGCTTGAAAGATGACGGGTATAGCTGTCTTTCTGTCTAGACGTCTATATCATACAATGCAGCATCATAACCAGATGCCCGGCAATTGGGAATCCACCGGCTTATGAATTTTTTTCAGCTGATATAACGATGGGTTTGGATGGGGTGCGCAGTTTTGGCAGGGGCCGGGAGATCGACGGTGCTGGTGGCGGTAATCTTGGCTGATGAAGAGTGCAATCACGCTGATTAAGGCGCGCCGTTTAAGATCTGATATGACCGAGGCAGAACAAGCCTTGTGGCTGCAGCTGCGCGATCGCCGCTTGGCGGGGTTTAAGTTTCGGCGGCAATTTCCGGTTGGGCCTTTCTTTGCCGATTTTGCCTGTTGGCAGGCGAAGCTGATTGTTGAGCTGGATGGTGGTCAGCATTCGGATCAGGTGGTTTATGACCAGCAGCGCACCCATTTTCTTGAGCAGCAGGGTTTTACCGTGATTCGCTTTTGGAATGATGAGGTTTTACTTAATTGGGAGGGCGTGAGACAGGTGATTTTATGGAATTTGCAGCGCAAGATATCCCCTCATTCTGGCCGTTGAGATCGCCCCTCACCCCAACCCTCTCCCGGAGGGCGAGGGAGCTGCCCGGAGCATATAATTAGCCCGTGCAGCTTCGGAAAGTAAGAAGTAAGAAGAAAGGCTGGGTATAACTCAGAGAAATCAACGAACTCGATCAGTCCCCTTGAGGGTGAGGGAGTCGTCCAGAGCGTTAGTTAGCCCGTGTGGTTTCGGAAAGTAAGAAGTAAGAAGAAAGGCTGGGTATAACTCAGCGAAATCAACGAACTCGATCGGTCCCCTTGAGGGCGAGGAAGTCGTTCGGAGCGTTAGTTAGCCCGTGCGGTTTCGGAAAGTAAGAAGTAAGAAGAAAGGCTGGGT
>NZ_JBKJYW010000165.1:0-9707 GCF_046715635.1 Serratia sp. (in: enterobacteria)
CCTTTACCCAGAATACCGGGCCGTTGGCGAGCGCCATATCACGGATCGTCCCGCCGCCGACCGCGGTCACTACCCCCAGTACCAATACGCCAAAGGGATCCATCCGTAATTTACCCGCCAGCAACACGCCGGAAATGGCAAACACCGCAGTACCAAGAATATCCAGCCAAAATACCATCAATGGATCTCCGCCAATTGACTGCATAATGATTGTGCCGCCAGCATGATACGTGGCCCGGCACGGTTAAACCAATCTTCCTCTAGCGCCACGACCGGCACGTCCAGTTGTGGGCCCCAAAAGGCTTTCACATTGGCGATCTGCTGGGTGCCACCGCTGATCACAATAGCCTGCGGTTTACGCACCAACACTTGCTCACGGCTCACCTGCGGCCAAGGCACGGGGCTATCGGCAAAGATATTCTCTGCGCCGCACAAGGCCAGCACCTGGCTTTGCAACGTGGCCGCCGAACTGGTGAACAGCGGTTGGGTGCCAAACTGTAGCAGCACTGGCCTTGGCGAATTGCTGGCATAGCGCGTTTTCAGTTCCTCTACCTGTTGGCGGAGGCTGGCTGCGGCCTGATGTGCCTGTTCTGGATGAGGGCTGTACTGCGCCAACGCATCCAGCGACTGGGCGATCTCGTCAATATTCTTGGCATCCGCGTAGAAAATCGGGATGCCGAAGGAGGCGAGCTGATCCAATACCCGCTGGGGGTTACCGCCACGCCAGGCGAGAACCAGATCGGGTTTTAACGCCAGGATCCGCTCCAGGTTGATCCCTTGCCAGGAGGCGACCTGTTCCAGCTGTTTGGCGGCAGGGGGATAATCGGAGTAAGCGCTGACGGCCAGCAGGGTATCCCCCATACCGGCCGCGTAGGCAAGCTCCGTGGTGCTCGGTGCCAGGCTGATCACCCGTTGGGCGGCGCTGGCAGGCAGCACCATTCCCAGGATCAGCCAGCTCAGCAGGGCGCACAGACGCAGTTTCACATTAACCGCGCTTGGCCAGGTCTTGCAGCATGGCATTGACCATCAGCGAGGACTGCTTGGCGGCTACCGCCAGGAACTCGTCGAAGCTCATATGGGATCCACTATCGGCAACGTCGGAAATAGCGCGTACCACTACGAATGGCGTGCCAAACTGATGGCAGACGTGGCCAACGGCGGCGGCTTCCATCTCGACGGCGGCCACGGTTGGGAAGGTGTTGCGGATGCGCGCCAGAGGCTCGGCACCGTTGATGAAGGCGTCACCGCTGCAAATCAGGCCGCGTACCGCGTTCAGGTTAAGCTGTTTGATGCAGCTTTCTGCCAGTGCGATCAACGCAGGGTCGGCAACGAACGCTGCTGGGCAACCGGCCATCTGGCCTGGCTCATAGCCAAAGGCGGTCACGTCGGCGTCGTGGTAGCGCACTTCTTCAGATACGACGATATCGCCCACTTTCAGCGTAGCGGCCAGGCCACCGGCGGATCCGGTATTGATCACCACATCGGGCTGGCACTGTTCCAGCAGCAGGGTGGTACCCAGCGCCGCCGACACTTTACCGATGCCCGACTTGAGCAGGGCGACTTCCACGCCGTTGATTTGGCCGGTATAGATCTCACAACCCGCACGCTGAAGGGTCTGGCGGTTCGCAATTTGCTCGCGCAGCAGGGTGACTTCTTCTTCCATTGCGCCGATGATGCCTACTTTCATAAATAATACTCGCTGATAGGGTATGGAAATTGCGCCATAGTCTATCATGGCTCTGAAAGAGAGATAATCCGCAATAGCGTTGCATCCGCCGCCGGGAATTGTTATCACGGCAGGGAATGCGCAACGGGAGGAGAAACAGATGTCCGGGATTGACTTTAAGCAGAAGATCAGCTTTCAGCGGCCTTTTAGCAAGCCGATTGAAGCCGAAGAAGAGTACGACATCATTCGCCAGTTCGAGAGCGATCGCGGGCGCATCGTCAATTCTGCGGCGATACGCCGTTTACAGCAGAAAACGCAGGTGTTTCCGCTGGAGCGCAACGCGGCGGTGCGCAGCCGTCTGACCCACTCGATGGAAGTGCAGCAGGTGGGGCGGCATATTGCCAAGGAGATCCTCAACCGCTTCAAGCAGGACCAGCGTATTGATGCGCTCGGCCTGAGCAAGCTGCTCGATCCTTTCGAGAGCATTGTCGAAATGGCCTGCCTGATGCACGACATCGGTAATCCGCCGTTTGGCCATTTCGGCGAGTCGGCCATCAACGACTGGTTCCGCCAGCGGCTCGATCCGGCCAGCTGTGGCAGTGAGCCGGGTAGCCACGATCGCTGCCAGGTAGAGGTGTTACGCCTGCACGAAGGGGAGAGCGATCTTAACCGTCTGCGCAGTCGTATCCGCCACGATCTCAGCCATTTTGAAGGTAATGCTCAGGCGATCCGCCTGGTCTACACGCTGCTGAAGTTGAACCTGACCTATGCCCAGGTAGGCTGCATCCTGAAATATACCCGCCCGGCCTATTGGGCGAGCGATATTCCCGCCAGCCACAGTTATCTGATGAAGAAGCCAGGGTTTTATCTGGCCGAAGAAGCCTTTGTCGATCGCTTGCGGCGCGAATTACATATGGGGGAGTTCGATCGTTTCCCGCTCACCTATATTATGGAAGCCGCCGACGATATTTCTTATTGCGTAGCCGATTTGGAAGACGCGGTAGAAAAGAACATTTTTACCGTGGAGCAGCTCTATCAGCATTTAACCCAGGAATGGGGCGAGATTGCTCCAGGGGATCTGTTTGATAAGACCGTGGCCAGCGCGTTTCGCAAAATTGAGCGCAGCGGGGCGCGCCGCAGTTCGGAAGATCAGTTCTTTATGTACCTGCGGGTATTTACCGTCGCCAAGTTGGTTCCCCATGCGGCCCAGCGGTTTATCGATAATCTGGATGCGGTGTATCACGGCCACTTTAACGGGGCATTGCTGGAGGATGCCAGCCCGGCTTGCCGCCTGCTCGCTATTTTCAAGAACGTCGCGTTCAAGCACGTGTTCAACCACCCGGAAGTGGAGCAGTTGGAACTCCAGGGTTACCGGGTGATCAATGGCCTGCTGGACATTTATAGCCCGTTGCTGGCCATGTCGCAGGCCGATTTCAGCCAGTTGGTACGGGAAGACAGCCACCGGGCGTTCCCGATTGAAACGCGGCTGTTTCACAAGCTTTCGACCAAACACCGCCTGGCCTATGTCGAGGCGGTGGAGGGTTTGCAGCATCTTTCGGCTGAGCAGCAGGCGATCCGGGAATATTATTTCCGGGCGCGGTTGTTACAGGATTATATCAGCGGCATGACCGACCTTTATGCCTATGATGAATATCGTCGTTTAATGGCCGCAGAATAAAATCATGAGATAATTCTCGCTTATTTTGGCGGGATAGCGCTCAAGCTGGAACATTATTTCGAGTTTTGTAAAGACCGACAATATTTGTTTACTATTAGCCAGCCGCACCAGGGGAACTTCAGCTAATCAGCAGGCTCTTACTAAGCACCAAGACCCGGTATTCCTTTTGAACGACTTTTAAGAGACACACAGATGAAGATGAAAAAAACAGCACTGGTTTTAAGCGCCCTGGCTTTGAGTATTGGTTTGGCAATGGGTCCGGTAACTACCGCCAACGCCGCAGAAACGGCTTCTGCCTCCACTAGCGCCCAACCGTTGCCAAGCCTGGCACCGATGTTGGAAAAAGTGATGCCTTCAGTGGTAAGCATTAACGTGGAAGGAAGTGCCGCGGTGGATGCGAAAACGGTACAGCAAATGTCGCCGTTCTGCCAGGATGGTTCACCCTTCCAGGGTTCCCCAATGTGCCAAGGTGGCGCACCGGGTGGGCCAACTACCCAGGAAGCCTTTAAAGCCCTGGGTTCAGGCGTCATCATCAACGCGGACAAAGGCTATGTGGTCACCAACAACCACGTGGTAGACAATGCCAGCAAGATCACGGTGCAATTGAGCGATGGCCGTCGCTTTGACGCCAAGGTGATCGGCAAGGATCCGCGTTCTGATATCGCGTTGATCCAGCTGAAAGACGCCAAAAACCTGTCAGCGATCAAAATGGCCGATTCCGAGCAGCTGCGCGTGGGTGATTACACCGTGGCGATCGGTAACCCGTATGGCCTGGGTGAAACCGTGACCTCCGGGATCGTTTCTGCCTTGGGGCGTAGCGGTTTGAACATTGAAAACTACGAAAACTTTATCCAGACCGATGCGGCGATCAACCGGGGTAACTCCGGCGGTGCGTTGGTTAACCTGAACGGTGAGCTGGTTGGCATTAACACCGCGATCCTGGCGCCGGACGGCGGTAACATCGGTATCGGCTTCGCTATTCCAAGCAACATGGTGAAAAACCTGACCTCGCAAATGGTGGAATATGGCCAGGTGAAACGCGGTGAGCTGGGCATCATGGGTACCGAGCTGAACTCCGAGCTGGCGCAAGCGATGAAAGTGGACGCCCAGCGTGGCGCATTCGTCAGCCAGGTGGTGCCGAAATCCTCCGCTGCCAAGGCCGGTATCAAGGCCGGTGACGTGATTGTCACTATGAACGGTAAAGCCATCTCCAGCTTTGCGTCGTTCCGTGCCGAGATCGGCAGCTTGCCGGTGGGCACCAAGATGGCGCTGGGTATTATCCGTGACGGCAAGCCGGTGACCATTGACGTAACGCTTGAGCAGAGCAGCCAGGAGCAGGTTGATTCCAGCAATATTTACACCGGTATTGAAGGTGCAGAACTGAGCAACAGCACCGACAAAGTGAAAGGCGTGAAGATTGAGAAGGTGAAACCTGGCAGTGCAGCTGCGCGCATCGGGCTGAAAAAAGGCGACGTGATCATGGGTGTGAACCAACAGCCGATCAATAACTTGGGCGAACTGCGTAAGGTGCTCGACAGCAAGCCTGCGGTGTTGGCGTTGAACATCCAACGTGGCGACTCGACGCTGTATCTGCTGATGCAGTAATATCATAGCGATATCGCACATAGGCACGCTTCGGCGTGCCTATTTTTTTGCCCAGCGCTTCAATAAAATAAAAGCCAGTAGCTATTTTTACGCTAGTAAAGTTAGGTTGGAAGATACAACCTAACTTTTTTTTAATATAAAAAACCACTGAGATTATTAGTTATAAACGACAGTAAAGTTCGTAGTAGAGTTTGCCACACCAGGAGTAATGGTATCTGAAAAACCGACATAGCGAGAAACAAAACGTAATTCGTTAAAGCCAGCATGTAAAGTAAAATCAGGTGAGGCCTGAAAAATAGGAATAATAGTCGTCATTGTTTCATTGGTGATTTGGATCCCCACACCAGTAGCAACATTACTTTCCTGCGTCAATGCCAAAACCTTATTATCACTGGTGGCGGGCGTGCCATCAAACTTTACCAGTGCAGTTTTACCATCTACAGCGGCAGGACAGTCCGTTAATCGAATAGAGAAATAAACCGGGTTGGAAAATCTCCCTGTGTTGCCGGAGCCTTCTTTGAGGTTAGAGGCATGCGCGGTTCCCATTACCACGGTCAACGGATTAGTCATATCGTTTTCCACCGTACAGGCGACATCCGTAATGCTTCCGGCGAAGTCAACTTCTCCATCGGCCGCTGCCACATACGAACTTATTGAGAGGCAAGCTGAGGTTAAAAATAGTGGTAAAAACTTATTCATTTCTCTTCCTTGTGATGTTTTTATTTTGGTTGAAAACCAAAGTCATCGTAATGGGAAAAAAACCAAATAACACCTTATTAAGTGTGATTAAGATCAACTAATGAAGTTAATGGGTAAAAAAGGATAACTCTGACATCATAATTTGATAGCATCGATGATTTAAGTGCTGAGCGACCTAATATAAGCTTCCGCTATGCATTTTTTTGAGATAAATTAAATGTGGTCATGGCGATTGTTAATGAAAGTGATATGCCATGGTTAATTATAAGTAGATGGCATGGTAATAAACTATTGCCTAAATGATAAAGGAATAATGCGCTTTCTTCTATGGTGAAGAAAGAGGATGACTACATAGAAGCCAACCTAAGCCGTATACGGGTCCGTACGTACGGTTCTGTGATAAGGATGAAGTGGTGACGCCTCGCTTTACTCGATAGGGCTAAAAACTGTGAGTTTGAGCACAAACTCGTGCCCGGCTAAAACGCATTTGGGCATCTGCACAATGTGCCCGTAGAGGCGCGTCGGTATGCTGAACGTTGGTTTATCATCCGACGGGGATAAGACGCAATGGCGGAGTATCATCTTGATGCCAAGCTAGCCAGGGAAATTGTCGCTCGCACCATGAAAATTATTGATAGCAATATCAACGTGATGGACAACCGGGGCCGCATTATTGGCAGTGGCGACCCTGAGCGGCTGGGGGAACTGCATGAAGGGGCATTGCTGGTGCTATCTCAGGCCAGGGTGGTCGCTATCGACGATGCCGTTGCCCGTCATTTGCACGGCGTTCGGCCCGGTATTAATCTGCCGTTGCACGTTGACGGGAATATCGTTGGGGTCATCGGCCTGACCGGCGATCCGCTGCAACTGCGGCAGTACGGTGAACTGGTCTGCATGACCGCTGAAATGATGCTGGAGCAGGCGCGTTTGTTGAGTATGTTGGCGCAGGACAGCCGCTTTCGTGAAGAGTTTGTGTTGAATCTGATCCGTACGGAGGAGCTGTCACCGGCCTTGATGGAATGGGCGCACCGCCTGGGAATAGATCCCAACCAGCCCCGCGTCGCGGCGGTGGTGGAGGTGGATAGCGGCCAGTTGGGGGTCGATAGCGCCATGGCCGAGTTACAGCAGCTACAGGAATTGCTGACGCTGCCAGAGCGTGACAACCTGATCGCTATTGTTTCTCTCAGCGAGATGGTAGTACTCAAACCGGCGCTGAATCACCACGGGCGTTGGGATGCCGAGGCCCACCGGCGGCGAGTGGAGAATCTGCTGGTACGGATCAATGAAAGCAGCCGTTTGCGAGTGCGTATTGCGCTCGGCAACTATTTCATTGGCCCTGGCAGTCTGGTGCGTTCCTACCGCACTGCTCGTACCACCATGGCTGTTGGCAAGCAGCGCATGCCTGAGCGGTGGGCCTATTATTATCAGGATCTGATGTTGCCGGTGTTGCTTGGCAGCTTGCGTAGCGGTTGGCAGGCGGATGAGCTGGCGCGGCCACTGGAGCGTTTGAAAGCCATGGACGGTAATGGTTTGTTGCTGCGTACCTTAAATGCCTGGTTCCTGAATAATGTGCAGCCCACCGCGACCGCCAAGGCACTCTATATTCACCGTAATACGCTGGAATATCGTCTCAATCGCATTTCTGAACTGACCGGGTTGAACCTGGCCAATTTCGATGCGCGTCTGTTGCTGTATGTGGGGTTACAGCTGGATGAGGATTAAATCCTTTGGGGAGGCACGTTATGTCCCCTCACCCCAACCCTCTCCCACAGGGAGAGGGAGCTGTACGGAGCGCATAATCAGCCCGTGCAGTTTCGGAAAGTCGGGAGTAAAAACAAGAAAGGCGAGGTCTTACGCTAAGCAATCAACGAACTCGATCGGTTCCCTCTCCCTTCGGGACCACAGGGAGAGGGAGCTGTACGGAGCGCATAATTACCCCGTGCAGCTTCGGAAAGTCGGGAGTAAAAACAAGAAAGGCGAGGTCTTACGCTAAGCAATCAACGAACTCGATCGGTTCCCTCTCCCTTTGGGAGAGGGTTAGGGTGAGGGGTATCTATTCAGGTCACCGGTGCCGGGTTAAATACCGCCAACGTGTTGAACAAACCCCATCGATCTGACCAGGTTTGTTTGCGGCCGCTGGCGATATCCAGGATCAGTTCAAACAGTTGCCAACCCACCTGCTCAATGGTCGCTTCCCCGGTGGCAATGGTTCCAGCGTTGATATCGATCAGATCGTGCCAGCGTTCAGCCAGCGCGCTGCGCGTCGCCATCTTGATTACCGGCACGGCAGTCAGGCCGTAAGGGGTTCCCCGGCCGGTAGTGAACACTTGCACCGTCATGCCAGAAGCTAATTGCTGCGTGCCGCAAACAAAGTCGCTGGCAGGGGTGGCGGCATAAATCAGCCCACGTTTGCTGGGGCGTTGGCCGGGGGAGAGCACTTCGACAATCGCGCTACTGCCTGATTTGGCAATCGAGCCTAATGCTTTTTCCACCACGTTGGCCAAACCACCTTTCTTGTTGCCGGGCGAAGGGTTGGCGCTGCGATCGGTTTGTCCTTGATTGAGGTAGTCATCATACCAGGCCATCTCCTCCAGTAAGCGCTTGCCAACTTGTTGATCGGCGACACGTGGGGTTAACAGGTGGATGGCATCACGCACTTCGGTGACTTCGGAGAACATCACGGTTGCCCCGCAGCGTACCAGCAGGTCGCAAGCAAAACCCACCGCCGGGTTGGCCGTTACCCCGGAAAATGCATCGCTACCGCCACATTGCATCCCCACTACCAGCTCTGAGGCTGGCACGGTTTCCCGCTGGCGGCGGTTCAGGCGTTGCAGGTGCTGTTCTGCAACGGCCAGAATTTCGGCCACCATGGCCTGAAAACCAACGTATTTTTCATCTTGCAGGCGCACAATCCGGCTTTCATCCACGGAGATGGGGTGTACATCTGGGGTTCCCTGCAGCAGGCGTTCCGGCTGCAACTTCTCGCAGCCAAGTCCCACCACCATCACTTCGCCGCCAAAGTTCGGGTTGAGGGCCAGATTATGTAAGGTGCGGATAGGGACCACCGCTGCGGGAGCGTTGATGGCGACGCCGCAGCCATAGAGATGATTCAGACCCACCACGCCGTCGACGTTGGGGTATTTGGCCAGCAGGTCGCGCTCAATGACTTTCACCACATAATCGACCACACCAGCTACGCAGTGCACGCTGGTGGTGATAGCCAACAGGTTCTTGCTGCCAACGCTGCCGTCGGCATTACGGTAACCTGCAAAGGTATAACCTTCCAAGGGCGGTAAGACCGGGGGCACATTGTTGGCTAGCGGTAGGCTGGCCAATTCTGGCGCAGGGGGAAGTAGCACCAGCGATTCATCAATCCAACTACCCCGGTGAATATCCCGCACGGCAAAACCAATCACTTCGCCATAGCGCAAAATATGACCGCCCTGAGGAATATCTTGCAGCGCAACTTTGTGCCCTTGAGGAATATGTTCCAATAATGTCAAACCGCAAGGGAAGGCTGCCCCTTTAGGCAGTCCATGATCATTAACCACAATGACAACGTTATCTTGCCGATGAACCTGAATATAGCGTGGTAATTCTTTGTTACTGCCATCTGCATATTCGGACATAGTGAAACCTCACGCATTCTGACTTAGGTACGCCGTGGGTAATAATCGAAACTCTGGCTCAGCAAAAAGCATAACATTCGCTATCGTGCTGGGCATTGTGCAAATGACCTGGATTAGGCGTTTTTCCAGACGTCAATCTTTGGCATTGTGCTAATCCGCTGTGAGATAGCTCACGCAACCCTGGGATCCGTGAACCAGCCCGCGCACGATTGGGCATACGCCATAAATAAGCCGCCATATTGACCCTGTTATTGGGTTATTTGCCCGATGAGTCCCGGCAGTCGGTTCCCTATACTTTTCTCCACCAAGCGTTAATGCGTTTAAAAATTGCCGATGCCGTATTAATCGAACTGCTCAAAAAAGGCTGCAATTTAATTTAAACCTTTCGTTCTGAGATATTTTTAGCGGTTTTTCAGGATGAATATAGTAA
>NZ_JBKJYW010000166.1:0-6330 GCF_046715635.1 Serratia sp. (in: enterobacteria)
CGTGCCTCAGATTTTCATCGATGGCCAACATATTGGCGGCTGTGATGATTTACATGCACTTGATGCTCGCGGTGGGCTGGATCCGCTGCTGTAAACCAGCGGCGGTCCCACTGCCAAGATGTGGGTACTGCAACCACTGAGTGTCTCTAAGGATAGTTAACCAAGGGTATTACACACATGTCAGAACAAAACAGCACAGAGATGGCGTTCCAGATCCAACGCATTTACACCAAGGATATCTCATTCGAAGCGCCAAACGCTCCGCAGGTATTCCAGCAAGAATGGCAGCCAGAAGTTAAGCTCGATCTGGATACGGCTTCCAGCCACCTGGCAGACGATGTCTACGAAGTGGTACTGCGCGTCACCGTTACTGCCTCTCTGGGTGAAGAAACTGCATTCCTGTGTGAAGTTCAGCAGGCAGGTATCTTCTCCATCTCCGGTATCGAAGGCACGCAGCTGGCACATTGCCTGGGCGCATACTGCCCGAACATCCTGTTCCCGTATGCGCGTGAGTGCATCACCAGCCTGGTTTCTCGCGGTACCTTCCCGCAGTTGAACCTGGCACCGGTAAACTTTGATGCGCTGTTCATGAGCTACTTGCAGCAGCAGGCGGAAGGCGAAAGCGCTGAACCTCATCAGGATGCCTGATGAATACCGTCAATGCTTCAATGACTGTAATCGGTGCCGGCTCGTACGGCACCGCTTTAGCCATTACGCTGGCGCGTAACGGCCACCAGGTAGTGCTGTGGGGGCATAACCCCGAGCAGATCCAGATCATGCAGCGCGATCGCTGCAATCAGGCGTTCCTTCCCGACGTCCCTTTCCCCGATACTCTGCTGCTCGAAACCGATCTTGCTCGTGCATTAGCAGCCAGCCGTGATGTGCTGGTGGTGGTGCCTAGCCATGTGTTTGGTGACGTCTTGCGTCAGTTGAAACCTCATCTGCGCCCGGATGCCCGCATCGTATGGGCGACCAAAGGTCTGGAAGCGGAAACGGGGCGGTTGTTGCAAGACGTGGCTCGCGAAGCGTTGGGGGATACGATCCCACTGGCGGTTGTTTCGGGGCCAACGTTTGCCAAAGAGCTGGCGGCCGGGTTGCCAACGGCGATCGCTCTGGCAGCGACCGACGAGCAGTTTGCTGAAGATTTACAGCAGCTGCTGCACTGTGGCAAAAGCTTCCGCGTTTACAGCAACCCGGATTTCATCGGGGTACAGCTGGGCGGGGCGGTGAAAAACGTGATTGCCATTGGCGCCGGTATGTCCGACGGTATCGGTTTTGGTGCCAACGCGCGTACCGCATTGATCACCCGTGGTCTGGCGGAAATGAGCCGCCTCGGCTCCGCATTGGGTGCCGATCCTTCCACCTTTATGGGCATGGCTGGGTTGGGCGATCTGGTGTTAACCTGTACCGATAATCAATCGCGCAACCGTCGTTTCGGTATTATGCTGGGGCAAGGCAAGGGCGTGCAGGAAGCGCAGGATAGCATCGGCCAGGTGGTTGAAGGTTATCGCAATACCAAAGAGGTATTGGCACTGGCGCAGCGCTTTGGCGTGGAAATGCCGATCACCGAACAGATCTATCAGGTGCTGTACTGTAATAAAAATGCCCGCGAGGCAGCGTTGACTCTGCTTGGGCGCACCAAGAAAGACGAAAAGCACAGTGCTTGACCTTGGCTGCGGTACAGCAATGTATCGCGCCGCGACAATTTGATTAGGTTACTCTGCCGGGATCAGGCGGGGTAGTCTGTTTTGGCAGAGAGGAAGCGATGTCGTCAGAAGAGTTAGAACAGGTCTGGAGCAGCATTAAATCAGAGGCGAGAGCACTGGCAGATTGTGAACCGATGCTGGCTAGCTTTTTCCACGCGACCTTGCTCAAGCATGAAAATCTGGGCAGCGCGCTCAGCTACATTCTGGCGAACAAACTGGCCAATCCGATCATGCCGGCGATTGCCGTGCGTGAGGTGGTGGAAGACGCCTATCGTTCCGACGCACAAATGATCGTCTCAGCGGCCCGCGATATTCTGGCGGTGCGGCTGCGCGACCCCGCAGTAGATAAATATTCAACGCCGTTGCTATACCTGAAAGGTTTCCATGCCTTGCAGGCGTACCGCATCGGCCATTGGTTGTGGATGCAGGGGCGCCAGGCATTGGCGATCTACCTGCAAAATCAAATCTCGGTCGCCTTTGGGGTGGATATTCACCCGGCGGCTACCATCGGCTGCGGCATCATGCTCGACCACGCCACCGGCATTGTGATCGGTGAAACCGCCGTGGTGGAGAATAACGTCTCTATCTTGCAGTCGGTAACCCTGGGCGGGACAGGCAAAACCAGCGGCGATCGCCACCCTAAAATCCGCGAAGGCGTGATGATTGGCGCGGGGGCTAAAATCCTCGGCAATATCGAAGTGGGGAAAGGGGCCAAGATTGGTGCCGGTTCCGTGGTGCTGCAACCCGTGCCACCACATACCACCGCCGCAGGTGTGCCTGCACGTATTGTTGGTCGCCCGGAAAGCGATACGCCATCGATGGATATGGATCAGTACTTCAACGGTGCCAATCACGGGTTTGAGTATGGTGACGGTATCTGAGTAACTCCTCAGCCGTAATATCCCCAAATCCCATGTAAACCGCTGTGTGATGGCAATATCACAGGGCGGTTTATAGCTTATACCCTAATTTTTTTCTCTCCGTGGAGCTGCGCCTTGAACCGCCTGACCGAAAAGCAGCTCCAGACTCTCTTGCTGCAAAAAAACCTCGCCAAGCAAACAGTCCCTGAAGTTTCATTAACCACGGCGCTGGCCGCTGCTTTCAAGACGATGATCCAGCAGGGCGAGTTCATCGCCAGCCAACGGTTGCCGGCCAGCCGAGCGTTGGCAGCTTCACTCCAGTTATCCAGAGGGACCATCGAGAACTGTTATACGGCGCTGGAAACCGAGGGATACGTCTACAGAGAGGTGGGGCGGGGAAGCTTTGTCGCGCAAAGACAGCAGCCCTTGCTGGGCCTGACTAGCGACCACTTAACTGCACCCTCCGGCGGCCAGGTCACACTGAGCCGGAGAGCGACACAGCGTGCCAGCCCTGAATCAGGCAACCTGCCCCAGCGGCGGGCATTTGGCCCCGGTGTGCCTGAAACCCGCAACTTTCCGATCCATACCTGGCTCAGGCTATATCAGCAAACCGTCAAGGAAGAGGGGCTGTCTATCTCAACTGGCAGCAACTTGCAGGGTAATATTCACCTGCGGGAGGCCATTTGCGATTTCCTGTTGGCCGAGCGGGGAGTGAAGGCGCAGGCCGATCGAATTCTGATTGTGAGCAGTACGCAGCAGTCGCTGTCTTTGTGCGCACAGGTCCTGGCGGATGCTGACGATAGCGTCTTTATCGAAAATCCGGGGTATACCGGTGCGATTAAAGCCTTACAGGCGGCCCAGCTCAAGCCGATCCCGATTGCCGTTGATGAGCAGGGGATTTGCACCGATGAAATCATTCGCTCGCAGGCTAACGCCAGATTTGTCTATGTCACCCCTTCCAACCAATATCCGACTGGGCGAGCACTTTCGCTGGCCAGGCGGTTGGCATTAATTGAGGCGGCTAAAACACGGGATATGTGGATCATCGAAGACGACTATGACAGCGAGTTTCACTACCAAGGCATTGCGACGGCCTGTTTGCAAGGGTTAGACCCCCATCAGCGCACCATTTATATGGGCACTTTCAGTAAAACCCTGTTCCCGGATCTGCATGTGGCTTATATGGTACTGCCAGAAGCGCTGGTAAAACCCATGACCACCGCGCGCGCGAATACGGACAGCCAGGTTTCGGGGATCGCTCAGCGTACGCTGGCAAAATTTATTATGCAGGGACATTACCGAGAACATGTCCTGACGATGAAGAAAATATATTCGTCCCGTGCGGCGTTGTTTATTAACGAGATCAACAAGCACTGCGGCTTAAAGGTGAAGGTTATTGTGCCTAACTGCGGCTTGCAAATACTCTGCCTGGTGGCAAGTAAACAGCTTGAGCAAGCTGTTGCCCATCGTGCTTCTGAGTATAATTTAACTCTGAGAAGCGTTTCCGATTTTTGTACTGCAGATATTCCCTTATCTGGCTGGTTGCTGGGTTTCGCGGCTCTGGATCCTATTGAGATAGCCTATAACGTCGAACAGTTTTCCCAGTTGCTAACGCGCTGTTTAAACGAGATGGATAATTAGCCGCTGAAATGGTCCGGTGTCTATAGCGGATTGGTCCATTAACCCCGCCCTATGGCATCGCCTATACTTGCGCCACTTTGAACATGCAGGGGTAGGAGTATGTTGATGACTAAAAACGGCGTTACCATCAGGGACATAATCGCTTCAGATAGAGCGGGTTGGGAACATCTGTGGCAGCAGTATCTGCACTTTTATCGTGCCGATGTCAGCGCCGAAATTACCGAAAAAACCTTTATCCGCCTGTGCCAAAAACAGGATTTGGTCGGCCTGGTCGCCGTTAACGATCAGGGGCAGATCCTCGGCTTTATGCATTTGGTTTATCACGCCTCGACGTGGAGCGATAAAAACTATTGTTATATTGAAGATCTGTTCGTTGATAAAAGCGCGCGGGGACAAAACGTGGCGGAGAGCTTATTTAATGAAGCCTATCAACAGGCGGAAGTGAGAGAGTCAAGCCGCGTTTACTGGATGACCCAGGAGTTCAACTCCTCCGCCCGTTCTCTGTATGATAAAATTGGTCAAAGAACCTCGTTTATTATTTATAGTAAAAAATAGTACGGCGTTAAAAATAAGGCGACGGGGTTTAACCGTCGCCTGTTGATTATTCTAGATAAAACACTTCACGCAGCGGTGTACTAACCGGGCTATGATCAGGATTACTCGGCATCACGTCGCCCATATGCTGCCACCAGCGCTGACAGACGGCGGTGTTGGCCACTGCATCCCAACGTTCCTCTGACTCAATCTCCACATAGCCAAACAGCAGGTTGCGTGCTTCGTCCAGGAAGATGGAATAGTGGTGTGCACCGTGCTCCTTCAGCACCTGTTCCAGCTCTGGCCAGATCGGACTGTGGCGCCGCTGGTATTCGGCGTGCGCATCCGGGTTTACCTGCATCACAAAAGCTTTATGGATCATGGGTTTTCCTTAAGGGTCACAGCGCGGCTAAATACAGCGCGCGAACTTGTTCGCGATCTGCCGTGCGTGGGTTGCAAGGGGCACATGGATCAGCCAACGCTTTATCCAACCAGCCTTCGATATCGGCTTCCTTGATACCCAGCGCCGAGAAGCCTGCTGGGATACCCACGCGCAGCGAAAGCGCGCGAATGGCGGCAATCGCCTGATGGCTGGCCTGCTCTTCGTTCATGCCTTGCGTGTCCGCCCCCATTGCCTGCGCAATACGGGCAAAGCGAGCCACGGCATTCGGGCGGTTGAACTCTTCGATTACCGGTAGCAGGATGGCATTGCAGACGCCGTGTGGCAGATTGTGGGTCGCACCTGGCTGGTGAGCTAATGCGTGCACCAGGCCAAGCCCGGCGCTGTTGAACGCCATCCCTGCCAGATATTGCCCATAGGCCATCATTTCCCGCGCTTGCAGGTTTTTGCCGTCATCTACAGCGGCAGGTAGCCAGGTGCTAATCAGGCGGATGGCTTCCAGCGCCGAGTGATCGGTCAGCGGGTGAGCGCCCACGGAAACATAGGCTTCCACCGCGTGGGTCAACGCGTCCATACCGGTGGCGGCAGTAACGCTGGCGGGAATATCCAACATCACCTGTGGGTCGTCCACGGCGATGTCAGGGATGATGTTGGTGTCGATGATCACTTCTTTGACGTGGCGCAGGCTGTCGATGATCACTGCGTTGCTGGTCATCTCGGCTGCGGTGCCCGCAGTGGTATTGATGGCCACCAAAGCTACGCCCGGATGTTTGACTTTGCCGACGCCGGAATAGGCGGTAGAGGGGCCTGGGTTACCCGTCAGGATTTTGATCGCTTTGGCGGTATCGATTGGGCTGCCGCCGCCGAAGGCAATCAGATAGTCGCACTGCTGCTGTTTGAACGCTTGCCAGCCCTGTTGCACCAGTTCTTCAGTGGGGTTAGGAAAGACTTCATTGAACATGGCATAAGGCAGCCCATGCTGCTGCATGGCGTTGAACAGGCCTTCCAGCAGGCCGAGTTCAACCAACTGGCCGTCGGTGATGATTAGCGCCTTACCCCATTGCTTCTGTGTCAGCAGCTTGACCATATCTTCAATGGCGCCGCAGCCGTGCAAACTGATTTTCGGTAATGCCAGCATGAAACTCATGATATTGCTCCTGAAATGAGAAACCGTTGTGATGCGCCCGCC
>NZ_JBKJYW010000167.1:0-8881 GCF_046715635.1 Serratia sp. (in: enterobacteria)
ACCGTTGGTTTCTCCATCATGGAGCCGTTGCTGGTGCACAATGTTGCTCGTGGGGCGGAGGCTGAAAAACGGGTCGCCTGGCTATTGGAGCGGGTAGGGCTGAAGCCGGAACATGCGCGGCGTTATCCGCATGAGTTCTCCGGTGGCCAACGCCAGCGTATCTGCATTGCCCGCGCGCTGGCACTCAATCCGAAAGTGGTGATCGCCGATGAGGCGGTCTCTGCGCTGGACGTGTCGATTCAGGCGCAAATTGTCAATCTGCTGCTCGATTTACAGCGTGAATTGGGCATCGCGTTTCTGTTTATTTCCCACGATATGGCAGTAGTGGAACGAGTCTGCCATCGCGTCGCGGTGATGTATCTGGGCCAGATTGTGGAGATCGGCCCACGCCGTGCGGTGTTTGAAAACCCGCAGCACGCCTATACCCGTAAGCTGATGGCCGCCGTGCCGGTGGCCGACCCAACCCATGCGCATAAACGCCAGCCGTTGCTGGTGGATGAAATACCCAGCCCGATCCGTGGGCTGGATGATGAACCCGTTACCGCACCTTTAGTGCAGGTAGGGCCAGGGCACTTTGTTGCCCGCCACCCTATTGCCGGTGCTTTTTAGCCTTGCCTCAGGAGAGTTAAGCAATATGACTAAGCACACATTCAAGCGTAATGTTTTGGCCGCCGTACTGCTGGCTGCCGCTGCTGGCCCGGCTTGGGCTGCCAAGGATGCGGTGATTGCCGTAGCGTCCAACTTCACCACGCTCGACCCGTACGATGCCAACGACACCTTGTCGCAGGCGGTCGCCAAATCCTTCTATCAGGGGTTGTTTGGCTTTGATAAGGATATGAAACTGGTGAACGTATTGGCGGACAGTTACGACGTCAGCAAAGACGGACTGACCTACACCATCAAGCTCCAGCCGGGGGTTAAATTCCACGACGGTAGCGCGTTCGACGCCGAGGCGGTCAAGGTTAACCTGGATCGTGCCAGTAATCCGGATAATCGCCTGAAACGTTACAACCTGTTCAAGATGATCGATAAAACTGAAGTGGTCGATCCCACCACGGTCAAGATCGTGCTGAAAGCGCCATTCTCGGCGTTTATTAACAACCTGGCGCACCCGGCGGCGGCGATGATTTCCCCGGCGGCGCTCAAGCAGTATGGCAAGGAGATTGGTTTCCATCCGGTGGGTACCGGCCCTTACCAGTTCGAAACCTGGAACCAGACCGACTATGTCAAAGTGAAGAAATTCGACGGCTACTGGAAAGCGGGCTTACCGAAGCTGGACAGTATCACCTGGCGGCCGGTAGTGGATAACAACACCCGTGCGGCGATGCTGCAAACCGGCGAAGCGACCTTTGCTTTCCCAATTCCTTATGAGCAAGCCAAGGTGCTGGAGAAAAACAGCAAGCTGGATCTGGTGGCCGCGCCGTCGATCCTGCAACGCTACATCAGCATGAACGTGACGCAGAAGCCGTTCGATAACCCGAAGGTGCGCCAGGCACTGAACTATGCGATCAACAAGGACGCGCTGATTAAGGTGGCGTTCTCCGGCTTTGCCGTGCCGGCGGAAGGTCCTGTGCCTCCGGCCATTGATTTTGCCACCCGCTACAACGCTTGGCCATACGATCCAGCCAAGGCGCGTGAGCTGCTGAAAGAAGCAGGCTATCCGAACGGGTTTACTACCACGCTGTGGTCTTCCCATAACCACAGCACCGCGCAGAAAGTGTTGCAGTTTGCTCAACAGCAGTTGGCGCAGGTCGGGGTCAAAGTGACCGTCACCGCGATGGATGCGGGCCAACGTGCGGCGCAGGTGGAAAGCGTGGGCGTGAAGGATACCGGCGTGCGTATGTTCTATACCGGCTGGTCTGCCTCGACCGGCGAAGCCGATTGGGCGCTGACGCCGCTGTTCGCCACTCAATCTGCACCGCCTAAGCAATTCAACACCGCGTTCTACAGCAATCCGCAGGTCGATAAGGATCTGGCCGACGCGTTGGCCACCACCGATCGTGCCCAGAAGCAGGCGCTGTACAAAGATGCACAAGACCGCATCTGGGCCGACGCACCATGGATTTTCCTGGTGACCGAGCGCCTGCTGTCTGCCAACAACAAACAGCTGAGCGGCTTCTACGTGATGCCGGACACCTCGTTCAACTTTGATAATGCGGATTTGAAATAAGCCCTCACCCCAACCCTCTCCCACAGGGAGAGGGTTGGGGTGTTGTGAGCAGTTACAGGCGTTAATTTATGGCAGTGTTCCGGTGGTGAGGTTAGCAACGGAACTTAATCAGTAGCACATTCTGTCCCCTCTTCCTGTGGGAGAGGGTTAGGGTGAGGGGAATGCTTAATTATTTTCTAAAACGCCTGCTGGGCCTGATCCCGACGCTGCTGATCGTGGCGGTGCTGGTGTTCTTGTTTGTCCATATGCTGCCGGGCGATCCGGCGCGGTTGGCCGCGGGGCCGGAGGCCGACGAAGCCGTCGTCCAGTTGGTGCGCCAGGATCTGGGGCTGGACAAGCCGTTGCCACAGCAGTTTGTGCATTTCTTTGTCAATATTTTGCAGGGCGATTTCGGCACGTCGATGGTGTCCAAACGCCCGGTCAGTGAAGAGATCGCCTCGCGCTTTATGCCAACCTTCTGGCTGACCATCGCCAGCATGGTATGGGCGGTGATTTTTGGCATGGCGATCGGCATGATTTCCGCCGTATGGCGCAACCGCTGGCCGGACCGGCTGGGGATGACGCTGGCCGTGTCGGGCATCTCTTTCCCGGCCTTTGCGTTGGGGATGCTGCTGATGCAGGTGTTCTCGGTCAATCTCGGTTGGTTGCCGACGGTCGGAGCGGACACCTGGCAGCATTACATCCTGCCTTCAATCACGCTTGGCGCTGCGGTAGCGGCGGTGATGGCACGCTTCACCCGCGCCTCGTTCGTTGAGGTGATGCAGGAAGATTACATGCGCACCGCCCGTGCCAAGGGCGTGCCGGAATCACTGGTGATCGTCAAACACGGGCTACGCAACGCGATGATCCCGGTGATCACCATGATGGGCCTACAGTTTGGTTTCCTGCTGGGTGGCTCAATCGTGGTCGAAAAGGTGTTTAACTGGCCGGGGTTGGGGCGCTTGCTGGTGGATTCGGTAGAAATGCGCGATTACCCGGTGATCCAGGCCGAAGTGCTGCTGTTCTCGCTGGAATTCATTCTGATTAATCTGTTGGTGGATATGCTGTATGCGGCAATCAACCCTTCGATTCGTTACCAATAGGCAGGCCGTATGATGAAGTATTGGCGGCGTAATGCCGCGCTCAAGGCAATGCCGGTGATTAATCCCAACGCAGTGCGTACGCCTTGGCATGAGTTCTGGCGGCGTTTTCGTCGCCAGCAGGTCGCGATGGTGGCCGGCGTGTTTGTGTTACTGCTGGTGGCCGCTGCGCTGCTGGCACCGTATCTGGTGCCTTATGATGCGGAAAACTTCTTTGATTACGATCGGCTCAATGAAGGGCCTTCGCTGGTGCACTGGCTCGGGGTGGATTCGCTGGGCCGGGATATTTTCAGCCGTATTCTGATGGGCGCGCGGATCTCTTTGGCCGCAGGGGTGTTCTCGGTACTGGTTGGCAGCGTGATAGGTACGGTGCTTGGGCTGTTGGCGGGCTATTACGAAGGCTGGTGGGATCGCATTGTCATGCGCATCAGCGACGTGCTGTTTGCCTTCCCCGGCATCCTGCTGGCGATTGGCGTGGTGGCGATCATGGGCAGCGGCATGGCCAACGTGATTGTCGCCGTGGCCATCTTCAGCATTCCGGCGTTTGCGCGCCTGGTGCGTGGTAATACTTTGGTGCTGAAACATCTGACCTACATTGAATCTGCGCGCAGCATCGGTGCTTCGGACTGGACCATCATCCTGCGGCATATCTTGCCGGGCACCATCTCGTCGATCGTGGTCTATTTCACCATGCGTATCGGTACTTCAATCATTACCGCTGCCAGCCTGTCGTTCTTGGGATTGGGGGCGCAGCCGCCAACGCCGGAATGGGGCGCGATGCTCAATGAAGCACGGGCGGATATGGTGATTGCCCCGCATGTGGCGATCTTCCCCAGCCTGGCAATCTTCTTCACCGTACTGGCGTTTAACCTGTTAGGTGATGGCCTACGTGATGCATTAGATCCGAAGCTGAAGGGGTAGCCCCTCACCCCAACCCTCTCCCACAGGGAAAGGGAACTGCCCGGAGCCTGTGGTGGGATCGTGCTGCTTCGATAAGTGTTTGTAAAGTAAAACGAAAGTCAGGGTATTACACAGAAAAAACAGCGAGCTCGATCGGTCCCCTCTCCCTTGAGGGAGAGGGTTAGGGTGAGGGGGGTATCGACTATTTAAACAGATGCTCGGCATGAAAACGCAGATGATCTTCGATAAAGGTAGCGATGGTGAAGTAACTGTGGTCGTAACCCGGCTGAATGCGCAGGGTTAACGGCCAGTCGCGCTGGCGTGCCAACTCCGCCAGCTTGGCCGGTTGCAGTTGATCCGCCAGAAACTGATCCCCATCTCCCTGATCGATCAGCATCGGCAGCTTCTCCGCCCCGCTGGCCAGCAAATGGCAACTGTCATAGTGCAGCCACTGCGTTTCATCATCCCCCAGATAGGCCGCAAAGGCTTTACGGCCCCAAGGCACCTGGCAAGGGTTGACGATCGGCGCAAAGGCTGACGCCGAGCGAAAACGTTGCGGGTTACGCATTGCCATCATTAACGCACCGTGGCCGCCCATCGAGTGGCCCGCAATGGATTGCCGATCGCTGACGCTGAAATGCTGCCTAATCAGCGCTGGCAGTTCATTGCTGATGTAGTCATACATGCGAAAGTGTTGATCCCAAGGAGCCTGAGTGGCATTGAGATAGAACCCCGCCCCCTGGCCCAGATCGTAACCTTCGTCATTCGGCACCTCATCGCCGCGCGGGCTGGTATCTGCCATCACCAGCACCAGCCCTAATTCTGCGGCAACGCGTTGGGCACCGGCCTTCAACGTGAAGTTTTCATCATTGCAGGTCAGCCCCGACAGCCAATACAGCACCGGCGGCGGGTTATCGTCGCGCGGTGGTGGCAGATAGATACTGAACGTCATGTTGCAATTCAGGCTCTGCGCCGCGTGACGGTAACGTTGTTGCCAACCACCGAACATGCGGTGCTCTTCGAGAAGTTCTAATGACATCGTCATCCTCTGCCTCCTGGCTTATTTATCGAAATGGATCACGGAACGGATCGATTTGCCTTCATGCATCAGATCGAACGCTTCGTTGATCTGCTCCAGCCCCATGGTGTGAGTGATAAAGTCGTTCAGTGCGAACTCGCCGTCGAGATAACGCTGCACGATCCCCGGCAGTTGGCTGCGGCCTTTCACGCCACCAAAGGCGGAACCACGCCAGACGCGGCCAGTCACCAGTTGGAACGGACGGGTGGCGATCTCTTCACCAGCACCGGCAACGCCGATAATGACCGACTCACCCCAGCCCTTGTGGCAGCACTCCAGCGCTGAACGCATCACGTTGACGTTGCCGATACATTCAAAGGAGAAGTCGACGCCGCCGTCGGTCAGCTCGACGATCACGTCCTGAATGGGTTTATCGTAATCTTTTGGATTGATTAGGTCGGTCGCGCCAAGCTTGCGAGCCAGTTCGAACTTGCTGGTGTTGAGATCGATGCCGATGATGCGGCTGGCACCGGCCATCTGAGCGCCGATAATCGCCGACAGCCCGATGCCGCCCAGGCCGAAGATAGCCACGGTATCGCCAGCCTTGACCTTGGCGGTGTTGATCACCGCACCCATGCCGGTGGTGACGCCACAGCCAAGCAGACAAACCTCTTCCAACGGCGCTTCTTTGCTGATTTTTGCCAGTGAGATTTCTGGCACTACGGTGCGTTCAGCAAAGGTGGAGGTGCCCATATAGTGGAAAATCGGTTTGCCGTCTTTAAAGAAGCGGGTGGTACCGTCCGGCATCAGGCCCTTGCCTTGGGTGGCGCGAATGGCCTGACACAGGTTGGTTTTGCCGGATTTACAGAATTTGCACTCGCCACATTCTGGGGTGTATAGCGGGATCACGTGGTCACCGACGGCAACGCTGGTCACGCCTTCGCCGATCGCTTCGACTATGCCACCGCCTTCGTGGCCCAGGATCGCCGGGAACACGCCTTCCGGATCTTTGCCTGACAGGGTATAGGCATCGGTATGGCAAACGCCGGTAGCGACGATGCGCACCAGCACTTCACCTTTCTGTGGCGGCATCAGATCGACTTCTTCAATCTTCAGCGGCTGGTTCGGGCCCCAGGCCACGGCAGCACGGGTTTTGATAAATTCCATGATTCTCTCCTCATTAAATTCTAGTGGTGCAGATTTTGGCTACTCTGTCAGGAGGATGGACTCGGCATCCACCTCCGAACTTTCAGCCTGTTCTATAATCAGTTGTTTTAACGCGCGGACGTTTGGCCCAAACGCATCACGCCGCCATAACAGCCAGGTGGCGGTTTCGGCAATGTCGGCAGGGAGTGAATGAACTTTGACCCGCTTGTAACCGGGCAGCAGGTTGAGCACCGAATACGGGATCATCGCCAGCCCGGCACCACTGGCCACGCAGGCCAGCATGGAGTGATAAGACTGGATCTCCATGGTGGTACCTGGCAATGAGCCGTCACGCTTGAACCAGGATTCCAGGCGCAGGCGATAAGAGCAACTGGCGCGGAAGGCAAACAGGGTTTCCCCTTTGACATCCTGGGCGCTATGGATGGGCGGATGGTCCAGGCAAGTGATCACCACCATACGTTCGGGGAAAGCAATGCAGCCGTTCAGTTCATCATGTTGCAACGGGCCATCCACCAGGGCAGCGGCCAAAGTTCCTGCACGTACACGTTCAATGATCTCGCCGGAGGTGCCGGTGGTCAGCGAAAGGGAAACCTGCGGGAATCGCTGATGATAGGCTGCCAGCAAGGTAGGTAGCCGGGTGGCGGCGGTGCTTTCCATTGAGCCAAGCGCAAAGTTGCCCGCCGGCTCCCCGGCATGGGTGATGCTCATGGCTTCTTCACTCAGCGCCAGAATGCGGTGGGCGTAGCAGAGAAAATTATGGCCCATCGGCGAGAGGCGCAGGCGCTGCTTTTCACGGATAAACAGATCGGTGCCCAGTTCCTGCTCGAGCTGACGCAGGCGCGTAGTCAAATTTGACGGCACGCGGTGCAATTGCTCGGCGGCACGGGCGACGGAGCCGGTTTCGGCCACGCAGCAGAACATGCGCAGTTGGGTGAGATCCATAACCTTCTCTTTTCGTGATGAACTTGATGAGTATTATTCAGTTTTTGTGAGTGTAATACTGCGGCATGCTAGCCGCAACTTTCTTTTAACAGGTTGGATACAGCGATGGCGCTAAAAATAGCCTTGAGTGGTTTTATTGCTTTGATCGTGGCGATGGGGATTGGGCGCTTTGCCTTCACCCCGCAAGTGCCGCTGATGATTGCTGAGCACCAGTTCACCCTGACCGGGGCCGGGCTGGTGGCGGCGGTCAACTACCTGGGCTACCTGTGCGGTGCCTATGATGCGATGCGTGCCAGCCGCCATGTGGAGCGCCGCCTGTGGCTTGGCGTGTGGGGAGCGGTAGCGCTGACGCTCCTCTCTGCCTTGGTGTCGGGGGAGTGGATGCACGGTGCGCTGCGCTTTGCGATTGGTTGGGCTAGCGGGTGGTCGATGGTGCTGGTGGCGGCCTGGACTAACGAGCGGTTGGCGCATTATGGCCGTCCCGCGTTGAGTGCTGCGGTCTTTGCCGGGCCTGGGGCCGGGATATTCATCAGCGGCATGCTGGCGGTGGCGATCAACAGCTGGGGCTTGAGCGCTTCGCAGGCCTGGCTGGTATATGGCGCATTGGCGTTGGTGTTAATTGCCGCGATCAGCATTAACCTGCCACGGGTAGGGGAGCTGCATCGTCCCGATGTGAAGCCTGAGCCGTTGGTGCTCACCCCGGCATTAAAGCGCCTGGTGTGGAGCTACAGCCTGGCGGGCTTTGGCTATATCCTGCCTGCGACCTTCCTGTCACAGATGGCGGCGGCCCGCTTCCCTGACAGCCTGTTCGCCCAGTTTGTCTGGCCGATTTTTGGCGGTGCAGCGGTGCTGGGGATTATCATCGGCATTGCAACCCGCCATCGGCTCACTACGCAGAGCCGTCTGGCAATCACTCTGTGGGTACAGGCGCTGGGCGTGCTTTGTGCCGAAGTGGTGCCGGGCGTTACCGGCCTGGCATTAGGGGCCATGCTGACCGGCGGTGGATTCCTCAGCGTGGTACAGCTATCTATCCAGCACGGCAGGGAATTGGCTCCGAATCACGCACGCTATATGGCCGGGCTGTTGACCACGGGGTATGCCATCGGCCAGTTGGTTGGCCCGATGCTCTCGGCGGTGTCAACGGCGCTGACGCATCGCCTGGAACCCGCGCTATATGTGGCGGTACTAGGGCTGTTGATCGCCGGCGTGCTGGTGATCAATACCCCGGCGCGGGCCACGGCCAGCAAGCCAACGTTATCTTGAGTAAAATACATACAAAAAATGTGGAATAGCCGCAGCCAGCCTGCTACGGGCTGGATGCGGATTTTTCATACCAGGATGAAACACAATCACTGGATAAACGTCTCACTCTCATCTAGAGTGGGGGAAAATATTGATCGGGTTCACGTTATCTATCCGCTGTCTTTCAAGCTGCAGTTAGCTCTCCCCCGTATTTGTAGGGGCGCTGTATACTGCGCCCTAACCAATCCGGGCGAGTAACCAACAGCAGATAACAACGCTACAATTTGAAAGACCACGGGGATATTGCCGGGGCCGCCTGCTGGAGACACATCGCCATGACATCGTTAAGTAATGAAGCTGCAC
>NZ_JBKJYW010000168.1:0-4109 GCF_046715635.1 Serratia sp. (in: enterobacteria)
AACTCCAGCAAGGCCTGTGTCATCGGCCCAAATCAATATCTGCCGTAACGAGCCTTAATCACGAAGTTAATTTAAACATGCTGCTGCTGATCGATAACTACGACTCTTTTACCTACAACCTCTATCAATACTTCTGTGAACTGGGTGCAGAAGTGCTGGTGAAGCGTAACGATGAACTGCAACTGGCCGATATCGAGCGGCTGGCACCGCAGCATCTGGTGATCTCCCCTGGCCCCTGTACGCCGAACGAGGCGGGCATCTCGCTGGCTGCCATTCGCCATTTTGCCGGCAAGCTGCCGATCCTTGGGGTCTGCCTTGGGCATCAGGCGTTGGGCCAGGCCTTTGGTGCCGACGTGGTTCGCGCTCGGGAAGTGATGCACGGTAAAACCTCTGCCATCCGCCATAATCATCTCGGCGTGTTCAAGGGATTGAATAATCCGCTGACCGTCACCCGCTACCACTCGCTGATCCTGGACGCTGCGACGTTGCCGGAGTGCTTTGAGGTGACCGCCTGGAGCGAACGTGATGGCAAGCGGGATGAGATCATGGGGATCCGCCACCGGACGCTGGCGCTGGAGGGTGTGCAGTTCCACCCGGAGAGCATTCTCAGCGAACAGGGGCACCAACTGCTGGGTAATTTCCTTGGAAGTTAGCCGTTAGTGGTTTTTTAAGCTTGCCCTTGATTGGTTTTTTATGCATATTTTGTGATTATATTTTCACTTGATAGTTAGCCGCCTGGAGCCAGTAATGACCGAAAAAACCGCAGTCACCCGCAGCACCTTTGATCAGGTTATCCTGCCTGTTTATGCACCCGCCCAATTTGTGCCGGTGAAGGGCAAGGGGAGCCGCGTATGGGATCAGCAGGGGAAAGAGTATATCGACTTCTCTGGTGGCATCGCGGTGACTGCGTTGGGGCACTGCCATCCGGCATTGGTTGAGGCTTTAAAGCAGCAGGGCGAAACCCTGTGGCATACCAGCAACGTGTTCACCAATGAGCCCGCGCTGCGCCTGGCCAGTAAATTGATCGCTGCCACCTTCGCCGACCGGGTGTTTTTCGCCAACTCGGGTGCGGAGGCTAACGAAGCGGCTTTCAAGCTCGCTCGTCATTACGCCATCACCCGTCATAGTCCGTATAAAACCAAGATTATCGCGTTTAATAACGCTTTCCATGGCCGTACGTTGTTTACCGTTTCCGTGGGTGGGCAACCAAAATATTCCGACGGCTTTGGGCCGAAACCGGCCGATATCGTCCATGTGCCCTTCAACGATCTGGCCGCGGTCAAAGCGGTGATGGACGATCACACCTGTGCGATAGTGATGGAGCCTATTCAGGGTGAAGGGGGCATTACCGCCGCCGATCCTGTCTTCCTCAAGGGCGTACGTGAACTTTGCGACCAACATCAGGCGCTGCTGGTATTTGATGAAGTGCAAAGCGGTATGGGCCGCAGCGGCAAGCTGTTTACCTATATGCATTACGGCATTACGCCAGACATCCTCACCACCGCCAAAGCGCTGGGCGGCGGTTTCCCGGTGAGTGCGATGCTGACCACCGAAGAGATCGCCTCGGTGATGCAGGTTGGCACTCACGGTACCACCTACGGCGGCAACCCACTGGCCTGCGCGGTGGCAGAGGCAGCGTTAGACGTGATCAACACGCCAGAGGTGCTAAGCGGGATTGAGCAGCGTCGCGGGCTGTTTGTTCAGGCTTTACAGGAGATCGGTAAGAAATACGATGTGTTCAGCGATATTCGTGGCATGGGGCTGTTAATTGGTGCGGAACTGAAGGTGGGCTATCACGGCAAAGCGCGCGATTTTCTCACTGCCGCCGCCGCCTGCGGTTTGATGATCCTCAACGCCGGGCCAAACGTGATCCGTTTTGCCCCTTCGTTGGTGGTTGAGCTGAAAGATATCGAGGAAGGCATGGCGCTGTTTGAGCAGGCCGTGCAGGATGTGATTAACGGCTAATCAAGTTTGCGGGGCTGCGGTCCCGCTAACCTCCGCTTTCCCGCAGTTTGCGTTTGAGCCAAATCCCATGATGTGGGCGCTGGCGCCACGCCAGTGACGAAATGGTATGCATCACGGTCAGGTGAGAAAGGATCCGCCGCAGATGGCGTTCCATCTCGGTGACCGGCATGTCCGGGTGCAGGTCCGGCGGCTGCATGATGCTGTTGCTGGTACTTGGGCCGTCATATTCCAACCGCTGCTGGCAGCTCTGCAAGGCGATCTCACAGGTTTGCAGATACTCCTGAGCCAGCTTTGGCGTCAGCATATAGTGCTCGCGCGCCAGAATGGTCATTGCATTCAGGTGTTCAACGATAAACTGGTTATGGGTGATCCACAGCCGCATATCTGCCAGATAATCCGATTCAAATCCCGGTTCCTGCATCGCCTGATTAAGCGAGGTAAACAGGGCGTTATGCGCCTGATTGACCTGCATACGCGTGTAGGCCAGTTCGCTGGGGTCCGGTTCCTGCTCTTCCAGCAATAAGCGCAATGCCGTCTGATCGTGCTCCAGCGCCTGATGGGCGTTTTTACGCAGCAGGCCACTCTGCCACTGCGGCCATAGCCAGATCGTGCCGCCAAACACCAGTACGCAGCCGATAAGGGTATCGATCAGGCGCGGGACCAGGAAATGGGTGCCGTTCAGCGCCAGGAGCTGCAAGGTGTAGACGGCGGTCACGGTGAAGCCCATCACCGCCAGCCCGTAGTTTTTCCTCAGGATCAGATAGGCTGCCAGGGTGATGGTCAACATGATGCTCAGCGTCACGTTCTCCGGCATCTGCAGTTGCAGCAGCCCGGCGGCAATCACCAACCCGGCCAACGTGCCGAGGGCACGGTGCTGGATCCTCACCCGCGTGGCGTTATAGCCGTTTTGGCTGACCAGCATGATGGTCAGCAAGATCCAATAGGGTTTTGGCAGGTTGAACAGCATGCCCAGGCTGCTGCCTGCTGCCAGAATAACCCCTAGCCTGGCGGCGTTGCGCAGGGCGTTGGATTTGAACGACAGATAGTCCACCACCGCCGGCCAAAACGGTAGCCGTGACTGGTTGGCCATCAGATTGCGGCGGTACAGTGGGTGCTGGGTGCGCAGCAGGCGTGCGATGCGGCTGAAGTGGTAATAGCAGAACTGGCCAACCGGGTTATCGGCGTGCTGTGAGGCCACTTTTTCCAGCGCCGCCAGCTCATTCTTCATGCTGAAACGCGCAGAGTGCCGATGATAGAGAATATCGTCGGCCACCACCCGTAGGCGCGTGGCGATCACCTGGGCATTGCGGCGGATAATCGCTTCGGCCTGGCTTTGTTCCACCAGCTTTTGCACTTCTTCCGGCAGATGTAGGCTGACGGTGATGTGCTCCTGCAAATCGAGCGCCACCTGAAACGTGCGTTGCAGGCGCTTTTGTTCCAGGTTATTGGCATGGGGCAAGAAGTTAAGCTGTTGGTATAGCAGACTGATCAGATCCATTACTTTCTGCTGGCGTTGCAACAGCGGCGGCAGAGCAGTTTCAGGATCGGTGTGCTGCGTCAGTAATGAGTATTTGGCTTCAAAATAGTCGGCTAGCTGCATATACAACTGGCTTAGGGATTCGCGCATCGGCTGCTCTTTCCACAGCTTGAACCAGGCCCAGGTAAACAGCCCGTACCAGGCGGTGCCGACGATATACAGCAAAGGGGCATGCCAGATTGGCACCGTACCAACCATGCTGAGGGAAAAGATAGCGGCAACCAGTGCGGCTGGCAGCAGGCGTGCATGTAGCGGGCTGATTTCACCACTGACGCCAAGCAACAGCGCCATTCCCAGCATCAGCAAGGGTAAGGGAAGGTTCCACACTAGGGCTTGTTGCAGCAGCAGGCTGCTGAGAGCGAATAGAGAGCCGCCCACGACCAGGCGTTTGAAAAAGCGTTTGTGTGGCGTATCCAACCCGGCAATGTTGCAGCAGGCGGGCACCAACGAGAACAGCATACCGAGTTGCAGGTTGCCAATCAGCAAACCAAACGCCACCGGCAGGCACAACACCAGCGTTTGCCGCAGTGCGTAGTTGACTTCCGGGTGGTAGATCAGGCGGCGCCACATGGTTGGCTATTCAGCAGGTAAAGAAACGGCGCATTGC
>NZ_JBKJYW010000169.1:0-7780 GCF_046715635.1 Serratia sp. (in: enterobacteria)
TACGTAATGACATGGCAGATCTCTCATTCCACGGCATAAGCAGCTCCACTCAGAAGTACTCATACCTATGTTGTAAGTGTCTACCATGTCCCCGAACAAGTGTTCATGATGTCCCCGGTCTGTACACTCCCACAGGGAGAGGGAGCTTGTAGTCCCTGCTCTGATGGTAGATAGAAGGTAATCTCAGCAAAATTTGAGTACCCCTTCATCCCGAGTGAGTCAACTAATGCACATGACGGATCACTGCACTTCTAGGCCAACTCGATCGGTTCCCTCTCCCTGTGGGAGAGGGTTAGGGTGAGGGGCCTGATTTTTGGCTAACGCCCGCGAACGTAAATAGATCCCCGGCTTGATATGGCCCACGTAAACCAGCGCTTTGCTAGGTGCCAGCGTGGCAATATCTCCTTCGCGCATATGCAGTAAATCGCCCGGGCTGACCCAGCCTGGGGCGGCCAACGTCAGCGGATGCCCAGCGTTTTCAAACGCGGCAATCACAAACTCCGAACAGAAATAGGACGACTCTGCGCCGGTCGGGGCCTTGAGCTGGGCTGCGGCCAGGCCTTTGACACATTGCTGGCGGAAATCGGCAGAGAAGGGATTCAGCGAACACAGCTGCTTGGTCATCATAAAGGGCACCATCTCGGCAATGCCCAGATAGTTATACCGGCTGCCGGCCTTTTGGCTGGCGAATTGGCGGATTTGGCTGGCCTGTTCCGGTGTCAGATCGGGGATGCGCAAAGCAAACATCTTGTCGCTATGGGTCAGTGCGGCTTTCAGGCTGATAATCTGCACGCCTTCCCCTACCGCTTCGGCAACCTGGCCCTCGCCAATATACACGGCTACGTGGCTGACAGACGAAGTACTCAAGATACGGATCCCGAGTGATTTCAAGCCGATGGTTGAGGAGAACAGCAGGTCTCCCTCTTGCAGGTCGGCCTGGTTGATTTCGCGCAGAGTTTTTCCTGGGGCGGAGCTTAGCGATTGAAACTGGACGTTGACGGGATTGATAGGGTGTTTTTCACGATCGGATAAGCCTACATCCATGGTGCAACCGGTCAACAACACCGAAAGCAAAGCAAACAGGCGGGTAGCCGAGGGGCTGCACAATGGCATAAGTTAATCCTTTAACAACAACATCCATTAATAAAGCCCCCGTCTGGGGGGCTTTGGCTATTGATTAGCGTTGGATCTGGCCCAGCAGGAAATCAACGATTTCGCCGGTTTTGATCATCTGCTTCTCGCCAACACGGCGGTTTTTGTACTCAATCTCTTCGCTGTCGAGGTTACGATCGCCGATCACGATGGAGTGAGGTACGCCGATCAGTTCCATATCGGCAAACATCACGCCTGGACGCTCTTTACGATCGTCCAGGATCACGTCGATGCCGTGTGAACGCAGGGTATTGTACAGTTCCTCAGCCAGTGCCTGCACACGGAATGACTTGTGCATGTTCATTGGCAGGATGGCTACCTGGAACGGGGCAATCGCGTCCGGCCAGATAATGCCACGATCATCGTGATTCTGTTCGATAGCAGCAGCTACCACGCGCGTCACGCCGATGCCGTAGCAACCCATGGTAAGCACCTGATTGCGGCCATCTTCACCCTGTACGGTGGCTTTCATCGCTTCTGAATACTTGGTACCCAGTTGGAAGATGTGGCCCACTTCGATACCGCGCTTGATCAGCAGCGTACCTTCACCGTCTGGGCTGGCATCGCCTTCCACCACGTTACGGATATCGGCGCTCTGTGGCAGCGGCAGATCACGCTCCCAGTTGATGCCAAAGTAGTGTTTGCCATCGATGTTGGCACCGGCGCCGAAGTCACTCATAGCGGCTACGCTGCGATCGACAACCACAGGGATCGGCAGGTTGACTGGGCCAAGGGATCCTGGGCCTGCACCGACGATCGCACGGATTTCTTCTTCCGTGGCGAAAGTCAGTGGAACCGCGACCTGTGGCAGCTTCTCGGCCTTGATTTCATTCAGTTCGTGATCGCCGCGCACCAGCAGAGCAACCAGCTTGTGGCCACTCTCTTCACGAGCGTGAACCATCAGAGTCTTCACCGTTTTCTCTACTGGCAGTTGGAATTGTTCTACCAGCTCGGCGATGGTTTTGGCGTTCGGCGTATCGATGATGCGCAGTTCTTCGGTTGCCGCAGCACGTGGCTGAGCAGGGGCAACCGCTTCGGCCAGCTCGATGTTGGCGGCATAGTCGGAACCGGTAGAGAACACGATATCGTCTTCACCGCTGTCTGCCAGCACCTGGAACTCATGCGAAGCGCTGCCACCGATAGAGCCGGTATCGGCCAGCACCGGACGGAAATCCAGGCCCATGCGGTTGAAGATCTTGCTGTAGGCCTCGTACATCGCGTCGTAGGTGACCTGCAAGGATTCCTGGGTGGTGTGGAAGGAATAGGCGTCCTTCATCAGGAATTCACGCGAGCGCATTACGCCAAAACGTGGGCGAACCTCGTCACGGAACTTGGTCTGGATCTGGAAGAAGTTCAGCGGCAGCTGCTTGTAGGAGCTGATTTCGTTGCGGATCAGATCGGTGATCACTTCTTCATGGGTTGGACCAAGCACAAACGGACGCTCGCCGCGATCGACAAAGCGCAGCAATTCCGGGCCATACTGCTCCCAGCGGCCGCTTTCCAGCCAGAGGTCTGCGGGCTGAACGACCGGCATGGAAACTTCGATCGCGTTAGCATTGTTCATTTCTTCGCGAACGATGTTTTCAACCTTCTTCAGAACGCGCAGGCCGGTCGGCAACCAGGTGTAAAGACCGGAGGCCAGCTTACGGATCATCCCGGCGCGTAGCATCAGCTGGTGGCTGATCACTTCGGCGTCGGCAGGTGTCTCCTTCAGTGTGGAGAGCAGATATTGGCTTGTACGCATGGTGTTTGGTTCCGTTAGAACTGCAAATTGCATCGGGCTGCCAGGGTTGGCCGCCAAAATTTTCAAAAGTGGCTTAGTTTACCAGCGCAAGCCGGTTGTCAAAAGAGAGCGGGCGGAATTTTAACGGGCGTCGAGCGACAACACTTCGCTTTGACTATCAACGATCCGCCAGCGCACGTTGAACTCCAACAACCATACCGCATATTCGCGCCCGCTGGCTTCTTCTTTTCGATAGGCGGGGCGTGGATCTTGCGCCAGAACCTGGGTGATAAAGCGGCGTAAGTTGGGGTAACGCCGCAAATGTTGCTGCAGCTGTTGTTCCGCCTGGGGCGAGAAATACACCGGCATATCACCGGCCGGAGCCGCCTGAGCAAACCCGGCTCGCGCTTCTGGATGGCTTTCGGCAAACGGTAGATAGGGTTTGATATCAACCACCGGCGTACCGTCAACCAAATCCAGGCTGCCCAGCTCCAGTACCACCTCGCCCCCTTGAGTCCGTATGCCTTTCAGTTCGATTAAGGACATACCCAACGGGTTAGGGCGAAAGGTTGAACGGGTAGCGAACACGCCCATACGCGCATTGCCGCCCAGACGAGGAGGCCGCACGGTAGGACGCCAGCCTCCTTCCATGGTTTGATGAAACACAAACATCACCCACAGATGGCTGAACTCGCTGAGGCCACGTACCGCTTCAGCCTGATTGTAAGGCGGCAGCAGCAACAGTTCACCGCCGCCGTCTTCAACTAGCCCAGGCTGACGGGGAACCGCGAATTTCTCTTTATACGGAGAACGGATGGTGCCGATCTGCTCAAAAACAAATTCGGTCATTTGGCTGAGACGTTAAGCGCAGAGCCTTGGCAGATGGCCTGCTGGTAACAACCGGCGACGCCGCTGACAATCTGACAGTCATGCAACAGCACCGCATTGGCCTTCATGTAGGAAGCTCGGGTCTGCATACGCTTACGTGCGGTATTCAGATTTGGCGGAGAGTCCTGAACCGTGGTCTGACAGGATTCGCCAGAAACCTCACCTAAATCGCGGAAAGGCTTGCCAACCAGTTCTTCTGCACTCTTGTACAGTTTTACCGGGGCCGGGCGGGCTGCTGGGGGGGCTTTTACCGGAGCGGGAGCGGCCGTAGTTGTTGTGCTGTTTGTTGTGGATGGAGCCGTGTGCTGCGTTGAGCATCCAGTCAGCGCGAGCGCTAACAAACAGAGAGGTAAAACACGCATTGAGAATCCCTGCCATTTTATAATCAAAGTGGCGCTATTGAAGCAATCTCTGGCACAAATAACAAGACGGGCCGTAGCCCGTCTTGCAATTATCGGAATAAAATGGCTAAGGAACGATTACCAGCCTTTTACTGCGCCACCGTTAAAGATCTTGTTGGCCGCTTCGTTAACTTCGTCAGACTGGTAAGCCTGAACGAATTTCTTCACGTTTTCCGCGTCTTTGTTATCTTCACGGGCAACCATGATGTTGACGTAAGGTGAGTCTTTATCTTCAACAAACAGACCGTCTTTGGCCGGCGTCAAACCAATCTGGCTGGCGTAAGTGGTGTTGATGATGGCCAGCGCGATTTGCTGATCGTCCAGTGAACGTGGCAGCTGCGGCGCTTCCAGCTCAACCAGCTTCAGGTTTTTCGGGTTCTCGGTCACGTCCAGCACGGTCGGCAGCAGGCCAACACCGTCTTTCAGCTTGATCAGACCCTGTTTTTCCAGCAGCAACAGTGAACGGCCCAGGTTGGTTGGATCGTTAGGCAGTGCTACCTGTGAACCTTCTTGCAGCTCATCAATGGATTTGATCTTTTTGGAGTAACCGGCAATCGGGTATACGAAGGTGTTACCGACCGAAACCAGCTTATAACCACGATCCTTGATCTGCTGATCCAGGTAAGGTTTGTGCTGGAAGGCGTTGACATCGATATCGCCTTTGCTCAAGGCTTCGTTTGGCAACACGTAGTCGTTGAAGGTGACCAGCTCAACGTCCAGGCCATACTTATCTTTTGCCACTTTTTGTGCCACTTCAGCCACTTGCTGTTCAGCACCGACAATAACACCCACTTTGATATGGTTTGGATCTTTTTCATCCTGGCCACAACCGGCCAGGGCCAGAGTACCGATCAGTGCGCCGATAGTTGCGATGGATTTAAATTTTAACGACATATCCCTTCCTCAATTAGACTCGCATATGAAATACGCCTTACTCTTTATCCTGCCAGGTGCAGCAAAGCTATCGAGTAGATGTCAGCGCGTGGGTAAAGCTATTTGTGGGTAACGGCCTTCACGATACGGTCGCCACCAAACTGGATCAGATACACCAGCACCACCAGTAATATTAATACCGTATTCATCACGGTAGCGTTATAACCAATATAACCATACTGATAACCAATTTGACCTAAGCCACCGGCACCGACGGCACCGCCCATCGCAGAATAGCCCACCAGGGTGATCAGCGTGATGGTAGCAGCATTCACCAAACCAGGTAGCGCTTCAGGCAGCAGCACTTTGGTGATGATTTGCATTGGGGTCGCACCCATGGCACGAGCGGCTTCAACCAGACCAGAGGGAATTTCCAGCAGGGCGTTTTCTACCATACGGGCGATAAAGGGAGCCGCGCCCACGGTCAGTGGAACGATAGCCGCCTGCAAACCGATAGAGGTGCCAACGATCATGCGAGTGAATGGGATCATCCAGACCAACAAGATAATGAACGGGATGGAACGGAAAATGTTCACCAACCCGGACAACACCTTATAGACGGTATTGTTGGCAATGATTTGCCCGGGGCGGGTCACATATAACAGTACGCCAACCGGCAAGCCAAGAACAAAGCCAAAGAAGCCGGAGACAAAGGTCATCGTAACGGTTTCCCACACGCCACGTGCCATTAACCACATCATTGCCTCAGACATAACCCAGAACCTCTACTTTTACCTGATTTTCTTGTAGGAACTTAATCGTTGCCTGTGCATCTTCATCGGAGCCGTGCAGTTCAGCCAGCATCACGCCGAACTTCACGCCGCCAGCGTAATCCATCTGTGCGCTGATAATATTATTGTTCACGTTAAAGCGACGAGCCGCTTCTGACAGTAACGGTGCATCGACCGAGCGACCGGTAAACTCCAGGCGCAACAGCGGTTGACGACCTCCGCTACGCTCAGGCACCAGGCGCGCGGCGTAGTCGTCCGGGATATCCAGATGCAGCGTAGCCTGAATAAACTGCTGTGCCAGCGGCGTCTTAGGATGTGAGAACACTTCGCTGACGCTATCTTTCTCAATCAACTGGCCCTGGCTGATCACCGCAACCTGATCGCAGATACGTTTCACGACGTCCATTTCATGGGTGATCAGCAGGATGGTCAGTCCCAGACGGCGGTTGATGTCTTTCAACAGTTCTAGAATGGAGCGGGTGGTGGCTGGGTCCAACGCACTGGTCGCTTCGTCGCACAGCAGAACCTTAGGATTGCTGGCCAGCGCACGGGCGATGGCTACACGCTGCTTTTGGCCGCCTGACAGATTGGCAGGGTAGGCATCGTGCTTGTCAGACAGACCAACCAGCTCCAGCAGCTCGACCACGCGTTTTTTGATTTCCGCCCGTGGCGTACTGTCCAGCTCCAACGGTAGGGCAACGTTACCGAAGACCGTACGTGAAGAGAGCAGGTTAAAGTGTTGGAAAATCATGCCAATCTGACGGCGTGCGCGCGTAAGCTCACCTTCAGACAGGGAGGTCAGATCCTGGCCATCGACCAGAACGGTACCTGACGTTGGGCGCTCAAGCATGTTGGCGCAGCGGATCAGCGTACTCTTACCGGCGCCTGAGGCACCGATCACGCCATAAATCTGTCCGGCAGGAACGTGAAGAGTCACGTCAGAGAGTGCGCTAATAGAACGCGACCCCTGCTGGAACACTTTGGTGATGTTGGAAAGTTTAATCATATTCTTCTTATTTTTAGTTTGGTTGCCGTGGCCTAATAAAGAGAGACCTTGGTCAGCGCCAAGGTCTGGATCAGATGTTAAGGCGTCTAGACGTCTAAGTCAACGTTAACGCTCTTCTTCATCATTCTCAGTCTTGGCGAAAACATGCGATACTGGGGCGGTTTTCAGGCTTTCAGGAGCATACCGGTGACACAAAGCGTCCCAGCAATTTTCTTAGATCGTGACGGCACGATTAATATCGATCATGGCTACGTCCATGAAATAGATGATTTCCAGTTTATCGATGGCGTGATTGACGCCTGCCGTGAACTGAAAAGCATGGGCTTCGCGCTGGTGCTGGTCACCAACCAGTCTGGCATTGCCCGTGGTAAATTCAGCGAAGAGCAGTTTATGCGTCTGACAGAATGGATGGACTGGTCGATGGCCGACCGCGATGTCGATCTGGACGGCATCTATTTCTGCCCACATCATCCTGAAGCAGTAATAGAAGAGTACCGCCAGGTTTGTGATTGCCGCAAACCGCAGCCGGGCATGTTGTTGCAGGCGCAGAAAGAAATGAATATCGATTTGGCCGCTTCTTATATGGTTGGCGACAAAATCGAGGACATGCAGGCGGCCGCGGCGGCAGGTGTCGGCACTAAAGTGTTGGTGCGCACCGGCAAGCCAGTGACTGAAGAAGGTGAGAAAGCGGCGGATTGGGTGCTAAACAGCCTGCAAGAGCTGCCTGCAGCGATTAAAAAGCGGGTTTAAGCAGCGTTGTGCATGAATAGTGAGCGGTCGGAAGAAAAGTGCATATTATCCCTTGTCATTCTGAACCAGCTCCCTATAATGCGCCTCCATCGACACGGAACATGTGAACAACTTCACAGAGTCTCCGGGGGTCGCAGAGAAAAAACCTGAAATTAAGGTTGACTCTGAAAGAGGAAAGCGTAATATACGCCACCTC
>NZ_JBKJYW010000170.1:0-23578 GCF_046715635.1 Serratia sp. (in: enterobacteria)
GACGGCCAAGCCCCGGCGCTTTCATCCCGAACATCAATGCCAACTGCCGTAATGGTTTCTTGGTGATCACCTTCCAGCCATCGACCAGATCGCCGATTTCCAGGGTGTCACGCTGCGGTCGGCCATAAACGACTCCGTTACCGATCATATCGTCCATGCGGGCGCGGATTTGCCACAGGATGTTGGCGTAGAAGTAGCCCTCTTTGCCGCCCAACTGCTGCACGACATGCCATAGCGCTTCACTCGAGGCCTGCGTATCCAGTTCACAGCCTGCATGTTTGGGGTAGAAGCCATAACCAGGGCGCCAGCGGGCCCGGGCTTCAGGATCGTAACCCCAATCGGCAGAGTCGACCACCTCATCTTCGCGACGTAGCGTTTCCTTCACTGCCTCATCAAAGGTTTGTAGCGGCTGTGGGATCAAGGCTTGTAGCGGTTTGCCATCGGCAGGTAGGTCATGGTTCAGACCCTGGATGAGCGCGCTGGCAATCGAGGTCGGCACAGAAGTGATCATGCTGATAAACCATACCGAGATAAAACGTGTCGGCAGAGGTACCGGGATCAGCCAGCGCTTTTTGCCGCTGATCTTGATAAAGCGCTCGAACATAGTTTGGTAACTAATGTACTCCGGCCCAGCCACGTCAAAAATCCGGTTTTCCTGCGCCGGGTGTTGCTGTAGTTCAGTCAGGTAAGTGAGCAGGTTATCCAGTGCGACCGGGGACGATTTTGACCGTACCCAACGCGGCGGCGTCAGGATCGGCAGGTTATAAACCATATCGCGCATGATCTCGAACGCGGCTGACCCTGGGCCAACCACGATACTGGCGCGCAATTCGGTGACAGGAATACCACTTTGGCGCAGGATTTCGCCGGTCAGTTTACGGGCGATGAGGTGAGGGGAGCTATTGCCCTCTGGTTGCAGTGCGCCAAGGAAAATAACCTGTTTTACCGTGGATCCCCGCAGGGCATCTCGCAGGTTCTCTGCCGCCTGGCGCTCCTTTTCGATAAAATCATCGCCATCGCCCATGCCGTGGATCAGGTAGTAAACGGCATCGATCTGCCATAGCGCCGCCGTTAGCGTTTCTGGACGGTAGATATCCACGTAGCGGCAGCTTACGTGCGGCCAGTTTTGTTCTTCCAACCATTCTATGCGGCGCGCTGCGGCGGTGATCTCGTGGCCCTGCTCGATCAAACGGGGGATCAGGTGTTGGCCGATGTAACCGCTGGCTCCAAGAACCAGAATACGTTGGGAGGTCATTGCGCTGCCTTAGATTATTGATGTTAATGTGAGCGGAAATTATAGGATGCCAAATTAGCGGGCTAATTGCACTTTTTGCATGGGTATCCCTTGTTGCATCTGCAGGGAGGGCAGTTCACACTACGCTGCGATCAAGCAACGAGCCCATGCCCGATGAAAATCAATTCTTTGTGTTATTTCCTGCTGCTAATTGCCCTGGCTGGCAGCCTGTGTTTTCCCACTCCGCTGTGGACCTGGCTGCTGCTGGTAAACCTGCTGACCCTGCTGATTTACGGTGCCGATAAGCTGGCCGCCTGCAAAGGTTGGCAACGGGTGCCGGAAATCACCCTGCTGCTGTTCGGCGTGCTGGGTGGTTGGATCGGGGCTATTATCGGGCAACGAATGTTCCGCCATAAAACGCAGAAACAGCCGTTCAAAACCTATTTTATCCTCAGCGTGGTGCTGAACCTGCTGCTGATATTAGCGGTGGGTTACTGGCTCTATGGCCGGATGGTGGTTTGAGTTACCGCAATGTGCACATTTAAACGGGCGCCGCATGCGCCGCCCGTTGTCATCAATCTGCGTTAAGGTTTCTTCTCGCCAACGACCACCGGAGCATATTCAACCGGTACCCACGCATAGCCTTTACCTTCGACGCGCACGTGGCCCAGGCCAGGGAAAGGTAAGTGTGCTCCGCCAACCCACAGTTTGTTTTCAGCCGCATCGGCAAACACCTTCTGCCGGGTAGCGATCGCCTGTTTGGAGTCCGTGTCAAAATCCACCGCGACTTCAGGTTTGGCAAACTGTAAAGAGTGACTGTGGACGATATCCCCCCACAACAGCAGTTTCTGGCCGCCGGAGCTGAACAGGTAAGAGGCATGCCCAGGCGTGTGGCCCGGTGTCGCAATCACCTCCAACTCTGGCAGCAACTGTTCCCCTGGGCTGTACAATTTCAGCTTGCCTTGGTCGGCATAAGGGGCCACGGCATCCTGAGCCATTTTGAACATCGGCTGCGCATCCTTTGGCGCTTTGAGCGCCATCTCTTTACTCAGCCAATAGTCACCATCGGCCTTGGAGGCATAAACGGTGGCGTTAGGGAAGGCGGCTTTGCCCTGATCGGTTATGCCACAGGCGTGATCGGGATGCAGATGCGTCAGCAATATCATGTCAACCTGCTCTGGCTGATACCCGGCCGCGCGCAGGTTGTTCTTGATGGCACCCAACGTCGGCCCAAAGCACTGTGCGGTACCGGCATCAACCAATACCAGATGCGTACCGGTATTCACCAGAAACGCGTTAACCGCCGTCTGTATGCCTGACTTACTGTCGGTAAACATGCGGGCGAACAGCTTTTGCATATCCGGCTCGCTGACACCGTGGAACAGTTTGCTGTCCAGATTAACGTAACCGTCGTACAGCGCCGTCACCTCCAGGTTACCCAACATCATGCGGTAATAGCCGGGAGCCTGCGTTTGCTGTTGGGCTGGAGCCGGGGCAGCGCTGGCTGGCAAGGTAAACATCATTCCACTGCTAGCGAGGGTGAGAGCTAATAACGTCTGGCGCAATTTATGACTCATAGAGGATATCCCTTCAGGTTTTGGAACTAGGCTGAGATAGTGGGTTTGGCGAGAGCCGGAAAGCGGGGCCTCCCGGCGTTACTGCAAAAAAGTCACGCGTGTTGCTGTAAGAATTCCTGCCACAGATCGACCACTTTTTGCAGTTCCTGGCGGCTAACGTTGAGGTGCGTCAGGATACGGGTCAACGGCCCGGCGCTGATTAACACGCCACGTTCACGCATCCAGGGGCCGAGCTTGGCCGCCAACTCCGGGGATTGGCGCAGGTATAGCACGTTGGTTTGTGCGCCCGGTTCGGCGATATCTACGCCAATGTCACGCAACTGCTGCTCGAGCCATTTGGCGTTGTCATGATCTTCTTTCAGCCGCTCGACGTTGTGCTCCAGTGCATATAGCCCGGCAGCTGCCAGAATACCGGCCTGGCGCATACCGCCACCGGTCATCTTGCGCCAGCGGATGGCACGTTGGATAAACTCTTCGCTACCGCAGAGCAGCGAGCCGACCGGTGCACCCAGGCCTTTTGACAGGCAAATGGTGAAAGTATCGCAATACTGGGCAAGGGTTTTCAGCGGCACGTTAAGCGCCACCGCCGCGTTGAAAATGCGCGCGCCGTCAATGTGCAGGGCCAGCTTGTGTTCACGGGTGAACTGCCAGGCCTGTTGCAGATACTCCAGCGGCAGCACTCGGCCACTGATGGTGTTTTCCAGGCTCAGCAGACGAGTCTTGGCGAAGTGAATATCATCGGGCTTGATGGCGGCGGCGACTTTGTCTAACGGCAGCGTACCATCAGGATTGGCTTCGATCGGCTGGGGCTGAATACTGCCCAGCACGGCGGCACCACCGGCTTCATATTTGTAGTTATGCGCCTGCTGGCCAACGATATATTCCTCACCGCGCTGGCAATGGCTCAGCAGGGCTACCAGGTTGGCCTGGGTGCCGGTGGGCAGGAATAATGCCGCCTCTTTGCCTGAGAGCCTGACCGCTTCGGCCTGGAGGGCATTGACGGTGGGATCGTCGCCATACACGTCGTCGCCGACGTCAGCCTGAGCCATGGCGGTGCGCATCTCTGCGCCAGGTTGGGTAACGGTGTCACTGCGTAAATCGATAAGCATACGGGTCCTTGGTAGCCGATGAGGAAGAGGCTTTCATCATAACCGGATTAGCGCGGGGCAAAAGCGGAAAATGCAGGGGACAACCAACTTCATTGTCCCCAGAGGCGATTAACGCAGCCAGTTGGTTTTAGCCAGTTCGACGACCTCATCACCCCGGCCGTTGATGATGGCGCGCAGCATATACAGGCTGAACCCTTTAGCCTGCTCGAATTTGATCTGCGGCGGCATCGCCAGCTCTTGTTTGGCCGTAACCACGTCGAGCAAGGCCGGGCCAGGATGGGCCAGCATTTCCTGTAATGCCGCATCCAGGTCAGAGGCCTTTTCTACCCGAATGCCTTTGATACCCGCCGCATTGGCGATGGCGGCAAAGTCCGGGTTATGCAGATCGGTGCCGTCGGTAAGGTAGCCACCGGCCTTCATCTCCATCGCTACAAAGCCCAGCACGCTGTTATTGAACACTACCACTTTGACTGGCAGCTGCAACTGGGCCAGCGACAGAAAATCCCCCATCAGCATGGTGAAACCGCCGTCACCGCACATGGCGATCACCTGTTTATCCGGTTCGGTGGCCTGGGCACCAATCGCCTGTGGCATGGCGTTGGCCATTGAGCCATGGTTGAACGAACCGAGCAGGCGGCGTTTGCCGTTCATTTTCAAATAACGCGCTGCCCATACCGTTGGCGTGCCGACATCGCAGGTGAAGATGGCATCCTGCGTGGCGTAGTGGCTGATTTGCTGTGCCAGATACTGGGGGTGGATCGGCTGGTCATCGTTGGCGGTAGCCAATCCATCGAGATCTTTACGTGCTTCCCGGTAATGCTCCAGCGCCTTATCCAGAAACTTGCGATCGTTTTTGGCTTGCAACTGCGGCAGTAAGGCGCTGAGCGTCGTTTTGATATCGCCCATCAGTGCCATATTGACCGGGCAATGGGCGCCAATACTGCCAGGGTTGATATCGATCTGAATGATATTGGCATGGGTAGGATAAAACGCCCGGTACGGGAACTGAGTGCCGAGTAGCACCAGCGTATCCGGTTCATCATGGCGTGGTAGCCAGAAGAGAAACCGATCAACCCGGTCATGCCGACGCTGTAAGGGTTATCCCATTCGATGTGCTCTTTACCGCGCAGGGCGTGCACAATCGGGGCCTGCAGCAGTTCAGCCAGTTTGACAACTTCGTCATGCGAGCCGGCGCAGCCGCTGCCGCACATCAGGGTGATGTTTTTAGCGTTGTTCAGCGTTTCGGCCAGTTTTTGCAGCTCGCTCATTGGTGGCTGCATCAATGGGTGCGCTGGCGTACGCCACACCATACTGGCATCTTCCGGGGCCATTTGCAGGGCGACATCCCCCGGCAGCACAATCACCGAGACGCCACGGTTGAGGATCGCTTTACGCATGGCTATTTCAAGCACTCGCGGCAGCTGTTCTGGATTAGAGACCAACTCGCAGTAGTGGCTGCATTCGCGGAACAGCTCTTGCGGGTGGGTTTCCTGAAAATAACCACTGCCGATCTCGCTGGTAGGAATATGGGCGGCAATGGCCAGCACCGGGACGTGATTGCGGTGGCAATCGAACAGGCCGTTGATCAGGTGCAGGTTGCCGGGACCGCAAGAACCTGCGCAGACCGCCAGTTGGCCGGTGAGCTGGGCTTCGGCACCGGCAGCAAAGGCGGCGACCTCCTCGTGGCGGGTGCCCATCCAGGCGATGGTTCCCATCCGGTGCAGGCTGTCACTCAGGCCGTTGAGCGAATCGCCGGTCACGCCCCAAATCCGTTTAACACCTGCCTGTTCCAGCGTTTTGGCGATCAGCGTGGCTACTGTTTGCTTCATCGTTCCTCCAGTCATTATCCAAAATGAGGGGTACTAGCCTGATTAGAGGCAAACACAAAGTGTAGAAGGGGATTAGGGGATACGCTTACCGATATGTGCCCCATCGGGAAGATGGGGCTGCGTGGCGTTAGGCGAGAGTGACGTCACCTTGTAGCTGGCAGCTACAGGCCAGTACGTAGCCTTGCTCGATTTCCGCTGGGGTTAACGTCATGGTGCTGGTGGTGGTGTAGTGGCCATCGATAATACGGGTTTTGCACGAGCCGCAAACGCCAGCACGGCAGGCGGCATTGACCGGTAACTTATGGGCTTCCAACGCTGCGAGCAAGGTGCTGCCGACCGGCACTCGGAATTCACGCAGCGGCTGACCGATGCGCATTGTTAACTGTTCACTTTTCCCATTATCCAGCTCTGCCGAGGTGTGGAACTGTTCCTGGTGGAAGTTGGCTTCAGGCACACCAAGCCCCAGGCAAAGCTGCTCAACCTGTTGCATGTAATGGGCCGGGCCACAGGTCATCACGGTGCGCGAGGCAATATCCGGTGCGGCCTGCTGCAACACCTGTTCATTGATGCGGCCAGACAGAAAACCGGCTTGTGCATCCTGCTCTGCCATCAATATCAGTTGCAATTGTGGGTGGGCAGCACATAGCCGTTGCCACTGTTCGGCAAAAATCACATCGGCCGGAGTACGGACGTTAAAGATCACCCGGATATCGCATTGTGGGCGGTTTACCACCAGCCAGCGGCACATGGAGATTATTGGCGTGACGCCACAGCCTGCGGCCAGCATCAGGTAACGATCGCTAGGGTGTTGCACACAGCTGAATTCTCCCTGGGCGTCTGATAACCAAAGTGTTTGACCAGGTTTGACGTCTTGCGTCAGCCAGCGTGAACCAATGCCATCAGCCAGACAACGCACGCTGATGCTGATAAATGGACTCAGACCGGGTGAAGAGGAGAGGGTGTAAGCGCGCAGCGTGTCTTCACTGTCGTGAATGCTGACCAGCGCAAACTGACCTGGCTGATAAGGATAAAAGTCGTTATTGATCAGGTTCAGCGTCCAGACGTCGGCGGTTTCCTGTTGCAGGGAGTGCACCTGCATCGGGTTGGGGCAAAGTGGGCTGGGTTGGCTCATAGGGCACCTCAAAACAAACGGGGCCGCCGCGTTGGGCAGCCCCGGAACCACGGCCTTAGCCGAGAAGGGTTTGCATATCCTGCTCTACGGTGGTGACCGAACGCAGGCCGAATTTTTCATTCAGCACTGCCAACAGATTGTCGGTCAGGAAGGCCGGGGCGCTTGGGCCGGTGACGATATTTTTCACCCCAAGAGACAGCAGCGTCAGCAGAATGACGATCGCTTTCTGTTCGAACCACGACAGCACCAGGCTGAGCGGCAGGTCGTTGACCGTGCCGCCGACTTTCTCGGCGAGTTTGACTGCCAGCATCACGGCGGAATAGGCGTCGTTGCATTGGCCAACGTCCAGCAGGCGTGGCAGCCCTTCCAGCGTGCCGAAGTCCAGCTTGTTGAAGCGGTATTTACCGCATCCCAGCGTCATGATCAGGCAATCTTGCGGCACGCTGCGGGCAAAATCGGTGAAGTAGCTGCGTTCATCACGGCTGCCGTCACAGCCACCCACCAGAAATACGTGGCGCAGTTTTTTCTGTACTACCAGGTCGACCACGGTATCGGCGGCGCTGAGCAGCACCTCACGGCCAAAACCGACGGTGATCAGTTGTTCAATTTCGCTGTAAGGGAAGCCAGCCAACTGCTGCGCTTGAGCGATCACGGTGCTGAAATCATCCCCTTCCAGATGGTTGACGCCAGGCCAGCCAACGATGCTGCGTGTCCAGATGCGATCGCCATAATTGCCCACGTTCGGATCGATAATGCAGTTGGAGGTCATGACGATCGAGCCTGGGAATTTGGCGAACTCGGTCTGCTGATTCTGCCAGCCGCTGCCGTAGTTACCCACCAGGTGCGGGAATTTTTTCAGCTCCGGATAGCCATGAGCCGGTAACATTTCGCCGTGGGTATAGACGTTGACGCCGGTGCCTGCGGTCTGTTCCAGCAGCAAGCGCAGATCTTTCAGATCGTGGCCGGAAATCAGGATTGCCTTGCCCGCCACCGGGCGCACGTTGACCGTGGTCGGCTGCGGATTGCCAAAGGCGCCGGTTTCGCCGCGATCCAGAATAGCCATCACGCTGAAGTTCATTTTGCCGATGGCCATGGAGTTGTTCAGCAGGGTGTCCAGATCGCTCGGTTGGGTGCCCAACCAGGCCATAAAGGCGTGGTAATCGGCATAGATCTGGTTGTCGAACTGCCCCAGCACATGAGCATGTTCCATATAGGCGGCGGCCCCTTTCAGGCCATACAGGCACAGCATACGCAGGCCGTGGATATCGTCGCCTACTTCGGCTTTATCTTTATTGAGGGCAAACTGCGCGGCCTGTTGTAACAGCGCAGGCATATCGTTGCCAGCCAGTTGCAACTGGGCCAGAGGATGGTCGACCTGCACACTGGCGTCGAGCAGGCGGCAGCGAACCGCCAGCGAGTCACGCAGGGCAATGGTGTCACGTGCATAACCGATAATACGTTCGGAATCGAAGTTAACGTTGGTCAGCGTAGAGAAGAAGGCGCGCGGGGAGAAACTGTCAACATCATGATCGATAATGCCCAGCGCACGTGCCTGCAAGGCCCAGGCTGAGAGCCCTTGCAGCGCTGCTATCAACAGATCCTGCAGGTCTGAGGTTTCTGCCGTTTTACCGCACATCCCTTGAGCGTAGGAGCAGCCGTTGCCTGCCGGTGTCCGGATGGTTTGTTCACATTGCACACAGAACATAATCGCTTCCTTTTTTAAAGTTGCATTTATAATGCTTGTTTTGAAGCATAGATCGATGACGCAACCTTAAAAAGGCTTTTGTGACACAACGTTAACAAAGATTGATTTAGAACAAGTTAGTGTGCGGATGGGAATTATTACGCTTTGAGCATCGGGCGCGGCGAACCGCGCCCGTGGGCGTCAGGAGAACAGGGCGATTAACACCGGAGCTAACAGGCTCAGCAGGAATCCGTGTACGATGGCCGGAGGCACCATTTCTATCCCGCCGCTGCGTTGAAGGACCGGCAGCGTGAAGTCCATTGAGGTAGCACCACATAAACCCAATGCCGAGGAGCGGCTGCGACGCACCAGCGTTGGGAGCAGCATAATGGCCACCAGCTCACGAGCCAGATCGTTGAAGAAGGCGGCGCTGCCCATCACTGGGCCATAGGCGTCGGTGATCAGGATGCCGGAAAGGGAATACCAGCCAAAACCCGAAGCCATCGCCAAACCGGCTTTCAGCGGCAGCCCCAACAGCAGTGCGGCCACTGCCCCCCCCACCAGCGAACTGACCGCTACCACCAGGGCGACCATCATGCCACGGCGATTGAGGGCAATCTGGCGCAGCGTCATCCCACTGTTGCGTAGCTGCGCACCTACCAGAAACAGCAGAAACAGTAGGGCATACTCATTGCCTTGGCCGGCAAATTGCAGCCAGTGCCACTGGGTGAGGCCCAAGGCAAAGCCAGCTACCACCACCCCACAGAGCTTCAGGGATTCCAATGCCATATGCAGGCGCGAGGGCAACGTTTCTTGCTTGTGAGCACTGTGCCAGGGGCGGCGGCGTTCAAACAGCGATAGCCACAGGAGATTGGCGCAGAAAATGCACAGAAAAAACACCAGAGTGTACTGAAAGATCAGCATCAGATTACTGCTGAGGTTTTCCAGGAATGCCAGGCTGATCCCCATAATGAACAGGATCACATAGACCATCCAGCTCAGCAGGCGGTTAATGACCCGGATCAGGGTGACGCTACGCAAGGGGACAAGATAACCGACGATCAGCGGTATCAGTATAATCAGCAGTCCTGAGTACATGTGAAACGAGCGTCCTTTAATTTGGGATAATACGGCAAACCCAACACGCTAACCAAAATGGGCGGCGGAGTAAAGTGGCGGATTTACGCTGTTTGCCGTACGTCTGCTTGACCTACAATGGCTTTATTGCTCATCCTCAAGATATCGGGCGAATAAAGGAGTCAGCAGATGTACCTGGAGCGTATTGAGATTGTAGGATTCCGCGGTATCAACCGGCTTTCACTGATGCTGGATGATAATACCGTGCTACTCGGGGAAAATGCCTGGGGCAAGTCCAGCCTGCTGGACGCCATGACCTTTTTGCTGGCACCCGAACAGACGCTGTACCGCTTTGAAGCCAAAGACTTCTACTTCCCGCCAGGCGACGAGGCGGCCAAAGATCGTCATTTGCAGATCATCTTCACCTTTTGTGAAAAGGATACCGGCCATGCGCATCTGCCGCGCTATCGCCATCTTTCGCCGCTGTGGTCAAAGGGGGAAGATAACCTGAGCCGCATTCATTACTGCAGCGAAGGGGAATTAGATGATGATGGCACGGTATGCACCTGGCGGCGTTTTCTTGATGCCGATGGCAACGCCTTGCACTTACACCATATCGATCAACTGGTGCACGCCCTGATCCGTATTCATCCTGTGTTGCGGCTACGTGATGCGCGCTTTATCCGCCGCCTGCGCCCCAGTTCACTCAGCGATCGCCTTCCTGCCGATAACGAAGCCCTGGCGCAGCAGTTGGATCAACTGACGCGTGAACTGGTGCGCAATCCGCAAAAGCTGACCAATGCCGAACTACGGCAGGGGCTGGCGGCGATGCAGCAGTTGCTGGAACACTATTTTGCCGAGCAAGGTTCGCAGGTTGCCGGGCCACGCCATCGTCGCCAACCGGAACAACAGGCGTGGCGATCGTTGGATAGCATCAACCGCATGATTGCCGAGCCTAACAGCCGCAGTATGCGATTGATCCTGCTGGGGATGTTCTCTACGCTGCTGCAGGCCAAAGGCAACGTAAAACTCGATCCCCATGCCCGGCCACTATTGTTGGTAGAAGACCCGGAAACGCGGCTGCACCCAATCATGCTGTCGGTGGCCTGGGGATTACTCAACCAGATGCCGTTGCAGCGCATTACCACCACCAACTCCAGCGAGCTGGTATCGTTGGTGCCGGTGGAGCATATTTGCCGCCTGGTGCGCGAATCGGCCCGCGTTGCCACCTATCGCCTTGGGCCAAAGGGGCTAAGTGCGGAGGATGGGCGGCGCATTGCGTTCCACATCCGCTTTAACCGGCCTGCCTCGCTGTTTGCCCGCTGCTGGCTGCTGGTGGAAGGGGAGACCGAAGTCTGGCTGCTCAACGAACTGGCACGCCAGTGTGGCTATCGTTTCGAGTCCGAAGGTGTACGGGTGATTGAGTTTGCCCAATGCGGGCTGAAACCCCTGCTGAAGTTTGCTCGGCGCATGGGGATTCAATGGCACGCTCTGGTGGATGGCGACGAAGCTGGGAAAAAATACGCTAATACCGTGCGCAGTATGCTGGATAACCACGAAGATAACGAGCGCGATCGTCTAACAGCGCTGCCCGCGCCGGATATGGAACACTTCATGTATCGGGAGGGATTCAGTTCGGTCTATCACCGGGTGGCCTCGATACCGCTAAAGGTACAGATGCCAGTGCGCAAGGTGATCCTCAAAGCAGTGCATCACACTTCCAAGCCCGATCTGGCGATTGAGGTGGCTATGCAGGCCGGGGCGTGGGGCACCGACTCGGTGCCACTGTTGTTGAAGAAAATGTTCTCCCGCGTGATGTGGCTGGCGCGGGGGCGGGCGGACTAAGAAAAGTGGTTGCTAATCCCCTGTTGCAGCTCATCCAGTAACTGGTAACGGCGGCGATATTCCGCGCGTTTTTTGCTGGCGATGGTTTCCATCGGCTTGCGGCCAATGCGCTCGGGTAACAGGAAATAGCCGTTATCGAGTTGCTTGCCGCCCATGGAAAGCCAGAACCGATCGTAATCAGCATGCAACTGACTTTTCTTTTTGTGGTGGTAGCGCCAGTTTTGGTAAATATGGGTGGTGTTGCCTACCGCGATCAACTGCCGGATACCCAACTGTTGGGCCAGGTGGCAAATGCCTTCCAACACCAGGCGTTTTGGAAACAGGCCGTGGCAGGCTTTGGTCGTATTCTGGATCTCAGCGTGCGGCACCGTGGAATTGGCGCCTTGCACACCGCCGATAAATAACGTGGGTTGTTGCTGGTAATTCATCAAGGTGAAGGTCATTTCAGCCAGCATGACCCCTTGGCTATTGCGCAACAGCAGGGTCGTTTCCCCCTCTTTATTCAAGTGGTCCAGAGAGGCCAGTTGCAGGCAGATGTGCTCACCATTTTTGTCCTGTGCGCGGCTTAAGGTAAAGGGATGGCTGCCGAGTTGGCCGAGGTGCATCTTCAGCGGCATGCGTTGGGCGAGCAAATCGTAGTGATCGCGCAGGGCAAACAGACGGTCGATGCGGCTCATGTTGTCCGCCAGATAGGGGCGATGCAGTTTGCAGGGCAGATAGGGCTGTGCGCTTAAAATCTCATCCAGCAGAGGGTTGGCAGCCAGCGTGTTGAGCAGGCTACGAGTCGTTGGCCAGCAGAGCAGCGAACGGCCAAGAAACTTAAGGCGGAATGACGTTTTTTTCCAGGCATTGCTGGGCACTTTCTCGCCGTTGATCAGTGCCGTCATCAGTTGGCTGGCCGGTTTGGCCGATATGAGTGGATAGCTGAGCTGAGACATGATGAAATCCTGGTTGGTGTCCAAATGACTATTTCATCAAGGTTTCACTAAACAGGAGTTCAATACGGCATGGCAAAATTGCATTGCTCGAAATACGTTGAGCCTGGGTTTAGTTATTGGTTACGACCATGATAATTTACTTGAGTTGCCGAGGTAGGCAGCCTGAGAACGACAGGAAAATAGGTAGGAACAGACATTGACGTGGTTATTCAAAGGTAAAAAACGCGGGTTGGTGGTGAGCGCCGTTCTGGTGGCGATCGCCATTGTGACTTATTGGCGCTTTAGCCATCCGACCCCGGTAGAGTTTAAAACGGTCAAGGTGGTTAAACGCGATCTAGAGCAAAGCGTATTGGCGACCGGCCAACTGGATGCGGTGCGTAAGGTTGATGTGGGGGCTCAGGTCAGTGGGCAGTTGGAGAGCCTGAAGGTCGAGATTGGCGATAAGGTGCAAAAAGGCCAACTGCTCGGCATTATCGATCCCGAACAGGCACAAAACAGCATTCGCGAAGGTGAAGCTACGCTACAAGAACTGCAAGCCCAGCTGAAACAGGCTTTGGCAGAGCAACAACTGGCGGCGGTGACCTTGCAACGTAACCGCGAACTGGCCAAGGTACAGGCGGTGTCGCGCCAGGATTTGGATAAATTCACCACTGAGCTGGCGGTAAAAAAAGCGCAGGTTGAAACCATCAGAGCGCAGATCGCTAAAAATCAGGCCAGCCTGGATACCGCCAAGATCAATCTGGCTTATACCCGTATCGAAGCGCCGATGGACGGTGATGTGGTGCAGATCACCACCTTGCAGGGTCAGACGGTGATCGCCGCGCAGCAGGCGCCCAACATTCTGACGTTGGCAGACATGAGTACCATGCTGGTGAAGGCCCAGGTTTCTGAGGCGGACGTGATCCATCTCAAACCGGGGCTGAAAGCCTGGTTTACCGTGTTGGGGGACCCGAGCAAACGTTTTGACGGCGTGCTGAAAGATATTCAGCCCACGCCAGAGAAGGTCAACAACGCCATTTTCTATTACGCGCGTTTCGAAGTGCCAAACCCACAGGGCTTGCTGCGTCTGCAAATGACCGCGCAGGTGCATATTCAGCTGGCTGGCGTCAGTGATGCGCTGGTGATCCCGCTGGCGGCATTGGGGGATCAGATCGCCGATAACCGTTATCACATTTCGGTGCTGCAACAGGGCAAGGAAGAGAAGCGGGAAGTCACGATCGGCATTCGCAACAATGTGGATGTGCAGATTGTCAGCGGGTTGCAGGCCGGTGAAGAGGTGATCGTCAGCCGCGGCGGCGCGGAGGCCAGTTGATGACGGCACTGTTAGAACTGAGTGATATCCGGCGCAGCTACCTCTCCGGCGATCAGACCGTTGACGTGCTGAAAAACGTCAGTCTGCGCATTGATGCCGGTGAGATGGTAGCGATTATGGGGGCCTCTGGCTCCGGTAAATCGACGCTGATGAACATTCTCGGCTGCCTGGACAAACCCAGCGCCGGAACTTACCGCGTGGCCGGACAGGACGTGGCAACGCTGGATGGCGATGCGCTGGCCCAACTGCGGCGCGAGCATTTTGGTTTTATCTTCCAGCGTTATCATCTGCTACCCCATCTGAGTGCGGCGCATAACGTGGAGATGCCTGCGGTTTATGCCGGGCTGAGCAAGACGGCACGGCGTGAAAGGGCCGCGGCTTTGTTGCAACGTCTGGGGTTGGGGGAACGTATCACCTACCGGCCAAGCCAGCTTTCGGGTGGGCAGCAGCAGCGCGTCAGTATTGCGCGGGCATTGATGAACGGCGGCCAGGTGATCCTGGCGGATGAACCGACCGGGGCGCTTGACAGCCATTCCGGTGAAGAGGTGATGACGATCCTCAAGCAACTGCGCGAGCAGGGGCATACGGTGATTATCGTCACGCACGATCCGGCGGTAGCACAGCAGGCAGAGCGGATTATCGAAATCCGCGACGGGGAAATCATCGCCGACTCTCGGCCACAGGCGCAGGGGAATCCGCAGGCTAAAATGCTGGATATGGCTACGCTAGCGCCCTCCTGGCAGCAGATGGTTGGCCGTTTCCGTGAGGCGTTGGTGATGGCCTGGCGGGCCATGGCGGCCAACAAGATGCGCACGGCGTTAACCATGCTGGGGATCATCATCGGCATTGCCTCGGTAGTCTCGATCCTGGTGATCGGCGACGCGGCCAAGCAGATGATCCTGGCAGACATCAAATCCATCGGTACCAACACGGTGGATGTCTACCCCGGTAAAGACTTTGGTGACGACGATCCCACCTTCCGCCAGGCGTTGAAGTATGGCGATCTAAGCGCGTTGCGTGAGCAGCCCTATGTCAGTGCGCTTTCGCCTAATATCAGTAGCAGCATGCGGCTGCGGTTTGGCAATATTGATGTGGCTGCCAACGTGGCGGGCGTCAGTGAACAGTATTTTCGGGTTTACGGCATGACGCTTTCCCAGGGGGTCGGCATCGATACCCTGCAGGTGCAATCCCAGGCGCAGGTGGTGGTGATCGACGCCAATACCCAGCGGCGGCTGTTCCCCCATCAAAAAAACGTGGTGGGTGAGGTGATCCTGATCGGTAATATGCCAGCCACGGTGGTTGGTGTGGCGGAGGAAAAGCAGTCGATGTTCGGCAGCAGCAAGACGCTGAGCGTATGGGTGCCCTATAGCACGATGGCCAATCGCCTGATGGGCAACGACTATTTTGACTCGATCACCGTGCGTATCCGCGAGGGCTATAACAGCCAGGAGGCGGAACAGCAGTTGACGCGGTTACTGACGTTGCGCCACGGCAAGAAAGACTTCTTCACCTACAACATGGACAGCCTGGTGCAAACCGCGGAGAAAACCACCCGAACGCTGCAACTGTTCCTGACCCTGGTGGCGGTGATTTCGCTGGTGGTTGGCGGGATTGGGGTGATGAATATCATGCTGGTCTCGGTAACGGAAAGGACGCGTGAAATCGGCATTCGCATGGCGGTAGGGGCGCGCTCAGGCGATGTCCTGCAACAATTCCTGATCGAGGCGGTGTTGGTGTGCCTGGTGGGGGGCGCATTGGGGATCGCACTGTCGTTTGCCATTGGCCTGCTGGTGCAATTAGCGATGCCGGGCTGGCAGATCAGCTTCCCGCCGGTGGCCTTACTGAGTGCGTTCTTGTGTTCCACCGGGATTGGCGTGGTGTTCGGCTATCTGCCGGCACGAAGTGCCGCGCGGTTGAACCCGATTGACGCGTTGGCACGGGAATAACAGGCAAAAATAAAATGCCAGTCGTACGGCGGCTGGCATTTTGAGTTGGTAGTGCAGAAGTGGCTGAAGGGGCGCGTTTAGGCCATTGCCTCGCTTTCCAGCGGCATAATCAGGCTCGCGTGGTTCCCTTTCGGCCCTTGATGCACGTCGAACCTGACCTGTTGGCCAGCTTTCAACGTTCGGTAGCCATCCATTTTAATTGTTGAATAGTGCGCGAAGATATCTTCACCGCCGCCTTCCGGGCAGATAAAGCCGAACCCTTTGGCGTTATTGAACCATTTAACCGTACCCGTCTCCATGCTGCTACATCCCTCGCAATGCTACTTTTAAGATGAGATGAATAACTGATCCAGGTGAGTACCAACTGGTCAAAAGACCAACAACCCACAAAATCACACTCTAGAGCAAATGATCAACACGTCAAGGGATCGGCCAATGACCGTGTCGGGCAGTTCACCAAAGTTTGAAGTAGTTAACGCTATTGACATGGTTTGGTAACAAAATATGGCAGTGGCAAGGGCGATTAATCGCTTTGCGCTGCGGCACGTTAACCGCGAAGATGGTAAAATAGTCTTGATACTCCCGTTTGAATAACCCGAACATGGCCCCATATACTGAGGCATGGCAGAGAAGATGAGCAGCAATGGGCAATAACAACGATTGGCTAAATATTGAACACTTGGCCGAAGAAAAACAAATCGATGCGGTAAAACCGCCGTCAATGTATAAAGTTATACTTAACAACGACGATTACACACCGATGGAATTTGTGATTGACGTTCTGCAAAAGTTCTTTTCTTATGATATTGAACGTGCAACGCAACTGATGCTCACGGTCCACTATCAAGGCAAGGCGATCTGTGGTGTTTTTACCGCCGAGGTGGCGGAAACCAAAGTGGTCCATGTGAACCGTTACGCAAGGGAGAATGAGCATCCGTTGCTCTGTACGCTGGAAAAAGCCTGAAAAGGCAATCTATTGGGGAGGTGCCTATGCTCAATCAAGAATTGGAACTCAGTCTCAACATGGCTTTCGCCAGAGCGCGCGAGCACAGACATGAGTTTATGACCGTGGAGCACCTGTTGCTGGCGTTACTCAGCAACCCTGCCGCGCGCGAAGCGCTCGAGGCTTGTACGGTGGATCTGGCCGCATTACGCCAGGAGCTGGAAGCCTTTATCGAACAAACCACACCAACGCTGCCCACCAGCGAAGAGGAGCGCGACACCCAGCCGACGCTCAGCTTCCAGCGTGTACTGCAGCGTGCGGTATTCCACGTGCAGTCCTCCGGCCGGAGCGAAGTGAGCGGTGCCAACGTGTTGGTGGCGATCTTCAGCGAACAGGAGTCCCAGGCGGCATACCTGCTGCGTAAACACGACGTCAGCCGTCTGGACGTGGTGAACTTCATTTCACATGGCACACGTAAAGATGAGCCGGGCCAGGCACCTAATGCGGAAAACCCGGTAAACGAAGAGCAGCCTGGAGGGGAAGACCGTATGGAAAACTTCACCACCAACCTCAACCAACTGGCCCGCGTTGGCGGTATCGATCCGCTGATCGGCCGTGACCGTGAACTGGAGCGCGCCATTCAGGTGCTGTGCCGCCGCCGTAAAAACAACCCGCTGCTGGTGGGGGAATCCGGCGTAGGTAAAACCGCCATTGCCGAAGGGCTGGCCTGGCGGATCGTGCAGGGTGACGTGCCAGAGGTGATGGCAGACTGCACGCTTTACTCGCTGGATATCGGCTCATTGCTGGCGGGCACCAAATACCGTGGCGATTTCGAGAAGCGCTTCAAGGCGCTGCTCAAACAGCTGGAGCAGGACAAGAACAGCATCCTGTTTATCGACGAAATTCACACCATCATCGGTGCTGGTGCGGCTTCCGGTGGGCAAGTGGATGCCGCCAACCTGATCAAACCTCTGCTGTCGAGCGGCAAGATCCGGGTGATTGGCTCCACCACCTATCAGGAATTCAGTAATATTTTCGAAAAAGACCGTGCCCTGGCGCGTCGCTTCCAGAAAATAGACATTACCGAACCGACGCCGGAAGAGACCATTCAGATCATCAACGGTCTGAAAACCAAGTACGAAGCGCACCATGACGTGCGTTACACCGCTAAAGCGGTGCGTGCTGCGGTAGAACTGTCGGTGAAATATATCAACGACCGTCATCTGCCGGACAAAGCGATCGACGTGATCGACGAGGCTGGTGCGCGGAGCCGGTTGCTGCCGGTGAACAAGCGTAAGAAAACGGTCAACGTGGCGGATATCGAATCCGTGGTTGCGCGCATTGCACGTATCCCGGAAAAAACCGTCTCCGCCAGCGATCGCGACGTGCTGAGAAGCCTGAGCGACCGCCTGAAAATGCTGGTGTTTGGCCAGGATCCTGCCATCGAGGCGCTGACCGAAGCGATCAAGATGAGCCGTGCCGGTCTGGGCCAGGATCGCAAGCCGGTGGGTTCCTTCCTGTTCGCCGGGCCGACCGGGGTAGGGAAAACCGAGGTTACCGTGCAGCTGGCGAAGGCGCTGGATATCGAGCTGCTGCGGTTTGATATGTCCGAATATATGGAACGTCATACCGTCAGCCGCCTGATTGGTGCGCCTCCGGGCTACGTCGGTTACGATCAGGGCGGCCTGCTGACCGATGCGGTGATCAAGCATCCGCACGCGGTGGTACTGCTGGATGAAATCGAAAAAGCGCACCCGGACGTGTTCAACCTGCTGTTGCAGGTAATGGACAATGGGACGCTGACCGATAACAACGGCCGTAAAGCCGACTTCCGTAACGTGATCCTGGTGATGACCACCAACGCCGGGGTACGCGAAACCGAACGCAAATCGATTGGCCTGATCGAACAGGACAACAGCATCGACGCGATGGAAGAGATCAAGAAGGTGTTTACGCCAGAATTCCGTAACCGTCTGGACAACGTCATCTGGTTCAACCATCTGTCTCCTGCGGTGATCCAGCAGGTGGTTGACAAATTTATCGTCGAACTGCAGGCACAGCTGGATGCGAAGGGCGTGTCGATGGAAGTGAGCGACGAAGCGCGTGACTGGCTGTCGGTGAAAGGCTATGACCGTGCGATGGGTGCTCGTCCAATGGCGCGTGTGATGCAGGAAAGCCTGAAAAAACCGCTGGCCAACGAACTGCTGTTTGGCTCTCTGGTTGACGGCGGCTCGGTGAAGGTCGAGCTGGATGCAGATAAGAAACAGCTGACTTACCACTTCCTCAGCGCCCAGAAGCGTAAAGCGGATGAAGGTGCGGTGCACTAAGCGGTAGGCCGGGAATAAAAAAGCGATGCCTTGGCATCGCTTTTTTTATACGTATAAATGGGCGCAGCATGCGGCGCCCCTACGATCGTACATGAATTCAGTTCACAAGGCCGAACCTGTCGCCCTTATAAAATGAGTGAGCCCTCTCAGTTTACCTGCGCCAACACAACTCGGTGGAGAACGTTGCTGCGGGGGTAAACGGAAAGGGCTCTTTTGAGGGATCACATCCTCGGTGTCGCCAGTGGCTGGCGACGGGTGAGCCGATTAACGGCTACGGAAGACAATGCGGCCTTTGCTCAGGTCGTACGGGGTCAGCTCTACAGTGACTTTGTCACCCGTCAGGATGCGGATATAGTTTTTGCGCATTTTACCGGAGATATGAGCGGTAACCACGTGCCCGTTTTCCAATTCAACACGGAACATGGTGTTCGGCAGCGTATCAAGAACGGTGCCCTGCATTTCAATATTGTCTTCTTTGGCCATCGAATCCTCTAGGTGTAACTACCTTAGTTTTTAACCGGCAAGATAATGCCGAAAAACCCACATTATGTAAAGGAGTGTCGGTGAACAATGCACCGATTCCACAAAATTAGTCAGTTTGGGAGGGCAGTTCAACCAGCTGTGGGGGTATGACTTGCGGCAGCCAACATTCCGGCGCTAACGTCCTGCGCTGAAGGTTGCTCAACTGCTGCAAAAATTGGCGGCGGGGGATTTCTCTCGCTCCAAGCCGGGCAGTGTGAGCGTTAAGCACCTGACAGTCAACCAATTCCCCACCATAACCGGCAAAATGGCGGCAAAACGCCCATAAAGCATACTTTGATGCATTGGTGGTGCGGCTGAACATCGACTCACCGCAGAACAGGGCCCCTTGGGCGACACCGTAGAGGCCGCCAACCAGCTCTTCCCCCTGCCACACCTCAATGGAATGGGCATGCCCGAGGTGATGTAATTGTAAATAGGCTTGCTGCACCTCCTCGCCGATCCAGGTGCCTTCATCTGGGCGGTATGAGCAGGCGGCGATCACGGCGGCAAAATCATGATTTAGGGTAATGCGGAACGGAGGGTTGCGCAGGAATCGCTTGAAGCTGCGGCTGACATGGTATTCCACTGGGAATAGCACCGCCCGTGGATCGGGTGACCACCAGAGGATGGCTTCCCCAGGCGAATACCAGGGGAAGATCCCACGCTCATAGGCTGCCAGCAGCCGCGTAGGCGTCAAATCGCCACCGATGGCCAACAGTCCGTTAGGATCGTGCAGGGCGGCCTCTGGTGAGGGAAACGCTACAGACTGCGATGACAGCTTAACAATGCGCATAAAACCTCTTAGCGTCGCCCACAGGCGGTTTTACAGCGATAGATTACTGATACGTTGGTGAAATTGGGCGTAACGACCAGGCTGGCGCATTAGCGCCGCGTGGCTGCCTTGTTCCACGATACTGCCACCGTCCATCACGCAGATGCGATCGAAATGCTCCAGCCCATAGAGTCTGTGAGTCACCAGAATTAACGTCTTGCCGCGGCAATGCTGGCGGAGCAGGGCCAGGATCTGTTGTTCGGTTTCGGCATCCAGCCCTTCGGTTGGCTCATCAAGCAGCAATAGCGGGGCTTGATGCAGCAGGGCGCGGGCAATGCCCAAACGGCGTTGCTCACCACCGGAAAGCTGCCGGCCACCTTCACCCAACCAGGCATTCAGCCCCTCATTTTCCAGCAGCTTATCCAGACCAACTTGTTGCAGTGCGTGGTTTAACTCCTCATCGGTGGCCGCAGGTGCGGCGATACGCAGGTTTTCACGTAGGGTACTGCTGAAGATATGCACCCGTTGGCTCACTACCGTCGTCATGGCACGCAGCGTAGATTCATCATAGCTAGCCAGTGGCTGTCCGTTGAGCTGAATTTGGCCACCGTCGGCATTCCAGGCGCGGGTCAGCAATTGCAGCAGGGTCGATTTCCCACAGCCGGTACGGCCCAATAGCGCGATGTGCTCACCCGCGGCGATGTTCAACGTCACGTTGGTCAACACCGGTAGCGGCTGGTCGGGATAGGTGAAGGACACCTCGCTCAGTTGCAGCTCTGCGCCTGACTGTGAGGCTGGACCGCTGGCAGGGAAGGTGACTTCCGGTTGCTGATCGATGATCTGCTTGACCCGGGTTGCCGAAGCGATTACCTGGCCCAGATGTTGGAACGCGGCAGCGACGGGCATCATGGCTTCAAAAGAGGCCAGGGCAGCAAAGGCAAACAGGGCAATCAGGGCACCGGGTTGAGTATCGCCACCGATCCCCGCGGCGGCAAGCCACAGCAATAGCGTGACGGTGAGGCCACTTGCCAGGATCATCAGCGCCTGGGCAATCCCTCCTAGCGAAGCCTGCTGCCACTGGCGGCGCTGCCAGCGCTGTTCGGTAGCGTTGAGTTTATGCCGGAAACCGTCCAGCGCGCCAAACACCACCAGTTCGGCCTGCCCCTGTAGCCAGGCGGTCAGGTCGGTGCGGTACTGGCTGCGTAACAAGGTCAACTCTTCCCCAATAGGCTTACCTGCGCGATAGAAGATCGGCGGAACGGCCAGCAACAGCAATAACAAAATTCCGCCCAGCGTCAGGGCTAACGGAACATCCAGCCAACTGAGGCCGAAGGTGACTACTACAATGACCACCGCAGCGCTGACCATTGGCGAAATAACGCGTAGGTACAGGTGGTCGAGTGTATCAACGTCGGCAACCAGGCGGTTGAGCAGCTCAGCCTGACGGAAACGGGCAATACCACCCGGTGACAGCGGCAGGATCTGACGGAAGGTAAATACCCGCAGATGGGACAACACACGGAAGGTAGCGTCATGGCTGACGACCCGTTCTGCATAACGCCCGGCGGTACGGAAGATTGCCGCACCCCGAACGCCCGCGGCCGGTAGCATGTAGTTGAAGGTATATAACCCCGCCAGCCCGGCCAGCGAAGAGGCAGCCAGGAACCAGCCGGACAGCGCCAGCAGGCCAATGCTGGCCAGCAGGGTGACGATAGCCAGCACGATACCCAGTAAAATCAGAAACGTGTGGCGGCGATACAACGCCAGGAATGGCAGCAAAACGCGCATGATTATAGCTCCCCGCTGCGGTGTGCAATCAGTTTGGCAAACAGACCGGGCTGGGTGCTGAGCGTGGCGTAGTTGCCCTGCTGGACGATTTTTCCGCTGTCCATCACCCAAATCTGGTCATAATCTTCGGTATCTTCCAACTGGTGCGTGACCAACAGCGTGGCCTGCTGGTGAGACGCTGCATTCAGCGCCTGCATCACCAAACGTTCGCTGTGGGCATCCAGGCTGGCCGCAGGTTCATCCAGTAACAGCAAACGGCGGGGGCTGAGCAGCGCTCGCGCCACGGCCACACGCTGAGCTTGCCCAACGGAAAGCCGGGCAGCGCCATCGCCCAGATCGGTTGCCAATCCCTTGGGTAAATGCGGCAGGAATTCACTGACGTAAGCCTGCTCGACGGCCTGTTGCAATTGGGCCTCGCTGGCCTGTGGGTTGCCGAGCAGAATATTGTCCCGCAGCGTTTGGGCTGGCAGATGGGGGTTTTGACCCACCCAACCCAGTTGCTGACGCCAGTTAACCGCAGCCAACTCGCGCAGTTCGATACCGTTGATCAGCAACGATCCCCGATAGGGCAGGAAGCCCAACAGCAGATTCAGCAACGAACTCTTCCCGGCACCGCTAAGCCCGACCAAGGCAATACGCTGATTGGCGGACAAGGTAAAATCTAGCGGCCCCGCAAGCACTACGCCATTGGGAGAGAGGATTTCCAACTGCTGTGCCTGCACGGTCAGTGGTTCTTCGCTATTTAGCGTTTGGGAGCCATTGCCAACCTGCTCCCCCTCGGCGGCCAGGAAGGTTTCCAGCGCTTCGGCAGCGCCCACGGCCTGGGCTTTGGCATGGTAAAAGGCGCCCAGATCGCGCAGCGGTTGGAAAAACTCCGGTGCCAGGATCAGCACCAGAAAACCGGCAAACAGCGTAACGCCCGTGCCATAGCTGCCAAAATCCAGCTCACCGAGGTAGGAGAAGCCAAAATAGACTGCCACCACGGCGATGGAAATCGAGGCGAAGAATTCCAGCACGGCGGAGGAGAGGAAGGCCAGGCGCAGCACTTCCATAGTGCGCTGGCGGAAATCTTCCGAGGATTTGGCAATGTGATTGGTTTCCGCCTGGCCGCGATTAAACAGGCGCAGGGTATCCAGGCCGCGCAGGCGATCGAGGAAATTGCCGCTGAGCCGGGCCAGCGCGATAAAGTTACGGCGGTTGGCATCGGCCGCCCCCATGCCGACCAGCGCCATAAACAATGGGATCAGCGGGGCGGTAGCCAGCAGGATAAACCCAGCCGCCCAGTTGATCGGGAAGACGGTGATCAGGATCAGCACCGGGATAAACACGGCCAGATACATTTGCGGCAGATAGCGGGAATAGTAATCCTGCATGTCCTCAATCTGCTCAACGATGATGCTGGCCCAGCTCCCGGCCGGCTTGCCCTGGATCCAGGCGGGGCCAAGCTGTTGCAGCTTATCCAGCACCTGCGCACGCATACGCTGGCGAATGACCTGCCCGCAGATGAAGCCGACCCGTTCGCGCAGCCAGCTCAGGAAGGCGC
>NZ_JBKJYW010000171.1:0-6369 GCF_046715635.1 Serratia sp. (in: enterobacteria)
GTTGTCTCTGCTGTAAGGATTGCATTCAGTGCTCCATCGTCAGTTCGATCATGTCGGCGCGCGCCAGGCTGACGGAGTATTCCGCCACCAAATCGCTGCCGATACAGGTATTTAGGGTGCGCACGCAGAGCAAGGGGGCATGGGTAGCGATCTCCAGCAGGCGGCTCTCTTTGGCTTGGGCACGCCGTGCGCTGATGCGGGTCTGGCGGCGGGTCAGCGGCTGGTGGATCTGTTGTTGGATAAACTCGTGCAGCGAACCGCTGTGGAACTGTTGCAGCGCGGGCCACCAGTCCAGATCGGGCAGATAGTGGTCAATCACGCTGAGGGGAACGCCGTTCACCCGGCGCAGGGTGCGCAGGTGGATGATGTTTTCGCCCTCTTCACGGTTGAGTGCGCTGGCGATATGCCCATTGCACGGGCGCAAAACAGCGAGTAAGCGCTCACTGGTGGGGTGGCTGCCCTGCTCGAACAGATTCTGGCTGAAGCGGGTGTTGGCGTGCAGTGGATAGTTATACGGGCGTAGCAGCACCAAAATGCCGATACCGTGGCGGCGTTGCAGCCAACCGCGTTCTACCAGCTCGTCCACGGCACGGCGCAGCGTATGGCGATTGACCTCAAAACGCTCAGCAAGCTGTTGTTCTGAAGGCAGATAATCTCCACAACGGTATTGGTTGCACAGCTCCTGCTCCAGCTGGGCGGCAATCTGCTGATATCGGGTGGGATAACTGGTCGGATGTCTAGATAAGTGCGTCATAGCCAATACCTCGGCACTTCGGTTGGGGAAGAAAGCGAAAAAGCGGCGATAGAATTCATGATCGGCACTCGGTAACAAAGTTGGGCTAATGTTGCCGGGGGTAGATGACAATCAGGTGACGCGCAGGTGGCGAACTGATGAACAATTTGGGACAGGGAGATGATGGGGCTGAGCACTGTGAAAGAGTTACTGAGAACTCGAATGAATTGAGCAAAAAAAACGCCACTAACGCTTATTTTGTTGTCACAAACGTGCTAACGTTTATGGATGTTGAATACGGAACTATTGAAGGCCGTTTAAAACGGCCTTTTTATGTATACTTATCTGGGATATACTTCCAAGATAAATAGAAGACCACAATAATTGATATTATTAATAACCTCCCACTATATTCTGGTATAAATGCCAAATACAGCAAATACAATAAAACAACGACAGCAGTTGGAAGGAAATTAAAGAATATAGTAAATACAATTAGTTTAACGTATTTTAAAACAAAATTAATCATGATTTTTATTATTTCTAATATTTCGACAATCATAAGTCAATTACCCCTTCTAAAATTTCAATTTTTTCTTCAAGCGTAGAGTTATGTTTACCTCTAAGCTTCATTATTAACGTCGTTATAATTGGATTTACATATATATATAGCATCTCAATTCTATTATTATATAGTATGTTATAATAGCGAGGTTCAAGCGTTCTTAGTTTTCTTGCGGCCATAGCAGCTCTTTGAACTTGCCCATACAATGCAACACCCGTTAAAGCCCATGGCCCCTTCTTATATGTTTGTTTCCTGATTGAGGCTAAAATCTCAGGCGATCCAGATAAAGATTTACCTATTGTATAAGCAATAGCTTTCTTAGTTAGCACTCCAGACGTAAACGCAGCAAATAATTTACTTGTCCCTCTTGTTCTTGATTTAGCTTCTCTTTGGGTTCTATCCTCATCATCTAAAACAAATTCAACATATAAAATCAGCATATGCAGAAGTATATCTCTCTTTCCAAATAACTCCAAAATACCATAAAAATAACGGTCGTCTTCTATTTTAATTTATTGACAAACATCTTCATATTTATCTATGAAACATGATGTTCGCCAAGAAAGCCTTTCAAATCCATCATATATTGCCTCGGTTGTATCAATTGCTTTCTCATAGACACCCTCAACACCTTTATCAAGGGATAATGCCATTTTTCTTTCAGCCTGCATGTGTTGTCTAAGAAAATAACTATAGTCCATTAAACAAGCTCCTTTTATTTATACGACATTTGGTACTAAAGAACATTATATCTCTAATGCATTCGTCAAAGCTAGCCTTACGAAAAAATGAGGTTATAGTTTGATATGCATGGGTAATATCGAATTTTTCATTCATATGATGTATTTTTTAGTTTGAATTCATTAATTATTTATATGTCATTGGCAAGCCAAAAATTCAGTCCTCTAAATTGAGGCTCTTTGTCTGCCTCAAAATGTCGCCTTGTACGGCTTATTTGCTCACATCCTTTGTTGATCATTTCGTTCCTGGCCATCCCCAAAAAATTAACATCTGGTTTCGATCGCAGCTGACCAGCGCACAATATGTAGTGTATCGGGCTGGCCGTCTTCTTCTTCCCTTCCCCGTTCTGTGCAGGTGGCCGCTCCGCGAACTTTTACATAATTCATGTAGCGACACCTCCCAGGGACAGGGATACCTGTCGCTTGATACCGTCCGATCGATGCGTGATCACGCCGCACAGCTGGGCGCAGGATTACAGAAATATCTACTAGCTCCAGAGGTAGTCGTATTACTGAGCTACTTTGACGATCTAACTCGGCGCATGTACTTTGATACTTTATGGAACACCGGCGCAAGATTGAATGAAGCACTTGCACTAAGACCAGGGGATTTTGAACTGGAGCCATCGCGAAAATACCCGCAGCCGGTTGTGGCTATTAGGACACTGAAACAGCGTCACATCGAAGCCAGTCGGAAACCCGGACGGACATCAACATTAACGCAGCTTATGAACCACCTGGTTAGCGCTGCCACGCCAGATCAGCGCCGGGTCTTTTAAATCCTGCACAAACTTGCCGTCTATCAACACGTTAATCAGATCGACGATCTGCATCTGCTCACTATCCAGTTCATCCAGCTTATAGCCGGTCCACAGCCAGATATCTTTGCCGGGGCATTCGGCATGGACTCGCTTGACCAACTGCAACACGGCGGCGACGTTGGCTGGGTGCAGCGGATCGCCACCGGACAGCGATAGCCCGTGGCGTGGAATGCGAGTGTCGTTGAGATCGGCAATGATTTGGTCTTCCATCTGCTGGGTAAACGGCAGGCCGGAGTTCAGCCGCCAGGTGCTTTTGTTATAGCAGCCGGGGCATTGGTGCACGCAGCCAGCGACAAACAGCGTGCAGCGGGTACCGGGGCCGTTGACCACGTCGATAGGATAATACTGGTGAAAATTCATAGTATTGCGTTCTTTTATATTGCCCCTCACCCCAACCCTCTCCCACGGGGAGAGGGAGCAGGCCCAGCGGTGTGCTCAGATGCAGAAGTTAATCTGAAGCTAGGCTAATGTTGAGGACGAATGTCGTCGTTAAGATGTGGCACATTCGGTCCCCTCTCCCTGTGGGAGAGGGTTAGGGTGAGGGGCCGCTAGCTAAAGTTAACCAATCTGCCCGTTGCCCAGATGTTTCACCCGGCGTTTCACTTCTTCCTGCTTACCGGCGTTGAACGGCCGCGCATCCGGGCTCCCCAGATAGCCACACACGCGGCGGGTCACCGACACTTTTGCCGAATCATGGTTGCCACATTTCGGGCAGGTGAAGCCCTTGCTGGTACAAGAAAATTCACCGGTATAACCGCACTCGTAACACTCATCGATAGGCGTGTTGGTACCGTAATAAGGCACGCGGGTGTAGCTGTAATCCCACACGTCTTCCAGCGCCTTCAGGTTGTGCTGCAGGTTCGGGTATTCGCCGTAACAGATAAAACCGCCATTGGCCAAAGGTGGGTACGGCGCTTCGAAGTCCAGCTTGTCGTACGGGTTAACCTTTTTCTCCACGTCGAGGTGGAAACTGTTGGTGTAATAGCCCTTATCGGTCACCCCGGCAACTACGCCAAACTCGCTGGTATCCAGGCGGCAGAAGCGATCGCACAGGTTCTCACTTGGCGTGCTGTACAGGCTGAAGCCGTAGCCGGTTTCTTCCTTCCAGCTTTCAGTGGCGTTTTTCAGGCGTTCAACGATGGCGATGGCCTTGGCACGCAGCTGCTCGTCGTCGTACACGTGTTTTTCTACGCCAAACAGCGCGTTGATAGTTTCATGCACGCCGATGTAGCCCAACGAAATCGAGGCGCGGCCGTTCTTGAAGATCTCTGCGATATTATCGTCGGCTTTCAACCGCACGCCACAGGCTCCTTCCATATACAGGATCGGCGCCACGCGGGCCTTGATGCCTTCCAGGCGGGCAATGCGGGTCATCAGCGCTTTCTTGGCCAGCAGCAGACGCTCATCCAGCAACTGCCAGAAGCGGTCTTCGTTACCCTGGGCTTCCAGAGCAATACGTGGCAGGTTCAGGCTGATCACGCCGATATTGTTGCGGCCATCGTGGATCTGCTCGCCGTTCTCTTCATAGGTGCCGAGGAAGCTGCGGCAACCCATTGGCGTTTTAAACGAACCGGTGACCTTGACCACCTGATCGTAATTGAGGATGTCCGGGTACATGCGTTTGCTGGCACATTCCAACGCCAGCTGTTTGATGTCGTAGTTGGCGTCACCAAACTTATGGTTCAGGCCGTCGCGGATGGCGAAGACCAGTTTCGGGAACACGGCGGTTTTACGATTTTTACCCAGCCCGGCGATACGATTTTTCAGGATCGACTGCTGGATCATGCGTGATTCCCAACGGGTGCCCAGGCCAAAACCGAAGGTGACAAACGGCGTCTGGCCGTTGGCGGTGTGCAGGGTGTTGACTTCATATTCCAGCGACTGGAAGGCGTCGTAACACTCTTTCTCGGTGCGGGTCATCGCATAGCCTGCCACGTCCGGGATCTGCCACTGCTGCGCCACCTGCTGGTGCTTGTGGAAGCTCTCGGTGACGAAGGGGGCGAGGATCTCATCGATGCGGTTGATGGTGGTACCGCCATAAATATGGCTGGCGACCTGAGCGATGATCTGCGCGGTCACGGCGGTGGCGGTGGAGATCGACTTCGGCGGCTCGATCTCGGCGTTGCCCATCTTGAAGCCGTTGGTCAACATGCCTTTCAGATCGATCAGCATACAGTTGAACATCGGGAAGAACGGTGAGTAGTCGAGATCGTGATAGTGGATTTCGCCGCGCTCATGCGCCAGCACCACATCGCGCGGCAGGATATGCTGTTTGGCGTAGTGCTTGGCGACGATACCGGCCAGCAGATCGCGCTGGGTAGGGATCACCTTGCTGTCTTTATTAGCGTTCTCATTGAGCAGCGCGACGTTGCTTTGTTCCACCAGACCACGAATTTCCTGGTTCAGCCGCCCGCGCAGCTCACGCGAGACGTCACGATCGTGGCGATATTCGATGTAGGTACGTGCCAGCTGCTTATACGGGCCAGACATCAGCTGGTTTTCTACCGCCTGCTGGATTTCGTGGATGTCGACACGCGGTCGATTTTCCATCTGTTGAGCGACCACGCGGGCGACGGTAGCACAGTAGTCAGCATCGACAACTTCAGCGGCCAAAGCGGCCCGCTCGATGGCCTGCTTGATCAGCATCTCGTCAAAAGATACCTGGCAACCGTCCCGTTTAATCACTACTGGTTTCACGTTGTAACTCCTGTCCCCATGGGGGAGCGTCGGCTTATCCACAGGGCAAAACCGCAGGGCGCAAGGGCTGCGGAGGGTGTGGATGATATTGTGGATAACTACTACATATAGGTGGTTGAATCTCTACGGGCACTATATATGGGTGTGGTGCCGCTTTTTTTGACGTGGGTCAAAGAATGGGGGGAGCAGTTTGAACGCTGTACAGTTACCCGTTACAGGAATATTTGTAACCCTTGCTATCAGCGGCTTGAATGGAAAATGCCGATTATCCGAAAGATCGTTAAAGCGTGATTGCGATCGCATCATGCCGATTAGCGGCGAAAATGCGCCAGTAAAAAATCGACCCAGACGCGCACCCGCGGCGGCAGATCTGCCGAGGCATAGTAGAGCCAGATTTGTGTGGGTTTAGGCCAGTGATCTTGCAGCACTGGCAACAAGGTTCCCTGGGCAAAATGCTGTTCCACATGCCAGCGCGACAGGCAAGCGATGCCCAGCCCGGACAGCGCGGAATCTAGCAACATCTCCGGGCTGCTGGCAGTCAGGCGGCCATGCAGATCCAGCGTTTTGTGTGCCAGTGGCCATTTTACATTACGCCCGGTGTCCGGATTGCGGTGCAGCAGGCAACTGTGTTGCAGCAGATCTTCTGGCACCTGCGGTGTGCCATGCTGGGCAAGGTAACCGGGGGCGGCGACCAATAGCATCTGCATTGGGTAGAGCGGGCGTGCTACCAGCCGGCTATCGGGATCGACCTGGCTGCCGATGCCCACATCAAAACCTTCACCGACCAGGTTCACCACCCGGGCATCTAGCGAC
>NZ_JBKJYW010000172.1:0-10870 GCF_046715635.1 Serratia sp. (in: enterobacteria)
ATGCTTGCCGTATTTTTACCTCCATACCCTTTTCGAGGGGTTAGGGCACCCTATTTATGGGTTTTCTATCGCTTGCTATGCTCTTTAAAAGACAAGAGTCTGTTTATTACCGGAACAGATTACCTTCTTCCTCCAGATCAATGGCTTGATCAAGGTCGTTGGGAGTTGGATGGGCCTACCATGGCTAATCTGGGATATGTAGCGCCGAGCCAAGAGTCGTTCGATAAGCATGACTTCAAGATGCTTGACGGTGAACTTTTCACCCGGTTGTTGGACTCCAACCGACATAACCCTATGAGTGCTTTTAATACGTTTCTGACGCAGAGTATTCCAGAGTTGGAAGCCGAGCTTGAGGCTATGTTATTGTCGCCAAGGAACTCAGGGATTGATGCTATCCTCAGTATCTGTAATTGTCCTTCGTTGGAAAATGTGGCTGATAAACTCTCAATTCCGGTCATTCATATTGAAGTGGGTCCGCTACGATCACCAATGTACCTGGGAACTGGATATGTCGATTTTTCTGGCGTTAATGGCAATACGGAGGCCTATTCACGCTATTTGAAGGTTGCTGATGACTACCAGGTTCAGTTGACAATGCCGGAACTGCATCGATTTTTCTCTCAAGTACGCTTGCCAGAAGATAAAGAGGCAGAATTTGATTTCGGCCTGGCGATGCAGGTTGAAGATGATTCTAATATTATCGCCTATAGTCATGGCTTTAATAATTTATCGATGATTTCTTACGCTAACACGTTATGTTCGGATGATCGGCTGCTTATTCGTCCTCACCCAGGGAGCCGTTTCCAACTGAAGGATGGAAATGTAAACGTAGATGATTCTCCGAACAGCCTTGAATTTCTGTTTCGCTGTAAGCAAATTTTGACGATAAACTCGAGCGTAGGTCTTGAGGGATTGCTGCTGCAAAAGCCGGTTCAGGTGTTAGGAGATAGTTCCTACTCTTTTATTGCTGATGCTAAAAGTGAGTCTGAGCGTGCCAATCGTATGGCGTTCTATCTACTCTCTTATCTTGTTCCATTTGATTTTATTTTTGATTCAGAATATTTATATTTTCGCTTGTCGAAACCGGCGGAAATTGACATTGTGAATTATCATATAAATTATTATTTATCGGAAACTGATGCTTTGGTAGGGATGAACAGCATGGCTATGACCGTTGGCGAACTGGTGTCTGAGCGTATCAAACGGGAAAATAATATACGCACGGAAATATTCCGTGTTATTGATGAGCAAGATCAGAATATAAATGATAAGCAGCAGATTATTATTTCTCTAGAGGAGCAGTTGCAACAGCAGAAGCATCAGTTGCAATTGCAAATAGAGGAGAATATCACTCTGCAAGAATCTTTATTACATAAAGATCTGACCTTAAAACAGGCCCAGGCGCATACACAGCAAAGTCAAGATAAAGAACGTGAGTTGCTTGTTGACGAATTAAACAGGGTAATAAGTCAAAAAGAAGAAGCTTTGCATCAGCAGCATGCTGATATGTTAATGATGCGCAAGAGTCTTTCTTGGAAATTAACGATGCCGGTGCGTATGTTGGGGCGGGCAATCCGAGGTGAGTTCTGTGTTATGCGTGATCTGACACGGCATTATTTCACTCATCGTTCAGATAACAGTAGTTCACTGGTATCAAAAATATGGTATGCATTCCGCAATCATCCGCATCCCTATAATGCGCTGGGTAGAAAGGTCAAGACGGCTTTGCGTCTTTTGGCCACGGGCAATCTCTCAGAGTTGACAGCCAGTTTGCGGCGTGTGGCAAAAAATACTGCAGATACGCCAATGCCACTGACGCATATCGATACTCAACACGTTGTGATACTTGCTTCTCGACATACGTTGTATGTTGCGCATCGTGTAGAAAAATCACTCGTTGACCTCGGGCTTGGTGTGACTATTGTACATGCCTATTCTGCCGTTGCGGATAGTGGACAGATGCACATCGTTATTTGCCCTCAAATGTTCCCTGAGCTCCCGAAAAACTATGTGGCTTTCCAAATGGAGCAGTCAATTAACCCTCGTTGGTTTACTGCCGAATACTTCTCCATTTTGAATAATGCAATTGCTGTATTTGATTACTCATTGACCAATATTGAGTACCTTTTGCAGCAAGGCATACCGTATCAAAAACTGTTTTATATGCCTATTTCATCTTATGACAACTATGCAGATCATTTATCTCATACAGGTTATAATTTGCAACCGGCACAAGATGAAAAAGACATTGATGTTTTGTTCTATGGTGACCCAAATTGTGAGCGTCGCCAGAGTTATCTGCGTCAGTTGAGTAAACGTTTTAATGTACACATTGCTTCCGAAGTGTTTGGTCAGGATCTGACCCGGTTGGTACAGCGCGCTAAGTTGATTATCAATATTCATTATTATGAAGATGCTTTGCTAGAAACTACCCGGTTGTATGAAACATTGTCATTGGGAACGCCAATTGTCAGTGAGACCAGTTCTGACATTCAACAACATGATATATTGGCTAATGTGATCGATTTTGCACCGGTTGGTGATGTCAATGCCATGGCTGATAAGATTGCTCAACTGTTGGCTGATAATAACTTCTATGCTCGTCGTCGCCAGGATATTGCCGATTTCACGCGTTCGGACAAGCAGTTTGATGTCTACTTTAAGCGTTATATGCTGGCAAACGATCTGATCGAATTCCAGCAATATAAAGAGAGTGCTGATTTTATTCCTCACAATGAGACTGATATACCAAAACTCTGTTTGTCACTGACGGAAACGCCTGTTCGTAAACAGGCATTCTTGAGTAAGCCGACATATGGTTTTCAGATTATTGAAGGCGTTCGTCATCGGATCGGTTGGATTGGATGTGGAATGAGCTATAAGTACATGTTGTCAACACTGGCCGATCGTCAAACTGAAATGGCGATGATATGTGAAGACGATGTACTGTTCCCGGCTGATTTTGACATCCAACTTGATAAAGTCGTCAAGCATCTGCGTTCAACTGAATGGGGCTGGCATGTTTTTGCTGGTATTATTGCGCATTTACATGAAGATACCCGTGTCCTTGCCGTGAAGGAGATTGACGGTATCGAATACGTTTATATCAACCGTATGACCAGCATGGTAATGAATATTTATTCGCGGCAAGGTATAGAACTTATCAGTCAGTGGGATGAGAAGAATATCGATTCGGCGAACAACACCATCGATCGCTATCTTGAATCTGCGCCTGGCCTGACAGTAGTGACAACATTGCCGTTTATGGTCGGTTACGCCGAGGATCAACATTCAACTTTATGGGGATTTGTCAATACTCAATACACTGACATGATCCGAAGCAGCGAGCAGTTGTTGGCCGACAAAGTGAAGGCGTTTAAAGAGCAACAGGCTAAAGAGGTTGCAGTTTAACCCTAGCTGATTTTGCAAAAAGTGGTGCTGGTTCTCCGTAGACAATCCAGTGCCACTTTTTCCATTTAAGTGAAGTGAATGGGCTCAAAATTCAACCTGCTGGTAGCCATTATGTGACCTATCGCACCAATCACTACCCTGTGGGCACAATCCTGAGTTAACATGTTGGCCACATCAAAAACCTGTTGGCCAAGAGCCGTGATACAGGTGTCATCCTCAGACAGGAGTTCCTAATGTCCAAACAGCAAATCGGCGTTGTCGGCATGGCGGTGATGGGCCGCAATCTGGCTTTGAACATCGAAAGCCGTGGCTATACCGTTTCTATCTTTAACCGTTCAGGCGACAAGACTGACGAGGTTATAGCTGAGAACCCGGGCAAAAACCTGGTTCCGCACTACACCGTCGAAGAGTTTGTTGCATCGCTGGAAACACCGCGCCGCATTTTGCTGATGGTAAAAGCGGGCGAAGCTACGGACAAGACCATTGCCTCGCTGACTCCGCACCTGGATAAAGGCGATATCCTGATCGACGGTGGTAACACCTACTATCAGGACACCATCCGTCGTAACCGCGAGCTGTCTGCTCAGGGCTTCAACTTTATTGGTACCGGCGTTTCCGGTGGCGAAGAAGGCGCGTTGAAAGGGCCTTCAATCATGCCTGGTGGCCAGAAAGAAGCTTATGAGCTGGTAGCACCTATCCTGAAGAAAATCGCTGCTGTGGCTGAAGGTGAGCCATGCGTAGCCTATATCGGTTCTGACGGTGCTGGTCACTACGTGAAGATGGTGCACAACGGTATCGAATACGGTGACATGCAGCTGATCGCAGAAGCCTACTCCTTGCTGAAGCAGGCGCTGAATCTGAACAACGAGCAGTTGGCTGAAACCTTCGCCGAGTGGAACAAGGGCGAACTGAACAGCTACCTGATCGACATCACCAAAGACATCTTCACCAAGAAAGACGAAGAGGGTAAATACCTGGTTGATGTGATCCTGGATGAAGCGGCCAACAAAGGCACCGGCAAATGGACCAGCCAGAGCTCTCTGGATCTGGGCGAGCCACTGTCATTGATCACCGAGTCGGTGTTCGCGCGTTACCTGTCTTCTCTGAAAGACCAGCGCGTAGCGGCTTCTAAAGTGCTGAGCGGCCCGAAAGTTGCAGCCTTCAGCGGCGAGAAAGCCGAGTTTGTCGAGAAAGTTCGTCGCGCTCTGTACCTGGGTAAAATCGTTTCCTATGCGCAGGGTTTCTCTCAGTTGAAAGCGGCCTCCAAGGAAAACAACTGGGATCTGAACTACGGCGAAATTGCTAAGATCTTCCGTGCCGGTTGTATCATCCGCGCTCAGTTCCTGCAGAAGATCACCGATGCCTACGCTGAGAATGCCGACATCGCCAACCTGCTGCTGGCACCTTACTTCAAGCAAATCGCCGATGAGTATCAGCAGGCACTGCGTGATGTGGTTTCCTATGCGGTGCAGAACGGCATCCCAACGCCAACCTTCTCTGCGGCGATCGCTTACTACGACAGCTACCGTTCTGCGGTGCTGCCTGCCAACCTGATCCAGGCGCAGCGTGACTACTTCGGTGCTCATACTTATAAGCGTACCGATAAAGAAGGCGTATTCCATACCGAATGGATGGAATAATCCTGACGTTTGAATAAAATAAAGCCGCCATGGTTAATACCTGGCGGTTTTATTATATCGACCCCTGTCACTTAAAAGAATAAGGGGGTAGGGTGGGTGATTGTGTGCTATATGCATAGGCGATGTAAATGAATCATAAACTCAATCCCTGGTTAGATCTTTGCAGAGCTTTAGCAATATGTCTTGTTTTACTTTCTCATGGCCGTATTTTTCTTAAGCCTGTTTTCCCCGATAGCCAATTATTTAAATTTGGTGGTTTCATGGGGGTTGAGCTTTTTTTTGTTCTTTCTGGCTTTCTTATTGGCAGGATCATTTTTTCAAAGATCGATAGCTCACAGAAACCCTTTGATTGGATTAGTGGCTTTTGGTTTAGACGATGGATGAGGACCTACCCAAGTTACATCCTTTTCTTATTTATCAATATTATTTTGATTACTACCATAAGACAGGAAAGTTTCCCTAACATAGTAGAATTTAGTACTTTCACGCAAAGTCTGCTTTCTCCTCACCCCTCTTTTTTTGGTGAGGCATGGAGTTTGGCTGTGGAAGAAGTATTTTATTTTATCACTCCGCTAGTCATGTCGTTTTCAATACTGCTAACTAAAAACAAAAACGTCGGAGTGTTAATGTCAATGTTTATAATGCTACTGGTTCCCTTGCTCCTGCGAGTTCATGCTACTTTGTATACCAATATGACATTTAATGAAATTAGAACAATTTCATTATATAGAGTAGACTCGATCATGATAGGTGTTGTGTTTGCATGGTTATTTATTCATGACCGGATTAATAAATTTGCAATACTTGGGTTAATACTCATACCCTTAACTGTCTATATTGCTGCAAAGCCTGATGATTATATCGATAAAAGTATTGTGTTGAAAATATTTCTTTTCAATATTTCCAATATTGGTTTTGCATGTCTGATAGTTTCTGGTTATAAGATAAATATCACTGGATTGCTGAGAAAAATTACGGCGTACGTGGCCAGATGGTCATATGCAGCCTATCTTACCAATTTGCCGGTGTTATTAACTATTCGTTATTTTACTCAGCCTCCTATCACCACTTTTAATTGTATCCTTTTATGGGCGACATTTATCTTCTTCACTTTACTCAGTGCTGCTATAGTTTACTCTTTATTTGAAAGAAAAGTTTTGAAATATCGGGATGCGATAAGAGCAAAGTAACAGTGAGTTTCGAATCGAACGGGCGACACGGTAGAGAGCATTACCCTTATTACTTAGTGTTGTAGGAGTGTAGACTTTCCTGCGACTCTAAATAATAAGGGGGGGTAAATATTATAATTTGGCTTTGAGAGCCTATTTCTCGTGCCGTTCGCGCAGGCGACCAATCACCTTACTCAAATCCAGATCCTGATCCTGCAACAGCACCAACAGGTGGTAAATCAGGTCGGAAGCTTCGTTGGTGAGCTCTTCGCGATCGTTCACCGTAGCGGCTAGAGCGGTTTCGACGCCTTCCTCGCCCACCTTCTGTGCAATACGTTTGGTACCGCTGGCATACAGTTTGGCAGTGTACGAGCTATCCGGGCTGGCGGTTTTCCGTGAGGCCAGCAATTGCTCAAGCTGGTACAGGAAGCCCCAGTCGCTGCTTGCCGGATGGAAGCAACTGTCGTTACCCAAATGGCAGGTTGGGCCGATCGGATTGGCCAGGATCAGCAGAGTATCGTTATCGCAGTCTGGCGTAATGCTGACCACGTTAAGGAAGTTGCCTGAGCTTTCGCCTTTGGTCCACAGACGCTGCTTGGTACGTGAGAAGAACGTCACCTTGCCGGTTTGCTCGGTTACGTCCAGGGCAGCTTGATCCATATAGCCAAGCATTAATACTTCGCCGGAAACGGCATGTTGTACGATTGCCGGCATCAGGTTGTCGGTTTTTGCCCAATCCAGCTTAGCTTTCTGTTGTTCTGTTAACACACGCGTATCTCCACGCCTTTCTCTGCCAGGAACCGTTTCAGTTCGCCGATATTGATGATTTGCTTATGGAATACCGAAGCCGCCAGCGCGCCGTCAACGTCGGCATCGCGGAAGGCCTCCAGGAAGTGTTCCATGGTACCGGCACCGCCGGAGGCGATCAGCGGCACCTTGCACACTTCACGTACCCGCTTCAGCTGTTCCAGATCGTAACCGTTGCGTACGCCGTCCTGGTTCATCATGTTGAGCACAATCTCCCCAGCGCCACGCTTTTGCACTTCCTGCACCCAATCGAGGGTTTGCCACTCGGTGACTCGGGTGCGGCTTTCATCCCCGGTATATTGGTTGACGTGGTATTTGCCGGTTGCGGCTTCATACCAGGTGTCGATACCGACCACGATGCACTGCACGCCAAAGCGATCTGCCAGGCGGCTGATCAGCGTTGGGTCGGCCAGTGCAGGGGAGTTGATGGAGATCTTGTCCGCCCCAAAGGAAAGGATCTGGCTGGCATCTTCGGCACTCTTGATGCCACCAGCCACGCAGAACGGGATATCGATCACTTCCGCCACGCGTGATACCCAGCTTTTATCTACCACCCGGCCATCGCTGGAGGCGGTGATATCGTAAAAGACCAGTTCGTCGGCACCTTCCTGCGCGTAGCGCTGGGCCAGCGGCACGATATCGCCAATGATTTCGTGGTTACGGAACTGCACGCCCTTGACCACTTGCCCGTCCTTGACGTCCAGACAAGGGATTATCCGTTTTGCCAACATGCGATAGCCTCCTCAACGCTGAATTTACCGTCCAACAGGGCGCGCCCGACGATCACCCCTTCCACACCACTGCCACGCAGCTGGGCGATATCGTCTAGGTTGCCGATGCCACCAGAAGCCTGGAAGGCGATCTGCGGATAGCGTTGGCACACTTCCTGATACAGCCCCACGTTAGAGCCTTTCAGCGTACCGTCGCGTGAGATATCTGTGCACAGCACATGTTTCAGGCCAAACGGCAGATATTTCTCAACCACCTGTTCCAGCGTGGCCTCCGAGTCTTCCTGCCAGCCGCTGATAGCCACGTTCTTGCGGCCTGCGGCGTCGATGCGTACGTCCAGCGCCAGCACCATGGCATCGGCACCGTAGCGTTCAAACCAGCCCTGTACCAACTCTGGCTGCTTGACTGCGGTGGAGCCGATGACCACGCGCGTGGCTCCGGCTTCCAGCAGTGCCACAACGTCTTGTTCGTTACGGATCCCACCGCCAACCTGTACCGGTACGCTTACCCCGGCCAGCAGTTTACGTAACAGCGGGATCTGGCGAGCCGCCGGATCTTTGGCCCCGGTCAAATCAACCAGATGTAAAACTTGCGCCCCTTGCTGCTGATAGTCTTGCAGACGCAGCAGCGGATCGTTGCCGTAGTCGCGTTGTTGGCCGTAATCGCCCTGATGCAGGCGCACTACGTTACCGTCGATCAAATCCAAAGCGGGAATAATCATGCTGCCTACATCTCCAGAAAGTTCTTCAACAGTTGCGCCCCGGCGTTGCCAGATCGCTCTGGATGAAACTGCACGCCAAAGAAGTTGTCTTTTTGTACGGCGGCGGTGAAGGGCTCGCCGTAGTTCGCCTGAGCGATGGTGCTTGAGCATATCGGCATCGCATAACTGTGAACGAAGTAAAAGTAAGCACCATCCTCGATGCCGCGGAACAGATGATCGCCGGCCTGCGCCGTAACCTGGTTCCAACCCATATGGGGCAAAGGCAGGCCAAAATCGGTCATCTGTGTTACCGGAGTATCGATAATCCCTAGCGTTTTGATACCCCCATTTTCTTCACTGCTGGCTGCCAGCAACTGCATACCCAGGCAGATCCCCAGCACTGGCTGGGTGCAGGCCTTGATCAGTTCTATCAGGTCGCGCTGTTCCAACTGGTCCATTGCCGCCTGCGCAGTACCGACACCAGGCAGGAATAGTTTGTCGGCGCGCAGCACGATCTCCGGATCGCGGCTCACCTGTGGCTGATAGCCCAGGCGCTGCACCGCATAGTTGACCGAGGCGAGGTTGGCGCAGCCAGTGTCCAGGATCACCACGTTCATCACAGCACTCCTTTCGAGCTGGGCAGAGTATTGCCCTCAACGCGGATCGCTTGGCGCAGCGTGCGGCCAAACACCTTGAACAGGCTTTCGACGCGGTGATGGTCGTTTTTGCCTTTGGTGCGCAGGTGCAGGGTGCAGCCCATGGTGTAAGAGAGCGAGCGGAAGAAGTGCTCGATCATCTCGGTGCTGAGATCGCCGACGCGCTGGTAGTTGAACTCCGCTTTGTATTCCAGGTGCGGGCGGCCGGAGATATCCAGGGCGCAACGGGCCAGACATTCATCCATCGGCAACACGAAGCCGAAGCGTGCGATGCCACGTTTGTCACCCAGGGCTTTGCTCAGTGCTTCACCCAGCGCCAATCCGGTGTCTTCCACCGTGTGGTGATCGTCGATGTACAGATCGCCGTTCACCTGAATATCCATCCGGAAGCCGCCGTGGGTGGCGATCTGATCCAGCATGTGGTCGAAGAAGCCGACGCCGGTTTTGATCTTGCTGCCGCCTTCGCGATCCAGCCAGACCTTAACGTCAATCTGTGTCTCTTTGGTCACGCGGTTAACGTGAGCATAGCGATCGCGTTTGGTCAACTGATGGGTGATGGCCTGCCAGCCCAGCGCCTGGCGCTGATAAAGCAACCCCTGAATCCCCATATTGGCCGCCAGTTGGATGTCGGTTTGCCGATCGCCAATCACATAGCTGTTGGCCACGTCCATCACGCCCGGCTCCAGATAGCCTTTGACCATGGCGACCTTCGGTTTACGACATTCGCAATGATCTTCCGGTTTGTGCGGGCAGATCAGGATATCGTCGAATTTGACTCCCTGTGAGCTGAGGATCTGCATCATCAGGTTGTGCGGTGGATCGAAGGTTTCCTGCGGGAAGCTGGCGGTGCCGAGGCCATCCTGATTGGTGATCATCACCAGGATGAAACCGGCTTGCTGCAAGGCCAGCAGGGAAGGGATCACGTCCGGCTCCAACGCCAGTTTATCCAGGCGGTCGACCTGGAAGTCTTCAGGGGGTTCAGCAATCAGCGTGCCGTCACGGTCAATAAAGAGATATTTTTGGCTCACGTTGGCTCCTATGCGCCGGGCAGAGTATTGAGTGCGTCAACGACGCGCTGGCATTCGTTACGGGTGCCGATGGTGATCCGCAGGCAACCGGACAGGCCAGGCTGTTTATTTTGGTCTCGCAAGATAATGCCCTGATCCCATAAGGTTTTAAAGACATGACTTGAGGCGGTAAAGCGAACCAGCAGGTAATTGCTATCGCTGGTGAAGACCTGCTCCACGCAGGCGCAGTCTCGTAACGCCTGCTGTAGCCAGCTGCGGTTGGCGGCAATCTCGGTGACGCGCTGGCGCATAACGCGGATCCCCTCGGTACTCAGCGCCTGGGCGGCAATATCGGCCACTGGGGTCGAGAGCGGATACGGGGCAATCACTTTCAGCAGCAGGGCGATCACGTCCTCATTGGCCAGGGTAAAGCCACAGCGCAGGCCAGCCAGGGCAAAGGCTTTGGACAGCGTGCGTAATACTACCAGGTGCGGATAGTCGCTCAACCAACCGGCAACCGACGCCTGCGGGCAGAACTCGATATAAGCTTCATCGATGGCGACGATAGCTTTGCCTTTGGCCAGTTCCAGCAGGTTGCGCAGATCGTTGGGATCGAGCAGGTTGCCGGTCGGGTTATTCGGGCTGCAGGCGTAGATCAGTTTGACGTTATCCAGGCTGGCGGCAATGGCAGGCAGATCGAGCTGCCAGTCTTCTTTGGCGGCGACCGTGCGGCGCTCTACGCCAAACGTCT